>NZ_CP054699.1:640714-961071 GCF_022558445.1 Candidatus Contubernalis alkalaceticus
CTGTCTCATCAAGGGAATACCAGGCAGTCCTGTTTTCCTGACCCGAAAGCCAGTTTCTTGCGGTGGTTGTTTTGCCGTAGCCGGCGGGAGCTGAAAACAGGGTTAATCCCCGGGTAAATCCTTCTGCAGCCGTTAAATCTTTTTGCAGACGTTCCAAAATGAGATGACGGGAGATTATATTAAGACCCGGCGGGGGGATGATATTTTTAATTTTAAGAATATGACCAACCATTAATTTGCACCTCCGTTAGCCTGCAATTAAATATTATTTCGACATTTAGACTTATTATCCCTTTTTCACCTGATATCTTGATACCCAACCTTTGGCAGGTTTGAAGCCATGGGTTGGGGTTTTAGCTGCATTTGCAAAACCTCCTGGTTGGCAGGTCTAAAATAAAGGGGACTGAGTTAATATAAAGTCATAACAAAGAAGGAGCTGAACAGATAATGAAAAAGATGAAAATTTTGTTTTTCGGTGCGGGTGTTCTGGGCAGTCTGTATGCTGCCAGGTTGCATGAGGCGGGAACGGAAGTGACATTGGTAGCCCGTGGTTCCAGGTATGAGGACCTGAAAAAGCACGGTATTGTACTGGAACAGTTTAATACGGGAGAGCGAACCACTACAAATGTGCGCCTGGTTGACAGTATTCCGGAGAACGAGTACTTTGATGTGTGTGTGGTGTTAATACAAAAAAATCAGCTTCACGATGCACTTCCGGCATTAGCGACAAACCCTCATATACCGGCATTTCTTTTTATGCACAATGACTCGGAAGGCCCGCAACCCATGATTGACGCTTTGGGACGTGAGAGGGTTCTGCTGGGGCATGTTAACGCCGGTGGCGAGCGTGACGGTTACGTTGTCCGTTACATGGTGGCAGAAAAGATGACCATGGGCGAACTTAACGGGGAAAAGAGCCAGCGTCTGCAGCAAATAGCAGGTGCCTTTAAAGCGGCGGGCTTTCCGGTAGTGTTCAGCAGAAATATGGATTCATGGAAGCGTTATCACGTGGCAATCGGATTGGCGCTTACAGGCTCCATTTATATGGCCGGTTTATGCAATTATCGTCTGGCGCGGAACCGAGCAGCTATCAGAAAATGTTGGCAGGGTATGCGCGAAGCATTCCAGGTTCTGCGAACCCTTGGTTTTCCCATGGAACCGCCGAAGCTGCGCTGGGGCATGCATATTCCCGAATTTATCATGGTTCCCCTGCTGCAGCGTGTACTGGGTTCGGAACTTTTCGATATCGGCGGTGTGCGTCACGCCAGGAATGCCCGTGACGAGATGCTGCAGCTGAGGGAAGAATTCAGACAACTTAAAGAAAAAGCCGGAATTAAGACCCCTGTGTTGGATGAAGTTGAAAAGTATTTTGATCCTTCTGTCCCACCAGCTTTTACAGATTAATATTAAAAATAAGGGAGGAAGGGCGAAAAATGGATAATAAGAAAGGTAACTACAAGGTTGCATCACAAGAATATGTCTGGCGGGTGCGGGTACGTTCCCTGGCTCACCTTGATTCCTGGATAAAGGATTACTTTGCCGAATTTGCCATCAGTCATGAACAAGACGGCACAACTTATTTAAACGGAGAATTATCGGACATGTCTGCCGTATACGGTTTAATCTTACTGTTGAGAGATGCAGGGGTGGAGCTTTTGTCCCTGCAAGTAGAACGGGTTTAGTTTATTATGAAAAATCTGAAAAAAAGAACCTTGAGCGGGTGTGATAGGGAAGTTCAGGAAAAATATAAATCAGGGAAGGGTGGGAGAAATATGAAGGGGAATTTCTTAAGGCCACTTTGGGAAAAAGTATTCAAATCAGAAATCCGTTTTATTGTTGTGATGTTTGTATTGCTGGGGATAATACGCATAATTGGCCTTGTTAGGGAAGAAATCAATGTAGTGGTTTTGGGCTTTCTCATTATGTGGGTTTTACCTGTAGTTTTTTTCCATAAGAATGGGAGAGGAAAAATTGGGATAAAAAAAGCTGATAATCGGGTTTGGTTATTACTTTCTTTTTTTATAGGGGTTTTAGGTGCTGGAGTTATTTATTGGCTTGGTCATCTGCTCTATGGAACCGGTACTGAGAATTGGGGAATGACCGTTGTAAGAGAATATAGTGCCCAAGGAGAAGCGCTTACTCCTGGAGTGTTTGTGGTCATCACTTTTTTATCTATGCTTTTTAGCCCCATAGGGGAAGAGCTGTTTTTCAGGGGTATGATTCATGAAGTCTTGGCTAAGAGATTATCTAGCTACAAATGGGCTGGATTTTTAAGCAGCATTTCTTTTGCGGCTATACACATCCCGCACTACGATTTAATTTTTGCCGGCAGGGGTTTCACAAATACCTTTGTGCCGATGTCCTTGTGGTTCCTCTTCATGTTTTTGGTATCTTACCTATTCATTTATGCCAGGAGTAAAAGCGGCTCCATATTTGGAGCAATTCTTTGTCATTCAGGCTATATCCTGGGGATGAACTCTTATATTTACTTCGCATTGCTGTCTAGAATGTGAACAAGGCGTTTCTTTTCCAAGCCTGATTGCCCTACCGGATAAATATCATTATTGATGAGCAGAGAGCCAAGAGAGCCAAGGGGACGTTTTGTTTGGCTTTCCCATATTTTAAGGCTATTAAATTGAGGTGGTAAAAATGTCAAGGGCTGCCAGGGAAAAAAGCAAAACGGGGATATTTCAGAGCCGAGAGGCTCTTATTTCTTTAAATATTTCTTAAACGGGTTAATCCACCAGGGGAATTTCAAAGGCCTGGAACTCTGAGCTAAAACCGGCACTGCTGAAGTGGGTGGGGGGGGAACAGCCTCATGCATAGTTTGCCGGGTTTTTGGAAAGAGAGGAGTTCCCTCAACTTTTTTCGTTCTACTGGTTAATCATATGTACGTCCATTTGAGGATAGGGGATATTGATACCTTCTCTGTCAAATTCTAGCTTGGCCTTTTCTAAAACTTCAAAGTAAATGGTCCAGTAATCTTCCTTATTGCACCATACCCTGAAATAGATAACAATGGCACTGTCACCATGCTCCCCCAGGACAATTTGAGGTGGGGGGTCATCGAAAACCATGGGATGTTCTTCAGCTATTTTTTGGAGTATGCTCCTTACTTTAGAAATATCATTCTGATAGCCGACACCAAAGGTAAAGTCAACCCTTCGAGTGGGGTTTATACTGTAATTAGTGGTGCCGTTGTTGGACAGATTGGAGTTAGGGATAATAATCCTTTTATTATCTGGAGTATCCAGGATTGTGTAGAAAATTTGAATTTCCTTTACAGTGCCGCTATATCCTACAGCTTCAATGTAATCCCCAACTTTAAAAGGTTTTAGCAGAAGAATTAAAACTCCTCCGGCGAAATTTGCCAGGTTTCCCTGAAGGGCCAGGCCTACGGCAAAGGAGGCAGCCCCAAGGACTGCTATAAAGGAGGTCATTTCTGCCCCCAGCATGGAAGCGACGGAAATTACCAGCAATATTTGAAGGACTGTTTTTGACACGGACACCAAAAAGGGCTGCAGGGAGGGATCAATATTTGCTTTTTCAAGTTTACCAGTAGTCAAATGAGCCAAAAAATTAATAACCCGTAAACCGACGATTAAAAAAACTATTGACAGCAGAATTTTCCCCCCATATGAAATAATCAGTGGTAAAAAGAGGTTAAAAATTCCATATTTTCTCTCCTTTCATAATTTATTTGTAAAACTTATCAACATATTAATAACCGTCATGGGTTGGATTATCCCTTAATTTTTCTATAACAGCTTGGAATAGCTTGGAATATGACAAAGTCATTTTTCAGGTCGAACCATGAGCTTACTCAGTACCTATCCAATGGAACTTTTCAGCAGGTTATTGCAGCTTTGAAATCCTAAAAAATTTATAAAATGTCTGGCTTACCAGCTTTTGGATATCACCCCTCAGGAAAATTCATGGTATCACCGGGATAGGGGGGCTGTATACGGTCAAGTTTAAAAGAGGATGAGTAAAGGGCAGGGTTACTCAATTGTAGCAGTCTCTAATTTATGCTACAATTATTAACATGGAGGGGTAAAGCTGATGGATGCAAAGCTTTTTCAACCTATCGTGGAAGTAAATTATTTAACTGCTGGGAATGTCTGGAGATACAGGGCCATTCTACGGTATTTTTATATACAGCATGAAAGGCTCAGGCATTACCTTTTTCCGGAGGAAATACTGGACTATCTAAAGCAGAGTCTTTTTTTCCAGGACTATTCCCAGGAACAGCTGCAGCAGGATTTAAACCAGCTGGTTGAATGGAAAAATCTTATCCCCCGCCAGGACATGGGGAAAGTAAGCACTATCGAGGAATTCAAACGGAAAAAATTTCGTTACCAGTGTACCCCTTATACTGTTGAAATTGAAAGAATGGTCCAGGCTCTGGAGCAGAAGGGGGATTCCTTTGGAGGCTCTCTGGAAAAAACCCTCTTTGATCGTCTCCTGGATGGATTGATTAAAATTTCTTCTTCTCAAGCGGTTCAAGCTTTACCCCCGGAAGAGTTAAATGGGATATGGGAAGATATCTACGATAACTTCCGAAAACTAACGGAGAATGCCACTGATTATCTGGCCCACCTGGAAAGTGAAAAGGTGGAAGAAATGATGATGACAGAGGCATTTTTAGTCTACAAAGATGCCATTACCGGGTACCTGCGCAGCTTTATGTCTGTTCTGCAGCGTATTTCCCTTCGCATAGAATCCCTTCTCCGGGAGATGCCCGCTGAGCTGATCCGGCATATTACTGAAAAACTGGCAGAGTATTACCTGAGCATTCCCCGGTTAGAGGAAACTCCCTCAAAAGAGGAGGTAGCCGGAAAATATTTCATTAGGTGGCAGAGCATGTGCACCTGGTTTTTGGGGAGTGACGGCCGGGAAAGCGACCTGGTCTACCTTCAGAGTTCCACCAACGAAACCATCCGGCGCATTACCCGTTTTGCTCAGCGGATCGGGGAAAAGCACCATAATTTTAAGAGCCGCCGAAAGGATTATCTCCACCTGGCCAACTGCTTCGTAAATTGTCAGGATCTGCAGGAAGCCCATGAGCTGTCCGCATGTGTTTTTGGAGTATCTCATACCCGCCACATTTATTCCCGCCCCAAAGAAACGGAGGATATCTATGTACAGATATGGGACCAGCCAGCTACTGTCATTACGGTTAACCCCAGGGTTCGCAATTACCGGGAAAAGACCAGGCCCCGCCCCATTATCAGCCATCGGCAGGAAAAGGAAAGGCTGCTGGCACAGTACCTGCAGGAAAAAGAAGCGGAACAAAAACTGATTGAACAGATGATAAAAAAAGACAGAATTATTTTGAGTGAACTCTCCTTCAGCGACCCCTACATACGAAAAACTATTCTTAACTGGATTGGCCGGTGTATGGGCAGCCGCCAGTTAGTGGCTAAGACGGAGACGGGGCGAAAATTCAGGCTGAGTAAAATAGATGATAGGCGGATTACTCTCCCTTGGGAGGACGGCAGCCTGCAGCTTCCTAATTACATGATTCAATTTCTGGAGTAGGTGATTAAGGAATGGAATTGGAAAGAAAAAAACAGATATTTGATGATACTGCCAGGCAGGCGGCGGAACACCTGCTGGAAGAATTCTGGATTATCCGGGAAGATGATCCTGAGATATATCAGCTGATACGGGAAAGGGAGAATACCCTTCGAACTTACTTCCTGGAAAAACTGGGTTATCACCTCATTGTGCACCGCGCTTTTGCTAAACTGGAGAAGGTTCCCGCCTGCCCGGAATCCTGGATGGGAATACAGTCCTTTAAACATACCCGGGATTACGGGCTGTTCTGCTGCCTGCTGGCCTACCTGGAGAGCAAAAATATAGACGAGCAGTTTTTACTTTCGGACCTCTGCGAAGAGCTGCAGAGCTTATACCCCGGAGAAGAAGGCCTGGACTGGACTCAATATGAGCATCGAAAATCAATGGTCCGGGTGCTGCAGGCGGCATCAGAACTCCGGGTGGTAAAGCTGGTAGACGGTGACATTTCCGGCTTCAGCTACCTGGAAACGCACGAAGCCCTTTTTGAGGTACCCCTGGTGTCCCGTTATTATATGCGTTCCTATCCGAAAGATTTATCCCTGTTTGATTCCAGAGAACAAATCCTGGAGGCGGAGTGGCAGGGGGCAGAAGAGAGCACAGGAGTAAAACGAAGACACCGGGTTTACCGGCAGCTCATGCTTTCCCCGGCTATGTATGCCGGAAGAAGCGGTGATCCCGATTTTCTTTACCTGCGGAACTTTCGAAACCGCATCAGCGAGGATATTGAGAGACATACCAGTTTTCAGTTTGAACTGTATCAAAACGAGGCCATGCTTACCCTGCCGGAGAGGAAGGCCCTCTTTACAGTTTTTCCTGATAACAGGGCCATTGCCGACATCACCATGCAGTTTGCTTCTTTCGCCCGCAGGCAGAAGGAAGAGGAGGATATCCCCCTGCAGCATGACGGTTCCCTCTGCCTCACACCAACAGATTTCGAAAAATGGGTGGCGCAATGTAAAGACCTGTATGGAGTGGGATGGAGCAAGCAGTACCGTGAAGCTTCTCTTTCGGAAACGGCCCGGGATTTACTTACTTTCATAATTGATTGGAAGATGGCCCGGCTGGATAAAGAAACAGGGGTGGTCTACCTGCTTCCCTTATTGGCCCGAACCATATGCAGGTATCCCGAAGATTTTCTAAAGCCTTCTAAAGAAGGGGTGAATATCGATGAACAGTAGTAAGTGGCAGCTGAACCGGGCCGGACTTTTAAATTTTTGGTATTATGATGAGGAAGAATTCTATTTTGCCGATGGAAAGCTCCTTCTGCGGGGCAACAACGGTTCGGGGAAATCCGTGACCATGCAGAGCTTTATACCGGTCTTGTTGGACGGACGCAAAAGTCCCGACCGCCTGGACCCCTTTGGTTCCAGGTCGCGAAAAATGGAGGACTACCTGCTGGGAGAGCAGGATGTTGTGGATCGGGATGAACGAACCGGTTATCTTTACCTGGAATACAAGCGCCAGGGGCTTGAACAGTACCTGACTACCGGCATAGGCCTCAGGGCCAGGCGGCAGGGGGCCATGAACTTTTGGGGATTTATCCTGTGGGACAACCGCCGCATTGGGAAAGACCTTCAGCTGTACAAAACTGAGTACAGCAGTCAGGTGGGCCAGGAGCAGAAAATACCCCTGACCCGGCAGGAACTGGAAAACCGCCTGGAGCAGGGGGGAAGAGTAGTCCGCACCCAGGGGGAATACATGGACCTGGTAAACAAGCACCTCTTTGGCTTTGAATCCAAAGAGGCTTATGAAGAACTTATAAAGCTTTTAATTCAGCTGAGAAGCCCTAAACTTTCCAAAGATTTTAGACCCACGGTGATCTACGAAATATTAAACGAATCCCTGCCCTCCCTTTCTGATGAAGAGCTGAGGCCCCTTTCCGATACCATCGAGAATATGGACCAGACAAAGCAGCAGCTGGATCAGCTTCTAAAGGAACAGCGTTCGTTAAAGAAGCTGTGTGACCAGTACGACCAGTACAACCGGTTTATCCTGGCTCAAAAAGCTGAGGGGGTAATGAAATCCCACAGCAGCCTTCAGAAACTGAGAAAACAAGAGACGGAATTAACGGATAGCCTGCATTCATACCGGGATGAGCTGATTCAGCTGGAAAAAGATATGACGGACCTGCGGCAGGAAAAGGAAGTTTTAGCAGAGGAAGAAAAGGCCCTGAAAAAGCACGATGTATTTGATGTGGAAAGGGAAAAAATAGATATTGAAAAGGAAACTGCCAGGCTGGAGGGCCAGGAACGGCAGAAAAATAGTATGCTGAGCCAAAAACTTTCCAGGGAGCTGGCATTGATAGGCAGCATTTCTAAGGAAGAAAATAAAACCAGTGAAAAAGAGAAAGAAATCTCCAGGCTTCTGGGAGACTTAACAAATCAAGCGGAAGAATCAAAGTTCAGCGGTCATGCACTGTTTCTTCAGGAATTTGAAAAATCCTATAGAGATGAATATCACTTTGATTTGTGGAATAAACAGGGCAGTGAGCATGATCAGATACTGAATGATATTTTAAAAGTGCTGCAGGAAAAAGCCCGTACCATGGACAAATACCAGGAAGCTGAAAGGGAACTGGGGGAAGCCCGTAAAGAGCTGGATATCCGCCGGAATGAAAAAGTAAAATGGCAGGATTATTTCCAAGAGGTAAAAGGTGAGCTGCTGACCCAAATCCACCGGTGGTCGAAAGATAATCAGGAGCTTTTGCTTTCTCCGGAGGAAATACAGCTTATGGCCGGTTACTGTGGTGAGCTCTATGAGGGCTGCACCTTTGAGCAGGTAAAAGAACCAATGGTCAAGGCCTATAATCATTTTGCTCAGAAAATTGTAAAAGAGCAGCTGATAGTAGAGCAAAAAATTCAAGAGAAAGAACAGGAAATTAAGGAAAAGGAAGAGGAACTGCAGGATTGGAAGCGTATGAAAGACCCGGAGCCCCCCAGGCATCCTGATACCCTGGAGGCCCGCCGCCGGCTGGAGGAAGCGGAGGTCCCTTATCTGCCCTTTTTTGCTGCGGTAGAGTTTAAGCCTGAGGTTACCCCGGAGGAAAGGGAGCGGATTGAATCTGCGGTTACCCGCATGGGGCTTTTAGATGCCTTGATTGTACCGGAAAAGCATTTGGACCGGGTATTTCAGCATGATCGCGTGATTAAACCAAACCCTCAGATTCTGGCGTACACTTTGTGTGAATACCTTTACCCCACTCCGGTAGAAGGAGTAGAGGTCACGGCTTCTGAAATTAATAGTGTATTGAGCAGTGTGCTGGTCAGGGATGCCCGGGAAGGCCTGGCCGAGCTGAAAGAGGACGGAACTTACCGGCTGACCCTGATTCAGGGACATGCTCCCCGGGAAGAGCGTTCTAAATATATTGGGAAGGAAGCCCGCCGTAAATACCGGCAGCAGGTAATAGAGAGCCTGATCCGGGAACTGGAGAGCCTGAAAGAGCAGCGGGAGAACTTAATGGAGAAGAAGAATTTCTGCCTGGGAAGGAAACAAAAGCTGGAGGAAGAGTACAAAGGGTTCCCTTCCGACCGGGATGCCGGGGAGGCATACAGAAACCTGTCAGAACTGAGGCAGAAGGTGAAAGTTCAGTTGAACGAGGTGGAGCAAAAAAATGAGAAGGTAAAAAATGTGCTGGAGACACTCCAGCAGGTAAAGGAAAGGCTGCGTCTGCTGGTGGAGGGAATGGAGCTGCGGCCTGACTTAGAAACCTATGAAGCAGCCTGCCGGCATATGAGGTCCTACCTGGAATCTCTGCACAAACTGGAGCTGGCTTATAAAGATTTTACCGGCAGTACAAGAATGCTCCGGCAGTATACAGAAAATCTAAAAACCCTGCAGGAGGACATAGTTGATTTAAATAAAGAGGCCAATGAGCTGGCAGATCAGCTGGCAGTAAACCGCCGCCGCCTGGAGAAGGTGGAGCAGCGCTTACAGGAGATGGGAGCCGAAGAGATCAGGAAGAGAATAAACCGGGTGGAAAAACGCCTGGGCGTGATTCCCGATGAAATGGTGCAGGTTCAAAAGGCATCCAGCAATAAGGAAAGTCTAATAAAAAATACGGAAGCTTCAGTAAGCCATACTGTAAAGAGCATCAGGTCAGCCCAAAAGATTTTGAACCTCTGGGAAAAAATTTTCCAGGAGGAATACCGATTGGGGCTGGTGATAGAGGCAGATTCTTTATCCGGGGATTTGGCACAAGATGCATTAAAAATGGCCAGGAAGAGTTGGAAGGAGCATGGTCCCCTGACGGCAGCCCTGGACCGGGAAAAGGTAAAGGAACGCCTGGACCGCACGTATTACCAGGAGCACGGAGTTTTAATGGAATACCGGCTTACCCAGAAATCCATATTTGAAGTAAAAGTTTCCCTCCAGGATATTGAAATGGAAGAAGCGGACGAAGCCTTAACAGCTCAGCTGACTCAGCTGGAACAGACCTCCCGCCGAATCCAGATGCTGCTGGAGTACAGCGGAAAACGGGTGTCTCCATACTTTGTCCTGGAAAAGATGAATAAAGATATTGAACTTCAAAAAAAGATTTTGAGTGAGAAAGACCGGGAACTCTATGAAGAAATCATTATGAACAGCGTGGGAAGAATTATTCGCAGCCGCATCAGCCGGGCCGAACGCTGGGTGAAAAAGATTGATGAGCTGATGGCCAAGAGGAATACCTCCAGCGGGTTAACCTTTTCTTTGCGCTGGAAGCCCCGCACCGCTGATTATGAAGAGGAAATGGATACGCAGGATATGGTGGAACTGCTGCGCATGGATCCCCGGCTGTTGAAAGAGCAGGACATGCAGCGGGTTACCCGGCATTTTCGCTCAAAAATAGAACGGGCCAAGGAAGTGCTGGAGGAAAAGGGCTACGGTGAAACACTGCACCAGGCTATTAAAGAAATGCTGGACTACCGGAAGTGGTTTTCCTTTATTCTGTATTATCGCAAGGAAAGAGAACAGAAAAAAGAACTGACTAACAATGTATTTTATACCTTCAGCGGTGGGGAGAAGGCCATGGCCATGTATATTCCTCTTTTTTCCGCAGCGTATTCCCGCTACCTGGAGGCCCGAAAGGATGCCCCTTATATCATTTCCTTGGACGAAGCCTTCGCCGGAGTGGATGAAAACAATATCCGGGATATGTTTGACCTGATAGAAAAACTGGGGTTCAACTATATCATCAATTCCCAGTCCCTCTGGGGAGATTACGATACGGTCTCTGCCCTATCCATCTGTGAATTGGTAAGGCCGTTAAATGTTCCTTATGTCAGCGTGGTGCGCTACCACTGGAATGGTAAAGTAAGGAAACTGCTGCAATTTTCTGAAGAAGATGCCGGTGATTTTACTGGATATTCCGGGGTGACTGCGGAGGCAGGGAGATGAAGAAAAAGGATATAAATCATAAGGAACAGGTAAAAAAGTCCGGAAATGCTGCGCTCCTGAAGGAAGCCGTAGAGTTTTTTCAGAAAGAACCCGGGTTTAAAAGACTTTTTCATCTATTTAATAAGAATTATTACCGGTTGGGCCGTATGGGCGGGACTGTAAAACTTCTAAATTTAAAGCCGGAGGAAAAGGATGCTCTATCGGGAATTATGGGTCGAGATTACAGCCGGCAGGACTCCGCTTCCATTTCTCTGGCCGCATTTAAAAAGGCTCTGAAGAAAACCAGATTTGCCGGGGTTGAATTGAAAGAGCTTTTAGAAGGTTATCACGGAAAGTCCATAACGACCAGGACTGAAGAGAAAAATCGAATTCTTTTAGAAAAAAGTGCTTTCTTCCAGAGCTTTTACCGGGAATTCAGTAGTGAGAACTGCCGTCTGTGGTTGGAACATATCCAGCAGAAAGGGGCCGGAACCAGGGGAATTCATTCAGCTTATGAACAGGCTCCAAAACTTTTGCAGAAACAATTGACAAATGTGTTGAAAGCCGTGGAAGAGCTGGCCTCCTTTTACCAGTTGGGAGATAGCCAGCGGTGTGAAGAAAATACAAAGTATGAACGGTTACCGGTATTCGCCAGCAGAATTACCGGAGATCCCCATGGCTTTGATTTAAATACTGAGCAGGGCAGGTTTTTAATTTCCGCCCTGCAATTTATATGTAGCCGTGAAAGTGAGCCTAAGCAAAAGAGAAGAAGCCTCTCTGCCGAAGAAGTAACGGAACTTCTAGGCCGTTTTGGCTTGATTCGGGATGATCTTTTAAATTTTGTAACCTGTACCGGTCTATTAGCCTTCAGGGGAGAAGAAAAGGAACCTGTTTCCATGTGGCAGAACGCCTGGAAAGATGGAATGGTCTTAAATGTTCCCCTGCGGGAGATTACCCGTATTAACAGACTTGAGCCGGCTGTCTGCAGCAGTTTAGAGGAATCCCGGCTTATTTGCGAGAAAAACTTTACCTGTAATTCGGGGGATGCCTTTTCTATAAAAGACAATGAACTCAAAGTTAAAATAAATAAAAAAGTTGTTTTTGTGGTAGAAAATTCCGGTGTATTTTCCGGACTGCTGGACAAATTCCCGGGAGCCCTCCCTCCGCCCGTGGTATGCAGCCACGGCCAGTTTAAGCTGGCGGCCTTTTTACTCTTTGACAGGCTGGTAAAGGGCGGAAATGTAATTTATTACTCCGGTGATTTTGACCCGGAGGGCCTGCAGATAGCTCAGCGGCTTTTACAGCGTTATCCCCGGTTGGCCAGACTCTGGCGCTTTACAACTGCAGACTATGAAAGCTGTATTTCCCAGGTAGCGCTGTCTGAGGCTCGCCTCCATAAATTGAAGGGCATAACCCTTCCGGCACTTCTCCCCCTAAAAGAAAAAATGCAGGACGTGAAAAAAGCAGGGTACCAGGAACAAATAGTGCCTTTGTTAATTGAAGATATAAAATCTTTTATGTAGTTATTTTTTCTTTCTCTGCTTCATTGAAGTTAACAGGGAAGCAGAGTGCGGGTTTCATTATTCATATGCAGAGATGGATATCATAATATATTTTTGCAAACTTTTTAAAATCTCTTCAAAATCCATAAAGGAATATACCAGATAATTGATCGTAAGAAAACATAGGAAGAGGATGAATGATGTTGTTAGAATTTATCTGGTATAGCACATTTCTCAAATTTTTTCGGCCACGTTTTGAAATATAGGTCCCACTTATATTCTTGCCTGAACTGTCTTCTACTAGGTTGTAGCCAGCCATTTTATTGATCTGGCAGGGATGTGCAAACCTCAAAGGGTCTCCAATCTCGCCTAGGAAACTAGCTGCTGTAACGATACCGATGCCTGGGATGCCAAGTATTATTTCTTTCATCCTAGTCTTATCTAATGCCAGTTCAATAGCACTTTCTATTTGCTCCAGTTGCCTCATTAAAAGCTCTAATTCTTCAATCATTAGCTCCAGTTTTAACTTTGCTGCCCCGAGTCCATAATTGACGCCTATAGAGGTCTGGGCTACTTCTACAAGTTGTTGTGCCTTTTTATGCCAACAGTCTTTTTAACAGCCTTCCTAATCTCTACAAGTACCCCATCTACATCCAGCTCAAGAATCAGGGAGGGGAATGGCAGCTTTTTAGGATTTGCATTGATGCTTTCCCTTTGAGTGGTTTTTTGAACACACTCACGATTTCAGGGAAATATTCATCCAGCACGGCTGTTATGGTATTCTTAAGGGCACTATGTCGCTTCATAAGGCTTATTCTGGCGTTGGATAACCCCCTTAATTCTGCAAATATATCATGGGGCATGTATACCTCATAATATCTGCCATCACGTATTAAACGTGCAATGGTTAGAGCATCTTTTTTATCGCTTTTTGTGGGACTGTTGTCATCGAGCTCTTTAGCTCTTTTCGTATGGTACGGATTTACCATCACCACTCTTATTTGGCGAAAAATTAAGTAGTTTGCAAGTGTCTTCCAGTAATGGCCTGTTGGCTCCATGCCACAATAACTCTATCCAATTTTTTAAACTTGCAAATCGCTTCTATGCTTGCTACAATACTTTCAAAGCCTTCTTTGTTGTTTTTAAATTTCAGGGCTTTACCTAGTTCCAAGCCGCGGTAATCCGTAAACCTTGCCCATTGTAGTGTCTTTGCAATATCGAACACCAACAATCAATGTGTTTACTGTTATTGCTTCCAGCTTATGAGAGTTGTTCATTCTTATAACCTCCGGTTTTATGATTTTTGTGCGTGTGAGCAGCACACATTAATTATAGCTGGAGGTTATTTGTTTTTCAAAGTTCATTTTCACGCATTACAGGAATGCTTGGTTCTCATTTTAAAAATATGGGGCAAGCCAAACAAAACGTCCCCTTGGCTCTTGGCTCTTCTTGGCTCTTGGCTTTTGACCCCAGAGGATTTTCCTGTTAAGAGCGCCGAAGAAATTGCGGAAACCATAGTCGCCCGGGCAAATCTGTAATTCCTGCAGAAACCGGTATCCGTAATTGATGTTGGACCGCAGAGGAACGGCATATTCGGAGCACTTAAAAGAGAAGGGAGGGAATTCAATTGTCACAAAAAATATTGAGCTGTGCTATCCTAAAGCATGAAATGGAGGGTATAATAAAAGAAAAAGGCATTGAAGTGGATTCCTGGATGCCGGGCTGCACGTAGAACCGGATAAGCTGGCGGAGGCTATGACCACCGCCCTGAACAACCTGGGAGAAACGGAACTAAAATCCTGGTAAACCTGTTTAACGAAGACAGATGGTCAGTGCTGTTCTCTCGAGCCAGGAGGATGACTATTCAAACACGACTGGAGGTTTTCACATGTATTTACCTTTTACATTAAACATAAGTCCCATGGAACGATTGTTCCTCATCAATTTTGAGAAGGATCCGGATGAAATCTACATTGGCTTTGAGCCGCAGTGGTTTGATGATGCTTCCTACGGTACAGGCTTAAGAATTATTGCCTGGCGCAAGGACGGCTATATCGATGTATACCAGCAACCTGGCCTGACTAAAGAGGATAAAATAGACGTAGCAGCAAAGGGGTTGGCTGATACCATTGTAAACCTCATGACCAATGCCCGGTTTAGCGTGACCACAAGCGGCGTTGATGTGGCCTTCGCCTTTGATGATAAAGCTGGCCGCAAGGTGGAAGTTGAAATTGTGGAAAAAAGCCAGAAGCCAACCAAACCCTTTTCGCTACTGGCGCCTGTGGGAAGCTCTTCGGCTAATCCCTCGTCTTTTCCGGTCTATTTGATGTTTAAGTTTGATTTTGTCCGCCGGGCCAATACTGACGTAACCATCAGCATTAACGGCCGCACTCATAAAGCAGATACCTTCCCATTCCCACTTAATGGTTCTCGCGTGTACTTCATGCGCTACAGTGCCGATACATTTCTGGTGGACTGGTGTCCGGCACAGTCACAGGCGCTTAAGCCACTTAGAGGGGAAGGAAACAAGCTTTACGGGCCGAATGACACCCTTTATGAGCTTTTAGAGCAAAAGAACTGTCCCGCTTTTGCCCGTATTAGTTCAAGCCGCAAAAGCCATAGCTTTGCAGCCGAGTTTCACCCACCCTTCCCGGAAATCACCCACATCGCGGATAATACTTCCCTTAGCGGCGAATTCGTTCTTGGCGCGGATGAGTCTGCAGGGGTGGTGAGAGGTGCTTATGAGGTTAGCCGGTGGTGAAGAGGTGGAAGTAACCCTTAACCCCAGCGGCGGGTGGGAGCCACGCCCCAGAACTCTTTTCCTTAAGTTTCTGTTTAACGCCATCAAGATCTTCCGCCAATGGCCAAAAACCTACCTGTGGAAGGCTAAGATCAAGCTTAGTGAAGGCGCTCCCCCCTTTATGGAGTCCAGGTGGACGAGGATCTAACCCCAGACGTTAAGACATTAGAAGTGTGGCAACGAAGGTAGAACCTTCTCTTCAGGAATACATGCCGGGACATTTTTTTTGCGTGTCCTTTTTTCAACAGCCAATGATTTTTATTCCTGGTTCTGTGATTTCTCAACCATAGCGTATTCATCTAATTAGATATTTTTTTAAATTAATAACTAAGAAAGGACAACCTAATCTAGATGTTAGAATTCTTGTTAATAAACAAGGGCTTTCAAAAAATTCCAGTGCAAGCCCCGGGTATTTTGTTGGCTTTTTTACATTAATATCGTTTTGTTCGACTCTCAGGGTCCCAAACAGTATTATTTATGGTAGAGGACTGACCCTATATAGCATATTCTGGAAATTGCCGAAGGTAAGGGCCTGAATCTCCGGGCAATATGGCATTAGACGGAATTCATGGATCAATCAAGCGGTGTTTTAAGGCGAATAAAACCGCCTGGGTGCGGTCGCTGGTACCACAACATCCGGGGGGTTTTCCAGGCAAAATTCAACTGCTTCTTCGCCGTTGGCAGCCGTGCCGGTAATCAAGAAATCACTTTCCAGCTCCAAAATAGTGCGCAGTCCTTCCCTCATCAACGTCTGGTCATCTGTGACCGGAGTAATCCTTGATTCTTTATCTCTTTTTTAGAGGGTATAAGACCCTTACCTCTAAGCGTTAGCGTAGGTGAGGGGTTTAATCAGGTGGAGTAGAGTCTCCACCTGATTTCCCGATGTTTCAGCTTGCTGAAACGAGTTCACTTGAAGATATGAAATCTTTTATCCGTATTTAGAGCTATAACTTAGCTGTTTAAGAAACAATGGTGCGTTAGATGGCAGTTACCTGGCACAATTACGCACAGGCGCCCCTTGGTTGTGTAGGTTGTGGATATCAATTAATCCTGCTGTTTCAGGATTTCTGCCATGTCTACCCGATTTATTTTATTCCGGTTCAATCCTTTGGATATTTGATAAGTGGTATAGATGAACAAAAAACCCAAGAGATAATTCTCATTTTTCAATATCACCGGTATGCTTATATTCATTTCAGCAGTTATGGTTTGGTAAAGAACCGTCAGGGAAGACAGGATTAAAGGGATTGAAGCCAGGTAACCCAAAAGAACAAAGGGAGTATTGGTTTTTAGGAATAGTGAATAAAGGTCTTTTATATTATAGCCGATAATTTTAAGCAGGGATATTGTGCTTCGGTTTTCTTCAATCACCATGTTTGTTATAACATATACAATAACCAGGCCAATTATAAAAGCCACAGCAGCAATCACGCCCATGATGTAATGAATGGGTTCTAAGAGTGCCTGAAAACCTGCAGCCATTTCTTCCCGGTTGGTACTGAACAGCAAAGATGATGCTTCTATTTCCAGAGGGCGGGCTGAGTATATCTCCAGGTAACTATCTGAAGGTAGGCTAAAGACCGTATTGAACTCTGCCAGGGGCATAAATATGAAGCTTCCCAGGTAAAAATCTGCAACACCGTCCACCTGGAGGGTTATTATTTCAGAACTCAGGTTATTTTTTGCCTTAAACTTGTCACCTGCCTGGATATTTAACCTGTCCGCCAGGGCCCGGGTGATAACAGTACCTTCCACAGGAACAGGGTTGTCGAAGGAGTCCTTTAGTGTAATAAATTGAGAGTTTTCTTGAATTCCGTATACCAGGACATTCTGCTTATTTTCTGTAATAGTAACGGGCAGGGAAGAAAGGATTTCTCCGTGTTCAGGCCTGACTGTTTGAAATGAATTAAAGGCGTAATGATGCTCATATTGAAATGTTTCGGCAAAACTGTGTTTCATCAGGTAGTCAATAGAATCTTTCATGGACAATCCCATCAAAAGCAATGCGGAAGCCAGAACAATTCCCAGAAAGAGAATTACAGTTCTGGGAATATTTCTTAGTATGTCTCGAATTCTGAACTTGTTGTGAAATGTAAGACGGTTCAGGGTTACGGCTTTTTCCAGCCGGCTGATTTTTCCACTGCTGATGTCTCCCCTGATCAGAGCCAGGGGGGATAGCTGCAGTGCTTTCATAATTACTAATGAAGTGATAGGGATCAGAAAAAGGAACGGCAGGGACAGGCTAACTACTAAATAAACCGGCTGCAAGTCAAGCTTCAGGACAGGCAGGTGGTAGAACCGGGCTGCCGCTATGGTAACTGGAGAGGCAAGATAAGTACCTGCTGCAGTGCCTGTGATGCCTCCGGCCAAAGCCATAAACAGGGGAATTAACAGGTAGTGCCTGAGGATTTCCTGTTTCCTGTAACCCAGGGCATAGAGAACGCCAATTTGTTTAAACTCCTTTTTCAGAAGTCTCCATAGGATTACGGAAATCAGTGTTACGGTTAGAAGCAGTATTGTGGAGGGAATAATTTCTCGCATGGGTTCGATAAATTGAATGTCTCCTTCTATGAAGGCAATGCGCATATTATTATCCCTGTCTATCCATTTAATTATCCGGTTTTCTTTCGACAGATGTTCGCGAAATTCGGCGGTCTCTCCTCTGACACTGTAAAATAAATATCCATGTCCAATGTTCTCAAAGGCTTCCCGGGTGACAACGGCGATACCAAAAGTATCTGAGTTTTTAAGGATATCGTTTTCGTTTTTGAGAGGATAAATGTAATCGGGGGTTGTAACAAAACCAGTCACTGTAAATGTGTTTTGGAACAGGTCCAACCGGTCTCCAATACGGATATCATGGGCTGCTGCAAAACCCGGGTCCACCAGTATATCAGTGTCTTTTTGTAATTCTTCTCCCTGAATCACCGCATAGCGGTTAACTGTCCGGGTGCTGCTGAGGATTCTGAGGATTGTCCCGCTGTTAAAAGGGTAATCTGCAGCAAATCGCTCTTCCAAGTCTATGTTATATTTTCTCTGTAAACTATCTAAATTTTTAACTGTTTCCTGCAGGATAAAACTGGCATCTTCCTGGTTGTGTTGGGTTTTTAAAGTATCCATACTCAGGATAATATTGGCTCCCATAATGTTGATAATAACAAAGAGGGCGCAGCTCAAGGCAATCAACAGGGTACATCCGATATACTGAGCTTTTTGTTCATTTAAAGTTCTACGTATCTTTTTATGGATAACCATGAACATTACCACTCAATCCTTTCGGCAGGGACAGCTTCCTGGGTAATGTCCCGTGTTATTTCACCGCTTCTCATATGAATGACCCGGTGGGCCATGGCTGCGATGGCTTGATTGTGGGTGATAATTATTATGTTAGTTCCAAATTCCTGGTTAATTTGTTCAATTAATGTGAGGATATCTTTGGAGGATTTGTAGTCCAGGGAACCGGTGGGTTCATCGCACAGAAGCAGTTCCGGGTTCTTTACCAACGCCCTGGCAATTGATACCCGCTGCTGCTGTCCCCCGCTGAGTTCTCTGGGGAACCTGTTTTCCAGGCCTGACATGTCCATGGACTTAAGGATTTTACTAGTTTCCATGGGGTCTTTGCTGATATTAGAGGCCACCTCAATATTCTCTGCCACGGTCAGGTTAGGAATCAGGTTATAGAACTGAAACACGAAGCCGATGGAATCTCTACGGTATTCGGTAAGTTTGCGGTGGGAAAGTGAGGTTATTTCTGTGTTTTTAACTGTTACCCGGCCCTCGTCTGCAGAATCTATACCGCCGATGATATTGACAACGGTAGTTTTGCCCGAACCTGAAGGACCAAGAATTACTGACACCTGTCCCTTCTCCATGGAAAAACTCACCTTGTTCAGAGCCCTGAAGGGGACATCTCCGATATGATATATTTTCGTCAGTTGATTGACTTCCAGAAACATGTTCTTACTCCTTTCTACAAGCATTTTCCCTGAAATACAAACCGGATCTGTTGTTCTATACTTTCTTTCATTTCCTCCAGGGTTATCTGGGGACTATAAATATAAATCATGAACTGTGTTATAACGATGCTGTATATCACAAAGGATGCTTCGCGGGTGGAAAAGTCAGCAAGAAGTTTTCCCTGGTCTTTTTGATAATCAAGGAATTTTTGAAGTTTATCAATGGTCCTGTAATCCAGCTTTACCAGTCCCCGGAGCAGGGCATTATCGGTTTTTAGGGTTCCCAGGGCAACAGCTAAGATCTGCCGCCACATTTCTTTGCTGATAAGCTGGAGGGGCTTTACCACTTTCCATACGAATTCCATAATCAAAGTCAACACACTGGTTTCTAAATCCTGCTCCAGCAGGTGGTTGTCCTCTTCGGTCAAGTTTAACTCATCGGCCATAACAGCCAGAAAGATATCAGCCTTTGAATTAAAATAGTTATAGAGGGTCCCTACGCCAATCTCTGCTTTTTCCGCTATTTCTTCCAACGTAGTTCCTGCATATCCCCTGGTTAAAAACAATTCTTTGGCAGCTTGAATAATGTTTTCCAAGATTTTTTTCTTTTTTCTCTCTCTTAAACCCATAAATGACCTCCTAACAATAATATGAACGTATTCATATGTGAACACGTTCATATTATAATTTGCTTTTAATTATATGTCAAATTATTTTTTTAAAAAGCTACAAATTCTTAATGCCGTTGGCTGCTAATACACTTGCCGAAACTACTGGATTGGGGAAATGATTCTTATTACCCGCCAGTATGGGGAGCCTATCCCCATGTTTCCAATTGTAATGGGGACTGTGATTTCTCTCACGTGGATTGCAGTGCTGTTCCGATGGGTTTTTTCAGAGAACGTGAAGGAGTGACAAGGATGAAGAAAGTTTCCATATTCAGGCAGGATGATGGTTATGCTAATTTATCTCTTTTGGATCTATTAGACAAGTACCTGGCATACTCCAGGATGTTTTTATTGTACCTGTAGAATGCCGCTTCGCCATAGGCGTTACGTAAGGATACATGAGTCGACTGAGAATTTGCTTCGATAAACCAAATTTTATTGTTAGTATCAATGGCGAAATCGATGCCTATTTCCGCGAAATTGCCGTAGTAATTATCGAGATATTCATAGACACGGAAGAGAAACCTTTGAACGGCAGGACGAAACTTTTTCAGCTGATCTTTTGATAGTACCGTATACTTTACAAAGAAATCGTCAAATCTTAAAGCTTTTCCGTGGGTGGTAATGGGTGAACCGGGCCTTCCATGTCGTACTGAAATGCCTACTATATCCAGGCTTCCATCTCCATTACGCTGCAGCTCTGCTCTCATATCGACAAACCCGTTTTTTATTTTTAACAGTTTAATACCTTGTTGAAATAAAAATTTTTTATCTTTAAAAAACTTTTTCACAACATCCATCAAAGCCTGAAAGTCGGATACCCCCCTAACCGTTAATTGGTTATTCCGATAATAACTGTACCGGTAACCGCCGTCAGGCAGAACCTCTACCCTTAAGACATTTTCTCCTTTCTTGCCGTAATGTGACTTAAGATAAGCGACCTTATAGCGCTGAAGCATCTTTTTAATATCATCCGACTTCTTAACCGTTCTGGTCACAGGCAGATAGTTTTTCAGGACCGGATCATTGCTTAGAGTTTGATACAACCGCCACTTGTTAAAGCGATAGTGAGTGATCAATTTACCGTTTTTCTTAGTAATAATGCTGCACAATTTTTTATAAGTCTGAGTATGTCTTTTGCCAACTCCAATCCTTATATATAAAACATCAGGAAATAAAAAGTCTTTACTAAACCACCTGTTCTTCTTTATATGCCAATAGTAACCGGTAATCTTTTGCTCTCTCAACTTTACCTCTCTGAGTGAAAAAAAGTAAAGGATGTTCTTGACTTCTTTGTTCGCTTCCGCCATCATCCGAATCCGGGGGGCAGCCATCTGTTTTTGCATACCGGATATGGTTTTACTTCTCACTAACACAGCCATGACAGGCCTTGGGTAACTCTTTTTGTCGCTAAGCAATGGGAAACGTCTCCTTTTCTTTAATCTTGTACATCTTGATATCCTTTCACCCAGATTTAGTTAAAAACTCTTCTACCTGACTGGTTTTTCACAGCTCAAACGATTTTAAACCTGGGTACCAGAATGCTAAATATATATATTCAATATATGCCTATGAAAGATAGATGTTATTGAAAATTTTACGATAAGGGTTGATAGAGCAAATACATTCCTTCCTGGTTTACGGTCATTCTACTTTTCAGTATATGCTCAATAATCAGGAAAATCATGAACATTGCATGCACCTATCGGAATATATTAAATAAGTAACAACAAAACTGCTGCTATCCAGCAATAAAGAGGAGGCAAAGCAGGTGTATCCCAGGGCAAAACACAATCACCTCAGACCACGAATCGGCGTCTTTGTGAAAAAAAAATATGTACGTAAGATACCCAAGTTTGCCAGAAAGCTTTATCAGGCTAACCAAAAGGCAAGGTGTTCCATATATTTTTTTACTTCGCAGGATATTAACTGGAAAAAGAAAACAATCAACGGGTATGTATTAGAGGACGGCAGCAAACAGTGGCTAAGGTGCCGTCTGCCATTTCCAGATATTATCTATGACAGGGGAACCGGTTTTGACGGAGGAGAAAAAGCGGAAGTAAAGGCGCTGCGCGCCCGCTTTAAAAAAAATCCGGGGATTCAGTATATTAACAGCTGTAAACTAAAAAAATGGCAGGTGCATAAAAAGCTGTCAAGACACAAAGCCGTTAACAAGTATCTACCTAAAACTACGATTAGCCATGGCATAGATGACATCAGGGCAAAGGTTGCGAAATATGGATATCTTTTTCTAAAAAGCTCCGGTGGCAGCGGTGGTAAAGGCGTATTTTCCCTGGAAAAGTGTGCCAAAGGATTCTGTTTTCGTTATTATCGTAAGGGTGCTCACCTGAAACGGTATGTTTCAAATTTAAAAGGTTTATGCACAGAAATGAAAACAATAGGACTTAAACCTGACCGGGTTATTATTCAGCAGGGAATACGTCTGATTAAATATAAAAACCGCCCTACGGATTTACGCGTACTCATGGTTAAAGGCAAAGACGGTATATGGAATGCTGTTTACAATCAAGCCAGGGTGGCGAAAAAAGGGGCCGTAATTACTAATATCTCACTGGGTGGGGAGGTAATGAATTACCGTGATATTTTTCCTGCTTTAAAAGAAAAATACCCCGGCATACCGTCAGACAGGCAAATTAAGAATATATGCAAGAATATCGCCTGTTATATCGAAAAAGAATTCGGACCATTCGGAGAAATCGGAATCGATGTCGCTTTGGATAAGTACGGCAAGGTGTGGTTGTTAGAGTCAAATTCTAAACCCAGCAAATTGCCGGAAAAGAGAATCGAAGATACCGTAGGAATATCTCCACAGTTTCTATTGACGCTGGAGTACGCCAGATTATTATATTTAAAAAAAAGACCCGGATCCGAAAGGAAGAACCTTTGGAATAACTAAAACTAAGTCCCTCATATCGCAGATATGGGGGACTTAGTCTATACTACAGATTTTTGCGATAATTTCTAAATGTTAGAAACTGAGCATAACGAATAACTTGCTCAAGTTGTTTTTTTCTAATTTCAGGTTCATCAAATTTCATTGGTTTGGCGTTTGCTTCAAAAATCCACGGATACCCATGGTGATCCAGTCCAACATCAATACTCATTTCACCCAGAAGGTTTTGATGTTGTTCCAGCACTTTAGCAGCAGCAATACATAACCGATGTACGCGCTGTATGATCCTGGCAGGTTTTTTACATGGAATTGATTTTCGCAGTACATTTTGAGGTGTATCAATACGGCCGCCTCTTTGTACATGAGTGGTGATACTTTTAGGATGTGCGGCAGCGCGTATGCCCAACCCTGATATTTTCCAAAAGCCTTGATAATTTTTCTGTACCAGCACACGAAAATCAAATGGACAATTGGATACAACAGCCAAAGGAACAGCTTTTTGTACAATGTATTGTGAGTGGATCATCTGTTGTTGGATCTTGCTCCATAACTGATAAATATTGTAAGCCTGGTATTTTGTTAATTCGTTGTCATCAGCATAATAGTGCATTATATACGAGCTTGATACTCGCGACTTTATAACGCGGATAATACCTGAGCCTAATTTGTCATAAGACGGTTTTAAATAGACGGCTTTATGTCGCTGTAACATGTCAACAAGATCAGCTTTTGACAATAGTGGAGTTGTTTCAGGAATGTGTTTCTTTATCTTAGGTGATTTGTTTAACACTTTGATGATCTCTTCTTTATTGAAAAACCCTGGATTATACAATGTAATACCCGGGCAGGACATAAATCGCCGTATACACGACTGGCTGCTTTTTTGATTTTCATGGGGCCGGTCCTGAATACGGTTATAAACGACGTTAGGGAATGGGAAAGGGTATGTTATCCATTGATTTTTATCTTTATTAAATATTTGTCCTCGGATGATTTTCTTTTTCCAATTAATGCTGCTGGGGGTAAAGGTAAAGACTATGCCGCCGATTGTTTGCCCAGTCTTTATAATCGCTTTATAATTGTTAAAATTGCCCTTCAGTGATCCTTTCCGGTCTTGTGCGCTTAATATGCCGATGAGCGGCCCTAATACAGGTGGATTTCCCGGTGCTGCCAATGCTTTCGTTGGCAATGCTGCTGATGGTAGAAGATTATTGTGTGCAATTATCCTGATGGGTGTATGCGGCACGCCCCAATACAGTGTTTGGCGTTTACCAGCAGTTTTTCCTTTTGAATAAATGTGCCATTTTTTGCTTTTAGGATCATAATAGAGAGCAGCCGTTATCAATGCAGGCATTTTACTTTTGCACCTTTCTTATAGTTTTTTTGCTTCTTTGCCATATATTTGGCATATTCTAACGTGTTACTAAATGATTGCCTTACTTTTTGTCGGCCGAACGCGTTATACAAGGCAACTTTAGCTGATTTGGAATTACATTCAATCAACCACAGATTCCCCTGTTTATCCAGGCCAAAATCAATGCCCATTTCACCGAATGAACCGTAAGCTTGCTCAACAGCTCTAAATACGGTTTGTAGAAAACGATTAATTTTTGCCTGCAGCGCGTTTGCTTTTTGTGCATTTAATTGCAACAAATATTTCATGAAATTCTTTATACGATAATAATCCTCTTTATGAGTATTAGAAGCAATCGGTGAGCCAGGCTTACCTATACGTGCTGTTGTCCCGGAAACAATGAGCCGGCCATTTTTATTTTTTTGAACTTCACTGCGGAAATCAATAATGCATCGACCCTTTTTCATCAGTTCGATGGGTTTTTGAATAAGTATAGGTTCTTCAGCAAAAAAATGATAAAGAATCTTATTTAATTCCTGTTTAGGAAATATATCGGAGAACAGTTTGCCATGGTATGAGTAATAATATCTGAACTTGTCAGGACCACTTTTTTTTATGCGTATGACCCCTGTTCCACAGCTTCCTCTTCGCTTTTTTACATATACGTGGCCATACCGGTTGAGCATTTGAACAATATTTATAGCCTTATCTCCCTTCACTGTGAAAGGTAAGTGTGGTGAAATTGTATCTAGTTTAGATAACCGGGCATATAAATCCCACTTGTCAAAGTAGTGCCGGGCGTTAATATTTTTAATACCCAGTTCCCAAAACTTTTTAATTACAAGCCTTGATTTTTTCGAACTTCCCCCTCCCCGGTCATACAATAGATGCGGTAGTGGAAATCTTTTTCTCTGCCAAGTACTGTCCTGGTGATTGTAATAGATTCCCATTACACATTTCTTCTCAAAGCTCACGTCATCAGTCGTAAAAAAATACAGGGTAACATCCAAGTCTTGATTAGCTTTGGCCAGCTCAATGTAGCGAATATACCGATGAGAATTGACAAACTGAGGATTCATTGTGATGAGAGATTGTGCATGTGTTTTAGTAATAAAAACACCAATAATAACGTTTTTCTCTATGGGTTCTTTTTGTTTTACAATCAAATTTATCACTCCCGGCTTACAGACTTATTGACAGTATATGCTTAATATTGCAAACCGGAGACTATATCAGAATGCTTAATTTAATGATGAAAAAAAACTTCCTATTTTGCATATAAGCAATTACATATCAGCTATATACTGTCTAAAAATGTATCTTATTGGAAGCAATTACATTTGATTTCTAGTTTGGAATCTATTATAGTTAAAATATAAAGTTTACATAACAATACTTTTTTTAGGAGGAATTTACTCATGAAAATGAAATGGCACAGCAAGATTTTCCTTACCATTACAGTTCTTTTAATGTTGGTGTTCTCGGTAAGTGGACAGGCTTTTGCCCAGGTAACAGGTAGAGACATAGCTAACGAAGCTTCAAAGTACGAAGGAAGGCCAGTTTTTAGAAATTCCGCTACTGCAGTACAAGACATATACAGTAGTGTAGGAATTCAACTGCCTGATACCTTAGATGCGTTGAGACAGCAGGGGACGTTGGTAAGAAGAGCTGAACATTTACAACCAGGAGATATCATTTTTTTCGGACATAGCTCCAGCAATTTAACTTCTGCCGGCGTTTATATAGGGAACAACCAGTTCATTCTTTCTTGGCGGCCATATGGAACAATTCGGGCCATCAGCCTAAGTTCACAGGATGCCTTACGTTATGCCCTTTTTGCAAGACGCATAGTTAATGTCGCAGACAATATAAGAGAACAGGTTATTCAGGAAGGATTAAAATATGTAGGCACCCCTTATCAATATAACTCAAGCCGTTCCAGTACAGCTACGTTTGATTGCTCTGATTTTGTGAGAAGAACATATTTTGATGCAACAGGATCATGGATACCGGGCAATTCAAGAACTCAAGCTGCCTATGTAAGTCAGAATGGTAAAACAACAACAAACTGGAGAAATTTACAGCGTGGAGATCTCATGTTTTTTACTAATTCGGAAGGAACCGTAAACCACGTAGCAATATATATGGGAGACAGCCAAATATTGCATGCAACCAGTACCCGTGGAGTTCACGTAGGCACAATGACCAGCTATTGGAATAACTGTTTCTCTTTCGGAGGAAATATTTTAGATTAATAGTAAATTATTATCTATTCTGAGATATTTTAGCCGCTAATATATTTATATCAGGCGGTGTTTTAAGGCGAACAATACCGCCTGGGTGCGGTCGCTGATACCCAGTTTGCCGTAAATGGAGCTGACATGATTTTTCACCGTTCCTTCGCTTAAATGGAGCTGGGAGGCAATAGCTGAGTTGCTTAAGCCTTCAGCCATCAGTGCCAGGATATTTAGCTCCCGCCGGGTCAGCGGTTCTATCAGGGTATCATATTTTTCATGCAATTCACCGGCGGGAAGCTGTCCGGCAGCCTGGGCTACCAGGCGGGCGGCGATTTCAGGCTGCATAAAAATATCACCGCGGTAAATGGCGCGAATAGACTCAGCCAGTTTTTCCGAGGGAAGGTCTTTTAAAAGATAGGTTTTAGCCCCCGCTTTCAGGCCCTTTACTATTAAATCATCCTCCAGGAAAGTGGTTAAGATAATGATTTTAACCGAAGGATGTGCAGCAGTGATGCGGCGGGTGGCTTCAACACCGTCCATCTGCGGCATCCGTATATCCATCAGCACAACATCCGGGGGTTTTTCCAGGCAAAACTTAACAGCTTCCTGGCCGTTGGCAGCTGTTCCGGCAATCAAGAAATCACTTTCCAGCTCCAGAATAGTACTCAGTCCTTCCCTCATCAACGTCTGGTCATCAACTATCAAAATTCTAATCCTGGTCACATGCTTCTCCTTCCACTTCAACCCTCACCAGGAAACCATGAGGGCTTCGGTTAATAAATTCTACCCGGCCTCCTTCTGCAGCTATCCTTTCACGAATGCCTTTCAAACCAAAGCCTTCAAGAATTTCTCGGCAGCCCCGCCCATCATCTTCTATTTTCAGCAGCAAAGTATTCCTACGCTGTTTTAACGTGACCGTAATGAATCCGGCTCCGCTGTGGCGCAGGCTGTTAGCAATACTTTCCTGTATTACCCGGTAGAAAGGAAGTTCCAATGCCTTTGGAACAGCAGCTCCATCTTCCAGGGAAATATGAACTTTTATCCCACTGCCATCAAGTTCCCGTGACAGCCCTTTTAATGCGGCATCGAAACCCAGGGTATCCAGCTCATGGGGCCGCAGCTCTTTGATGGAGCGGCGCACCTCCTGGAGCCCCTTGCGGGCCTGTTCCTGGCTCTTTTCCAGTTCTGCCAGGGCCCTGTCAGTGTCCACTGGCATCAGCTTTCTACCGGCTTCCAGGCTGATAATTACTGTGGTCAGGGTATGGGCCAGTGTATCGTGGATTTCCCGAGCCATGCGGTTTCTTTCTTCCATAACCGCCAGCTGCTCCTGTTCTTTGCTGTTTTTCAGCAGTTTTTGATATGCTTCATCCAACTCCCTTCGGGAACGCTCCAGCTCTCTTAATGCAGATTCCGCCCTGTCTTTTTCTTCAATCTGCCGCCTGGCCAAGTAGCTGATCCCGTAACCGAAAAACAGGAAAAGGCCGTTAATGAGAATCAGGACCAGGTTGTTTGTAGTGAAAGCATCCCGCCAGTAAAAACCGGCCAGTCCAAAGCCAAAGTACCCCCCGATGGAGAGGAGAAAAATGTAGTCTCCTACCGGGCGAGGATAGGCAATCAAACTTTCTGCGATTAGAACCACCAGCAGGACACTACCGATAGCACTGATGTCCATGGAAATAAAGAAGTAGAGAAGAATTAACTGCAGAAAAAGGCTGGATTTAGAAAATTGCCGGGCTTCACGATCCAGGTAAAAGCTTCTAATATTGTCCACCATGAAAACCAGAAGAAGAGGAAGCAGCGGCCCTTTTAAGTCCAGGGGCTGGTTGCTTATGGTGACCCAGAGGGTTGTAATATAGACCCCATACTTGGCCAGAGTCAAAATCAAGGCAGTCTTTTTGTCCATGTATTTTTAATATCTCCTCTAAATATATTATTAATATTCCAGTTAACTGTCACCGGCTGGTCTATTGGCACTCTTGTGTACAGGTTTTTTATCATTGTTATTTGTAGCCGGGCAGTACTTTTCAGTATCGTTTCGTTAGTACAATGTTAATATTTCTATATATTGAACGTTTTTCCTGCCGATAATACCGTGGGGCGCAGCCGACCGCGCCCCACTATTTTTCATGAGCTCAACTTTTTTTCTCCAGGGCAAACCCTATGAATTTTCTTTGTTTTTCCTGCTCCCTAAAATGAGCCAAAGCCCGGCTCCCAACAGAACTGTTATCCAGATATAATTCAGCGCCTGCAGGGGAAAGTCCATATTCCATAAATCCTGGAGGGTGAGCAGTACTGCAAAAAATATTAATCCACCCGCAGGATAAAGCGGCCAGAAACGTTCACCATGGTCCAGATCTTTAAACCAAAAGGTGTGTATAATAAATACTCCCAAAAAGCTCAGCCCCAAACTGAGAAAAAAGAAACCCGGTGTAGAGTCCCCCGTGATTTGCATGCTTTGGAGCGCAGCGAAAACACCTATAGCCAACAGGACCATACCGGGAATTAGAAAACCAACGCTTCCGTATTCCTTTCGACCTCCCAGCAGGGCGTAAGCAAAACAAAATCCCAGTCCCAAAGTAAGTAAAAAAATATCCCCCGGGATTACACCTAACTGATTGAAAAGAAGCGCGATTCCCGCTGCCAACAACAGAATGCCGCCTTTTGTCATTTTTGTCATTTTGGATCCTCTCCTTTTTTTCTTTCATTATAAATACGATGGAGGAGAGATTCCAGTAACTGGAGTCATGAAAGGGGTCATGTTTTTATGTGACCGGGGTAATCCTTAATTCTTTATTAAATTAAATTTGCTGCCGCCTGTAACAGAAATTGAGGCAGGGTTTAGCATACTCATTTATTAGCGGTGGCCAGTATCTTTAACAACCGCTAATGCACTTTGAAAGACCTTAACCATCTTGATTGATTTCATAGCAACAACGGGGTATAATATTAGTAGAATGCTACTACAAGGAGTTGATACCATGCAGATTAAACCATCCGCAAGCATCAGACAGAACTATAATGAAATTGCGGCTTTGTGTAAGTCTTCCGGTGAACCTGTGTATCTTACTAAAAATGGCGAGGGCGACCTTGTGGTTATGGATATAGAGGCTTTTACACGCCGGGAAAAAATGCTCAAGCTGCGCGAAGAACTGTTGGCTGTTGAGGAAGATCGTCTAGCTGGACGCGTCGGAGTAACGCCGGATGAATTGGACAAATACCTTGACAGTATTATAGATGAGGTGGAACATGGAAAAGAAACCTCAATATAAAGTGATTGTCTCCGACCGTGCCCGTCAGATGCTAGCTGGCCATGTTCAATTTCTGGCACAAAAAAGTCCTACTGCTGCCCGTAGAACAAAGAATGAATTGATGGATGCTATTAGTTCCCTTTCCACCATGCCGGAGCGTTTTCCTTTTCTCAATGCTGAATTTTTACCGCTTAACAAGTATCATAAGATGTTTGTTGAGAAATGGTATTTAATTCTGTATCAGGTCAAGGGCCAGACAGTGTACGTTGATTATATCGTGGATTGCAGTCAGGATTATGGGTGGTTAGTACGATAGGTTTAAAGGTTTATAATTGATATGTGCAATAAGTTTGAAGTACTCAGTAATTTGGACGTATTCTATAATTATCTTTTGAAAGGTGTTTATGATGATGATTGATTTTTGTAAATTCTAAAAACCCAAGCTATTGGAATAACTGTTTATCTTTCGGAGGAAATATTTTAGATTAATTAAAACAATCGCCAATATGGGCGTTTTTTTTATATACTATATTAATGCTTACACGCTGCCGGATGATATTGCATATTATGTATTAGTAAAGTAATGATGATTACCAGGTATGGAGGTGCATGAATATGTTATCATACAGGCCAATAAAAAAAAGTGAAAAAGATTACGCGCTTAAATTGGCACGGGATGAAGTTAACATTGAGCTAAAAAGATTGAACGACTATAAAACGTATCTTATTTATAATGCCAAAGAAAGAATAGGTTTCGTTAGTTTTGGTTTTAAGCCGAATAAAAGAATTTATATTTATATACTGGCCTTTGAAAAACAGGCTCAGCGACAGGGATTTGGTTCTATGGTAATTGAATCTGTTATGAGATATGGACGTAAAAAAGATAAGTGCTTTAGAGGGCTTACAATTATAATCAATAAAAAAAATAAACAGGCAATCAATGCTGCTAAAAAGTACGGTTTTTTGGTAACCAGAAAACGTGCAAATTATTTAGATTTAACCAAATCGGTGCCTTCATGAAAGGAGAATCAACAATGATCGGGATCGTATTGTCCCCCACTTCCTTTAATCGTGAGATAAAACGTTTAAACAAGGAACACAACATTTTAAATCAATACAAAATTTTGGCAAAAAAATACCAGGTAGACTTGTGTATGTTCAGTTTCAAGCAAATCTCAAAAAACCTGAAAATGATTGACGCATTTTTTTACTCGTGGAAACAAGACAATCTAATACGGAAAACGTTAGCGTTACCACGAATAAATATCGTCTATAATACAAGCTACATTGCCAACCAGGAACAAATTAACAATTTTGAGAAATTACACAATCAGAATATTTATTTTATTAACCTACCTTTAAAATTTCAAGCAAATAAATTAAGAAATTATGAATATATTCAATCACATAACCAATTAAAAGATCATGTTCCACCTGCGAAACCCTTATCATTCAAGCGTTTAGAATCATTTATCCGGCAGTATGATAAAGTCATCATTAAACCAATTTATGGCAAAAAAGGGAGAGGCATGACAATCATTGAAAAAGACCAAATTCAGTATAAGGTCTGTCAAACTCCCTTAGGGAAAAAAAATTTCACAAATAGTAGATTGAACTCAAATCAAAAAAAGTTATCCATTTCGCATTCACAGCTAAAAGGATTCTATAATAAAAATTTTGGAAAACCTAAATCTTTTCTGGTTCAACAATGGATTCCATTTAAAGAATTTAAAGGCCGTCCCTTTGATATCAGGGCTGTTGTGCAAAAAAATGGCAAAAACAAGTGGCAATTAACAAGCCGTGTAGCCAGAGTCGCGAAGGAGCCAGGACAAATTACTAATTTGAGTCAGGGCGGGGAAATGGTATCATTTTCCAAAATGCAGCTTAAAAAACATTATAGGGACATTCGTGAATTTTGTCTGGAAATAGCCAAAACTATGGCAAAGGTTTATCCTTGGACTGCAGAAATGGGTATCGATCTGGCAATTGATAAAAATGGTAAGCTGTGGTATATTGAAACCAATTTTTGTCCTGAAAAAATCAGATGGGTTACCACTTTCAAAATCCCATTTGAGCATGCGTACTATTTATATACAGAAAAGGTTCTAGGGGACTAATGTGGTGGGGGGGCTGACCCTATTTTTATTCTGTCCAGATAATTTCGCATCTCATTTGTTTAGCACTTTTAATTATCATTGCGTCCCAAAAAGAGATGTTATTTCTTTGGTGAATTTTAACAGCCTTTTGCTATTTTAACTTCTTGCGCAAGGGTACTGGCCGGACCATCAATTTCAGGATTGGTACATCGATGGCCCAGCAGAAAGCCACTCTTGAAATTGGTGGGGCGGATATTCTAAACCTTTCTGATAACCAGTAATGATAACGATTCTTTGTTAACTTCGGAGGTGAGCTTAATCTCTGATTTCTTGATAAGAATTATTAGTTAGTGCTAATATTTTTATTAAAATATTAAATATGTTGGGGGATTTCTTATTCATTTCCCGTAGTAATAAATAAGAAGTTAACTTCAGTTGTAACAGAGTTAGTTTCAGGTTAAGGGAAATGGGCTACAAGGCTAAAGGAAGGAGTCACTAGATGAAAATTACAGCAGAAAATGTGATAATACAGCTCCAAAAGAAAAACCCCCAAGCTTTGGAATATCTTTTGGATAACTATAACAAAAATATTTACAGTCTTACTTACAGAATATTAAAAGATGTTGGCTGTAATGAAGATATAGAAGAATGTGTAAGTGATGTATTTGTGACTGCCTGGGAAAACAGCCATAAGTATAACCCTAAAAAGGGAACAATTAAAACCTGGCTGTTCATTGTAGCCAAATATAAAGCCCTGGATTACCGCAGGAAAATTTATAAAGAGAAAAATTTAAATAAACAGGAAGAGATAGAATTAGTATCTGAGGAGCAGGTAGAGAACAAAGTAATTTTTAAAGAGGAAATAAAACAGATCATGACTGTGATAGACAACCTGGGTGAAACAGATCGACAAATATTTTATCGTCGATATTTTTTTTATGAAGAGATTGAAGATATTTCTGTTTGTTTGAGTTTAACCAGGAAAGCAGTAGATAACCGACTCTGGAGGATAAGGAAATTATTGAAAGAACAGTTTTCCAATGAAAGGAGGTCATTTTCATGAGAGAAGAGGATAAATTATTTAATCTGATAGATTCATTTAAAGAAGAAGAAATGATACCTATTATAGAAAATATTGAACCCAATAATAAGCCTGAAATTCCCCAGAAAACTATAGATAATATCAAACAAAAAACATATAAAAAAATTGCAGTTAATCCTTGTAAGCCTAAAAAACCTAAAACCATAAGAAACATTTGGGGAACTATTGCTGCATCCCTTTTATTATTGACAGTCCTAAGCACAGCCATAGTTGGACCCAATGAAGCCTGGGCAAGGGTAAAACAGGCACTGCAATTTATTCCCGGTATGGGGATTGTCCTTGAAGATGACAAAGAAATATTAGAAAGATATATCTTGAGCAGTCCGGTTGAAAAAGAAATAGAGGAAACTAATAATGGTAAAATCAGAGTTGAAGGTATAATCGTGGACCAACAGCAAACAGTTGTTACCATTTCCGGGTGGAACATCCCCCTGAATAAAAACATTGTTTTCCTGGATAAAAACGGAGCAGAATATGCTACAACTGGTTATACTGTAAGCAGCAGCGGTGGAGGCCCCGATAATAGTTTTTACTGGAAGGGAACTTACGTTTATAAGGGATATATGCCGGAACCGGAAGAGCTTGGGATTATCTTGGCTGATTCTAATCATACTGTTATTGCTCTTTCTCTAGAAAAAGCTCAAACTTTTAGCAGCTATGATGAAATGGGGCCCACCGCCAGTGTGAATGATTTCAGCATTACCGCAATTGCTGCCATGGAAGGAGAACAGTTAAAGATAAACTTAATATCACCATCACGGGATGGCATGAAAATAGATGCATATGGTGCTCATCAGGAGTTTGGCGGGGATACAATCACCCTGACAGATACGCAAGGTAAGGTGTATGATATAGATGCACCACATTCATATTCTCCTCCCTTAAGTGAATTCTACTTTGATATGGAAGCAGCGGAACAAAAGGAGTTTACCCTGTCCATTCCTTTTATACAGGTTGTTTACCAGGAAGAACAAGCTGAAATAACCTTAGATATTCCCCGGGAGGGCAGTGCAGACATAAATCAAATAGTTCAGTTGGCAGACTACCTTGTAGTGTTAGAAAAAGTTGAACGTTTTAGTGATATTAATGGAGATAATATAAAAATTCACGTAGATGTAAATTATGAAGAAGATAAAGAAAAAACACTCCAGGCTTTTTCTTTCGATGTTAAAAGCTCCCCTTTCCCTTGGATTAGAAAACCAACATCAGGATCTTCCAGCTATACCATCGACGAAAAAACAGGGGCCATGAAATCATTTACTATTAATCTTGAGCCTGATGCTAAAGAAATAAAGAGCATTAAATTACTGCTAAATGACCCGGTAGTAGTCATACAAGGTCCATGGAATTTAGATATTTCTCTCCAGCAGTAAAAATACCCTGGAAATCTAAATTCATAACTGGGCAATCTCTGAACCCAGGGAAATAACAGAATAATTTCGTGGTTGGAAAGAAAAATGCTCAAGCTGCGCGAAGAACTGCTGGCCGTTGAGGAAGATCGTCTGGCTGGACGCGCTGGAGTCACGCCGGATGAATTGGACAAATACCTTGACGGATCCTTCTTTTAGTGCATACCTCTGGTAAATATTTGTTCTATATGTTATAGTAGTTAAAGCGAGGTAAAAATTTCTGACATTGCTGTTGTACCACAGCAGCTAAGGTATTGACTCAAATTGAGTGAATAGATTTTTTCAGCAACCCTGGTGTTCGGGTTGTTCTGTTTTTTTAAGGAGAATCCCTCCAGTAGAAATGGAGGGATTTATTTTATTCAATTATTATTAGAAATAATCGATCCGTTTGCACCTTAACCTCAGGAGGAAATTTGGAATCATTGTTCCTTTACTGCAGCTAAAAAATTTTAAGAAATAAAGGAAGTGTAACAATGTTTGTAGAGCTGTTAATGATAATAGTTATAATGGCAGTTGCCGACTGCTTAAGCACTCTAAAAACTATATTCATATCAAAGAAGTTTTTTCAACCGGTATATTTCATTGTTTTTGTCAACTCAGTCATTTTTGCTGTGGTGATCTCAAAAGTGGTTGGTACAGAACAAGGAATATATTATATCCTTGCCTTTGCCCTCGGAAAGAGTATCGGAGTGTTCCTGGGGGGGATAGTGGAAAATAAGGTAGCTTTAGGACTGTTGGAAGCCTGTATATTTTTTAATGATAAAACCAAGATGTCTTCTATCGCTGATCAACTAAGAAGGGCAGGGTATTCTGTGAACACGGTAGTTGCTTTCGGTTTCAGCGGGAAGAAAAGGTATGTCGTAGAAACTACCTTAAAAAGAAGAGACTTAAAATCATTTAAAAGATTTGTGAAACCTGAAAACGGGAAAGAACGCACGATGGTAGTTAAAGAAATAAGTGACGTATATGGGAACCTAAAGGCAAACATATAAGTTTGCAGCCAACTGTTGAATTTCCGCTCTGGTCGGGGTTTTTGTAAGAATTTCGCAATAAAATAAAGCAGCTGAGTTTTTTCTTGATGCAATTGTTTGATGTTATGTAGTAAAATATTTATAATATTAGTCATAGCGATACCGTCCTTGTTTTTGTGATTGGTTGTGGTGACTAAATTATACTAAACAAGAGGGGTGTCGCTATATTTTTTTTCAAATACTGAAATATCAACAGATATTGGTGTTTTAGAATAGATAAGGTGTACACTAACAATCTTGGCCAGGGGGATTATTTATGAGTAGAATTAATATGGGAAAAAAACCACTGCCTGATTTTGTCAAGGAAGATGAATTTATATCATCATATCCGGGTAATAAAATGACAATATTTAAAACTAAAAAACCAATTTATCTATTAAAAGGTGAATATAAGCATCTAAATTATGAATTTATTATCACAGATTCATCGGTTGATGACTTTATGATAGATGGAAAAAAAATATATGCAGAACCAGGCATGATTTTTGCTATTAATTCCGAACAGATGCATGGAACAAAGTATTTGTCTAAAGTTTCATTTTTGAGTATTCAGTTTGAAAGGGAATTTTTACAAGACTTAGCTCTTAGAATATATGGTATAAAACAGGTTGTCTTTCTTAGCCTGCCAATTCCAGTAGATCAAGAAATTCCTGAACTTGTGAATGCTTTTATACAGGAGCATAAACAAAAGCAGGAGGGTTATTTTTATATCTTAAATAACTTAAGCGTACATATTGCCATTGCTGTCTTTCGAAAAATTGGCATTGTAAATTACACATGTGAAAAGAAGGAGGATGAGAAAAAGAAGATTCAACAAATTGTGGAATATTTGAATCAAAATTATGATGATGATATTTCCCTTGACAAAATTTCGGACATTTCTAATATGAGCAAATTCAATCTTATCCGCAAATTTAAAGAAAGTACTGGGATGACGCCCCATGAATATTTATTAAACATTCGTATCATGAGAGCACTTGAATTTTTGAGTAATCCTAAAAACAAAATCATTGACGCAGGTGTTTTGAGTGGCTTTGAAAATCAAAGCTACTTTTCGAGAATCTTTAAAACAAAAACAGGGTTAACCCCTAGTGAATATCGAAAAAAAGTTTTAGATATATAAAAAAAATGTTAAATTCTTATGAAATAGTGAAAGCACTCTAATAGGGGTGTTTTTTTCTATTATCAGCGAGCAATAATAGTACAAAATAATGCAATAAAGTGAAAGCAAATATTTAATCACATGATATTGTTTAATTTGAATGGTAAAATAATTATTTAAAGTATAGGAGGATGGAAGCTAATATGAAAAAATAGAATTATATCAGCAATATTTGTAGTGACCATGATTTTATCAATGGTAAATGGAGCACAGCCTGTATATGCTCAAGGTCAAGTAAGTAATATTATTTTTGCACCAGAAAGTAACATGACTTTTTACATTACAAAAGATAACAGCTTATGGGGGTATGGGCAAAATTATTTTGGACAAATAGGAACCGGAAGTAAGGATTTTATTGCACAATGGGTAAAACCATATATAGGATATGTTTTCAATGTAAGAGTAACGGCAGGTATAGGGAATGACAGATATGGAACTAAAAGGGAACATCAAAGACAGCAAGACTATATGACAACTTAAGACGGTATAAAGAAATTAAATAAAAGGAAGAGGGGGTATAATTAGTATGAGAATTAAAGTTAGTATGAGAATTAAAGTAATAGCATTAATCATAGGATTATTATTGTTGGTAGGTTGTAAAACAGAAACTTCACCAGTAACAAATGAGAAAATAGATAACAATCCAACAGAGAAAGAGGTGGCAGCAGTTGTTGATGAAAAGGATAAAGAGCCTGTTAAGGGACTACCACCGGAATATCAAATTTTAGTAGATGAAATCACTGCTGCAATTGAGAAGGGGTACAAAGTAGAAATCGGTGAAGTATTTACTCGTCAGGGAGACTATGTACTCATGGGAAATCAGGAGTCGATGCTTTTTAGCATTGGTAAAGCTGGCGGAAAAGGCTATATGGTACAAATGGCAAATGGAGAGTATGGTACAGTTTTTGAAAATGATTTTACGGATTGGGTTGGATTTCGTTTAGAGTCTCTTATACGTCAATTAGAAGCATACTCTACTAATTCATTATATGCAGAAAATGAATTTCATAACTGGGTGGTAAAGGAAGTAGAGTTTGATTCAAGTGGCAATAAAGCAGTTATTAAAGTAGAAACACAATACGATGGTAAGCCAGATGAGGAGCATACAGTAGAGACATATACAATAGTTGATGGTTTATTGGAGAGCTTTAGTGTATCTTCAAGGTACATTAATGGTGGAGAGCTGCAAGAAGATACATACGACTATATTTCAAAGGGTCCGATTGACGGCAGTGTATTAGCAGAGCTTTATGAAGAGGTTAGTAAGTTTGCAAATTAGTGAACTCGTTTCAGCAAGCTGAAACATCGGGGAATCAGGTGGAGACTCTACTCCAACCTGATTATAAGCCCCACCTACGCTAACGCTTAGAGGTGGGGGTCTTATACACTAAAAAAAAGAGATAAACCTTGCCTTGGAAGAATTTGTGAAGAATTTGTTAGTAATAGAAAAAGAAAAATTTAATGGATCTTAAAGGAAAGATACAATTTATGGATCAGTTTGATCAAAAAAAGATGAGAACGGAGGAATAACATGATTTTAGTTAATACCTCTGTTCTCATTAATTTTGTAAACGTAGAAACAGTGAACAAGAGGATAAGTTTAAATTTTTTATCAATTACTGCATGGAATTGATTCTTATAAATCAGCCGCCTTAATATTTTTAAACTGCAGGAAAAAAGGGATAACTGTTCGTAGCACCATTGATTTGCTTATTGCACAAACAGCCATAGATAATACTCTTTTACTTCTTCATGATGACAAGGAGTTTACTAAAATAGCAAGTGTTGAAAAGAAGCTGAAAGAATATTAGATATATTTTTGGGTAAGTACGGGATACTTCTAGATCTTACTTATTGGGCGATATTCGTATTGCATAACATTGAAAATATACGTACTAAATAATTAAAAAAAATAAAATTTTGGGTAATGTAAAATGGAGGGTTTTCACAAATGAAAGTGTCAGTAATTTTAGCCCATCCAAGAATGGGCAGCTTTAATCATGCCATAGCAAATACAGTGTTAAATACTTTAAGGGAAAACAGGCATGAAGTATATTATTATGACCTGTATGCGGAGAACTTTAATCCAGTTCTGCCTGTTGAAGAAATACCAAAAGATGCTTTAATTCCCTTGGACATCTTAACTCACTGTAATGAAATTGCAGGTGCAGACGGCATCGTAATCGTTCACCCCAACTGGTGGGGGCAGCCGCCGGCAATTTTAAAAGGATGGATTGATCGAGTTATTCGACCGGGAGTAGCATATGAATTTTTAGAGGGAGACAGTGGAGAAGGAGTACCTGATGGTCTATTAAAAGCAAAAACAGCCATAGTATTTAACACGGCCGACACACCTGAGGAAAGGGAAAAACAGGTTTTTGGCGACCCGTTGGAAAGTATCTGGAAAGCCTGTATTTTTGATTTCTGTGGAATTAAAAACTTCCATAGAAAGACGTATGGAGTTATGGTAACCAGCTCCCTGGAACAAAGGCAATCATGGCTTAGAGATGTAAAAAAGATAATTGAAAGATATTTTCCCAAATAGAAAATTAGTTTTGGAATCTTAGATTTTCATGGCAGGCTAATTTATAGCCCCCATGGCCTGTTGTTATGGTCTAATTCTTCTTGAATGCATTTTGACTGCTTTGGGTTTCGGCTGATCATTGATGGTCAAAGTTTCTATGATATAAGCGCCGGCAGCCAGGGAAGTCCCTTGAATTCCTAAAACCAGAAGGATAAAAAAACTGTAACCCAGGGCGGCCAGGAAAGATTCTCTTAGAATTAAAAAATCCTGTAAGATGGTAAATACTGCCCAGGGTTTGGATCCCCAAACAGTTAATCTAAAATCCCTTTCATCCGTGCCGTCTCCACTGCTTCTACCCGGTTGGATACGTGGAGTTTGGAGTAAATGTTTATGATATGGGTTTTAACTGTGGACAGGGAGATGCAGAGTTTTTTGGCGATTTCCTTGTTGGATGCGCCGGTAGATAGTGTTTGCAGGACCTCCATTTCCCTTTCACTTAACAGGTCTTCTTTATGCTTTTGACCGGGAGTATTAAGAAGCCGGTGTGAATTTTTTTTCTTGAAGATTCAAGTCTTTTCCTCTCTGCTCCAATAATAATTTCAGATCTTGCTTTAGTTCATTTCCTTCCATTACAAAAGGGGATAAGAATTGGTTTTCGTAACTGTAGTGAACTGCTTCCCGAAGCAGGTTCAGGATGTTCTTCTGGCTTTCTTCCTTTTGATCTTTGAGAATCAGCACTCTTAACAGCAGTGCTTCCAGCAGCGTAGTTTTAATCCCTTCCCTGCGGGCTGTTTCCAGAATGTCTTCTACCTGCTGCAGAGCCTGACGCCCCTTCCCCAATAACAACAGGGACCGGGAATAGACCAGGCTGTCTTCATGTCTCAGGGAATGGTTTTTTTGAAAGGTAGTGTAAACCTCCAGGTATTCCTGCAGCATATCCTTTGAAGCCTGACCCATATACATCAGGTATTTTAATACTGCGGAAAAGTAGAGAGGGTTTTTATAGATTTCAAAATTCATAAGATCCTGGATCAGTTGTAATGCTTCCTGGTGTTCCCCCATCAGTACTTTCAGTTCCATCATATTAAATACATATCCCCTGTCCAGGGAAGTGTAGCTGCGGTCCATCAGTTTCCGTGCTCTGCTCAGGCAGTTTTCCGCTTCCTTCAGCTGCATTCGTTTCAGGTAAATTCCTGCGGCACCAATCAAGCTGTTTCCTGCCAGGGGAGAAAGAATTGGATTACTTTTCTGGAGTTGAGTTATTTCATCATACAAATACAGGCAGTCATTCAGGTCTCCCAGTGATTCTTTTATCTGGCTTTTCATATTCAGCACATAGTAATTGATGTAAGGGTTATTAAATTTTCTTTCAATGGCTTCTGCCTGTTCCAACAAATTTAGCGCCTGTTTGTAACGGTCCTGGATTCCCAATAACAGAGAAATATGAAGGTATATGATTGCCCGGGTAACAGGGCTGATTTCCATGGCCTTCAGGTCTTCCAGCCAGCTGTTCTCAATCTCACCGACTAAATCGGCATCTTCAATTAAGGAAAGGGCCAGCTTAAGGATCCTTAAAGTGCTTTTATCTTGAATATTTTCCTCCATGTAGTTGATGAGCTCCGTGCAGCGGTTCAGTTCCATGCTGCAAAAATGTACAAATACCCTCTGGATAGCCAGTTCCCTGTTTTCTGCCACATGTTTCAGGGGAATTTGCTTAAGGTAAGTCCATCCCTTCAGGTTTTGCCCCATCTTTTCAATGACCTTCAGGGCCCGGGAGTAATCTCCTACCTGAAACAGGTGCTTGATGCTTTCCTCCAGGTCTCCACGGCTCTCATATATCTCTGCAGCTTTTGCATGAAAGGCTATGTTAATTTCTGGGTCATGTTTATGCAGGGGGAGCTGTAAAAACTCTCCAAAGACCTGGTGGTACCGGTAAACCTCCTCCTGTGGGTCTAAAGCAACGATAAACAGGTTTTTCTCCACCAGCCGGTCAATGATATTTTCTGCCCTGACTTCCGGGATGTCTAAAAGTGCAGCGCATATAGAGCTGTTAAAATAGCTCAAAATAGAGGTTTTTAGAAGAAATTCTTTTTCTGTTTGTTCCACGGATCCCAGAATTTCGTTGGAAAGGTAATCTACCATGTACCGGTTCAGGCTTTAGAACTGTGCATGGCTGTAAAATATATGAATCTGTAAGGTAATAATTAATTTTTTTTTCAAACTGCCGGTGGAGGAAATTAATTGATGTTCATTGAGAAATGTACACCAAAACAGAAAGTTTATCATGAGAAGGAGGAAGAGAAATGAAATTTTATGCGAAAAAATTAATTATGGTAGTACTTATTATGGGGGTATTGATTTCCGGTATCCCTGCGGCAGGCCAGGATTCGCCGGACTCTATACCCCAAACCCTGGAGGAGCTGGAGTCCCGTATAGAGAAGGTATTGGAGCAGAACAATGCTCCCGGCGCTGCCTTCGTGCTGACGGACCGGGATAATATTCTGTGGGTGGGGGCTCTGGGCACAGCTGATGTGGAAAGCGGCAGAGAGGTGACAGAGGAAACCATGTTTCGGGTAGGTTCTGTTTCAAAATCCTTTACTGCCCTGACCATACTGCGGCTGCAGGAAAAAGGCCTTATCTCCCTGGAGGATAAATTAAAGGACCTGGCACCGGAAGCTGCTACCACAAACCCCTGGGAGCAAACCAACCCCATAAGAATCAAGCACCTGCTGGAACATACCGCAGGATATGATGACCTTTCTTTAAGAGAAACCGCCCATTCAGATCCGGACATTACCCTGCCGGAGGCATTTGAGTACAATCCCCGTTCTAGAGTAGTGCGCTGGGCTCCCGGCCAGCATGCTTCATACAGCAATGCAGGCCCGGCAGTGGCTGCATATGCAGCAGAAAAAGCAGCGGGTCAATCCTTTGAAGAACTGGTTCAGGAGAATTTATTCAGCCCATTAAGAATGGAAACTGCTTCCTTTTTCTTAACTCCAACAGCTGAAGAACGACTGGCTAGAAGTTACCAGCCCGATGGGGTAACGGAAATGCCCTACACCCACATTATCATGCGCCCCTCCGGTTCCATAAATGTTACTCCGCGAGAGATGGGAAATTTCCTGCAGATGCTTTTAAACCATGGTGGTTTCCAGGGAAATAAGGTATTATCTCCTGATTCCATCGCCCGTTTTCAGCGGTCGGAAACAACGCTGGCAGCAGAACAGGGCCTGGATGTAGGATTTGGTCCAGGAAGTTATGTTACCCCTGTAGATGGATTCCTTTTTTACGGTCATGACGGAGGGATTGACGGGTTTTTATCCAGTTACGGTTACCTTCCGGAACACGGACTGGGCTATTTCTGTTCTATCAACGCACCGGACGGTAGAGCTTTTAACGAAATTCTCCGGCTTATAAGGGGATACGTAACCAGGGATCTGGAAAACCCAGCTGCCCCTGCTGTGGAAATGACGGCAGATGAGATGCAGCAGTATACAGGCTTCTATGAAACCTTTACTCCCCGGCAGGAGGTATCCCGCTTTCTGGAAGTGATTCTGGGTTTAACACAGATTGAAATAGAGGGTGAGAATTTGAGCTTAAGGCCTCTCATGGGAGGAGGAAAGGCATTGATTCCGGTTAAGGATGGACAGTTTAGGGGGACAGGAGAACCGGTTTCCACCACAGTATTTATACAAAAGGACGACGGTTCTGGATGGTTTATGCAGGGATATGGCGGCCCGGTATCCGTAAACCTCAGTTCTATCCCTGCCTGGAAATACTGGGCACGGCTGACAGCGGCTGCAGCATCATTCCTGTTAATGCTTAGCTCCTTGTTATTTGCAGCAGTCTGGGCGCCGATGAAGCTCTTTGGAAAGATGAAAAACGCAAAGTACCTCAGTGTAAGGATTCTCCCACTTCTGCCGGCGCTGTCCTTTATAGGAATGGCGGTTGTCGTAGTTCTAAGCACCATGGCAGGAGACCCCATTCAGCATTATGGGCGGATTACCATATGGTCGGTGTTACTGTTTTTGCTTACCTTGTTGTTTGGGCTGGCTTCTTTGGGAGGACTCATTCAGTCAATTAGGACCTGGCACCGGCAAGAAATAGGCCTGGGCGTAAAGGTTCATTCCCTGCTGGTTTCCCTGGGCAATATGACCATTACCCTGTTTTTAGCTTTTCACAATATCATCGGATTCCGCACCTGGGTATAATCTTCAGCGTGTTACATCAAACCAAAATGCTGCGAATGAGATATTTGTTGTTTTATATTCTTCTGCTTTGAAGCAACTGTACTACAATCACAATCAGTGCAACTACCAATAGAATGTGTACTAACGCACCACCGGTAGCTGTAAAAAGACCCAGCAACCATAAGATTACGAGTATAAAAATAATTGTCCATAACATATTGTTTCACCCCTTTCGTTAGTATTAGGTTAACAAGCTCTACTTGCTGAACAATAATACCATAAGTTTGACATAAACCAGAAACCTGCTTTATTAAAACGATTCCCTTTTGACCAGACCCAGCTATTTCTTTAAAAATATTTTCAAATTGGAATCATCGCTGTCAAGGATAATGTCTTTAATGTCTTTTTCTCTATTTCTATAATTTGATTTTTCAAATATTTTTATAGAGCGATCATCTTCGTTATCAAGGCTAATGTCTTTAGAGTTTTTCAAAATCATTAGGATAACCCCCTTTTTAAGTTATTCTTGCACATACTCGATTAAAGCCCATTAACAATGTCGGGTCTAGCTTACATTTTCAAAAAACCCCGAGTATTAACAGAAAATCGAGGCACGCAACTGCTAACAAAGGCAATCTGTGCATCCCATCTTGCAACCTTACCTTTCTTGCCATGAGGAAAAAACATCGGGTATACCTCCTTACTAATAGATTTCGGATACCAGATCATATTTGAACCTATCAGCATAATATCAAACAGAGTGCTCACAAATCTATCAGCAATATTTGATTTATTTGATTTTTTAGTATTGCTGCTCAAATTCCATCGGAGATAAATCATTTAGGTAACTATGAATTCGTTTAGAGTTATACCCAAAAAAATGTAATTAATAATTGCTAACTTGGCCTGGGAACGGGTCTTGAACTTCTGGCAGAATGAAATATAAGCTCCTCTGCGGTCTTTCATGCATGATAGATTGATTCATAGCATCAATTACTAATTGTTTGATCATGTGGGCTCGAGAATATAACACTTATTTAACGGGCTGCTAACCCAGATTCTACCAACATAAGAAGATTAAGTATATTTTACCTGGTAGTGCAAGAAATGTTATATCCAAAAGCAGGAATAATAAGGAATATTGTCGTATTTAAAGGAAACCGGGTTTATAAAGAAAATATTGCAGACCTCTCGGGAAATTCTGAAAAATACTAATTATTCTCTGGATAACAATAAAAAGGAATGATAAAAATGATTAATAAGGAAAAGTATGGAAAAAAAGAAAAGAATTTTTCTACCAGTGAGCAGTTCAGCACCACGAAAGTAAAGACGCTGGATGCAGACTTTCCCATTATCGGTATCGGCGCTTCAGCCGGAGGATTGGAGGCCCTGGAGCTTTTTTTGGGGAATGTTCCGGAAAAAAGCGGTATAGCTTTTATCGTGGTTCAGCACCTGGACCCGACGCGAGAAGGTGCCATGGTGGAGCTGCTTAAACGTGTTACCCCCATGCTGGTTTTTCAGGCCCAGGAACAAACTGCAGTCCAGCCGAATTGCGTCTATATTATTCCGCCAAACAAGGACATGTCTCTCTTCCACGGGGCGCTGCACCTTTTCGAGCCGGTAGCGCCGCGCGGTCTTCGTTTGCCTATTGATTATTTATTTCGCTCCATGGCCGAAGATCGGGGGGAGCGAGCCATCGTAGCTATCCTCTCAGGTATGGGGACAGACGGTACGTTGGGCCTCAAGGCCGTTAAGGAAAAAGGAGGCATGGTCTTAGTCCAGGAACCAGCCTCGGCAAAATTCGATAGCATGCCCAAAAGCTCTATCAACACAGGCTTAGTTGACGTGGTGGCCCCGGCGGAGGAGCTGATCTTTAAAGCCATTGCTTATCTTAAACACAAGCCCGTGATCGGCGGGTTAGAGCAGGGCCTGACAGACAAAGACAGCAATACTTTTGAAAAAATTGCTATCCTGCTGCGCTCACAAACGGGCCACGATTTTTCCTTCTACAAGAAAACCACCGTCTACCGCCGTATTGAGCGACGGTTGGGTATCCACCAGATTAACGATCTTGCAACCTATATCCGCTTCCTGCAGGAAAACCCCCAGGAACTGCAGGTGCTGTTCAAAGAACTCTTAATCGGTGTGACCAGTTTTTTTCGCGATCCTGAGGCGTGGGAGCAATTGAAAAAACAGGCAATTCTAGAGCTATTTGCCACGCGCTCGCTTGATCAACCGCTGCGGGCGTGGGTGCCCGCCTGCTCCACAGGGGAGGAAGCTTATTCCCTGGCCATAATTTTTAAAGAGGCGCTGGAATACGCCAAACCAACCGCTGGCTTCTCGTTTCAGGTCTTTGCCACCGACCTTGACCGAGACGCCATTAAAAAGGCCCGCCAGGGTTTCTATACAGCCAACATTACTGCAGATGTTTCCCCGGAACGGCTGCGCCGCTTTTTCATTAAGGAGGATGGCGGTTACCGGGTAGGGAAAGAGATCCGTAATATGGTAGTTTTTGCCCCCCAGAATATTATCATGGATCCACCTTTCACCAAGATTGATATCATAAGCTGCCGCAACCTGCTCATCTACCTGACTCAAGAGTTGCAAAAAAAGCTTCTGGCTCTCTTTCATCACAGCTTAAATCAAGGCGGGTTCCTGTTTCTGGGTAGCTCGGAAACAATCGGTATTTTAACCGATCTTTTCGAGTCCTTGAAGGGGAAATCCCGGCTCTACAGGCGACTGGAGTCGTCCACGCAGCATAAAGAGCTATTTCAATTCCCCTCTCCTCGGTTCCGCTTTCCACCCGGTGAGCCGGGTGCTGGTAAAGCATTGCCCAAGGAGTGGAAGCAAGCCCCAAACCTGGAGAATTTGGCCAACCAATTGATCCTGCAGCGCTACTCTCCTGCCGCCGTGATGGTCAACGAAATGGGAGATGTTCTCTATACCAGTGGACGGGTTGGCAGATACCTGGAGCCGGCAGCCGGCAAGGCTAACTGGAATATTTTTGTCATGACCCATGAAAGCCTGGGCTACAAGCTTAGCAGATCTTTTCAGAAAGCAGTCAGTCAAAATAGTACCATAGCACTGAAAAACGTTAAAATAGGAACCGAGGGTGAAAAGCAGGTAGTAGACATTACCATCGAGCCGCTTAAAGAGCCTGAAGCGTTGCGGCACCTGGTCATGATTGTCTTTACAGATGTAAGAGTACCTGTAAAAACGAAAGAAACAGGCAAAACCAGTCACACAACTGCCAACAGAAGTCATGTAGCGGAACTGGAGTTAGATCTGCAGCACTCTCTCCAAGAGCTGCAGGGTGTTCGTCAAGAGATGCAATCCTCCCAGGAAGAGCTCTTATTAGCCTACGAAGAATTGCAATCCAGCAACGAGGAACTGCAGTCCTCTAATGAGGAAATGACCACGTCCAAGGAAGAACTGCAGTCCTTAAACGAAGAATTGCAGACGGTTAACTACGAACTGCAAACGAAAGTAGATGAACTGTCTCGAACAAATAACGACATGAAAAATCTGCTGGAAAGCACTGACATTGCCACCTTATTTCTGGATAATGCTCTTTGTGTGCGGCGTTTTACCGCTCGGACGGCCAAAATTTTCAAACTGATACCAGGTGATGTGGGGAGGCCAATCACTGACATTGTATCTACCCTGGTCTACCCGGAACTGGCCATAGATGCCGAAGAAGTGCTGCGGACACTAGTATTCGTGGAAAAAGAGGTTACTACCAGCAATGGGCGCTGGTGTACGGTACGTATTATGCCTTATCGCACGCTTGAAAATAAAATTGACGGCTTAGTCCTCACCTTTACAGACATCACTGTCTCTAAGGAACTGGAAGCTGTTTTGCGACAAACCCAAGCTGATTTGAAAAAACGCATAACCAATAAAGAAGCGGAGTTGAATAAAACCAAGAAGAGACTGCAGTCAGAAATGAAGCAGAAAAATAAGAAAGAAAATTCAAATGCAACCATGAAAAATGACGAGTCACCGGAGGTACCTTCATGAGCGGGGACAAAATCAACTCGGTAGAAGAACTGCGCCGCCTGGCAGAGAAACGGTTACAAAAACATATGCAAAAGGTAACCGCTCCTGCGTCACTAGCAGAATTGCAGCGAATCGTCCACGAACTGGAGGTGCACCAAATTGAACTGGAGATGCAAAACGAGGAGCTGCAGCAGGCACGCTCAGAGCTGGAGTCATTTCTTGTCCAATATACCGATCTCTATGATTTTGCTCCCGTAGGCTATTTTACTCTAAACATTAGCGGCATGATTCTGCAAGTTAACTTGACCGGGGCCCGTATGCTCGAGGTAGACCGCTCCCGGCTGGTAAACCAGCATTTCTTACGGTTCATCGCTGCTGATTCTCGGCCTGTGTTTACCGCCTTCCTGGTAAAAATATTCAGTAGCCACTCCCAGGAAACCTTTGTGATTGAACTGCAAAAAGAGGGAGGTGGTACGATTTATGTCCATATTGAGGGCAGAGTATGCAAGGATGGGCGGGAATGCCGCACCGCCCTGATAGATATCACGGCACAAAAACAGGCAGAAGAATTGCTGCAGGAAAGCGAGCGAAAATACCGCACCTTATTTGAAACCATGGCACAGGGTGTTCTGATTTATGGGCAGGATGGAAAAATCATATCAGCTAACCCAGCAGCTGAACGTATTCTGGGTCTAACGATAGATCAAATACAGGCAAGAACATCGACAGATCTTCGCTGGAGGGCTATCCATGAGGACGGAACTGATTTCTCGGGGGAAACACACCCCTCCATGGCAGCCCTTCGCACGGGTAAAGCAATGCACAATGTGGTCATGGGGGTCTTGTCACCAAAAACAGACCGTTATGTCTGGCTAAATATCACTGCGGTGCCGCAGTTTATGCCCGGTGAAGACAGGCCGTTTCAGGTTTTTATAACTTTTGAGGATATCACTTTCCGCAAGCGCCTGGCGGTGTACAACAAGCTTACTGCTAGAGAAAAAGAAGTTTTTAAGCTGTTGGCCAAGGGCCTCGGCCGTAAGATAATTGCGGAATTGTTGAACATAAGGCCAAAAACTGTGGATAAGCACAGAGAGAACCTGATGGAAAAGCTAAGCTTGTATGAGAAAGAGGAACTCATGCTGTTTGCCATGCTGATTGGGCTAATGTAACCTGACACAATCTATCTTAAAACAACTTTGCATATTTTTAAAAGCCCCAAAAAGTACGGGACTTTGTATAGGTAAATACCGTTTTTTGACAAAATTTTTCCGGCTCAAACATTATTCTTTTAATAATACTCCACTATGGAGCAAAACATCAAACTTGTCGGGGCAATTGAATCCGATACAAACAGCATAAGTGTTAGGCTTGCTTTCGAGAAACCTCATAAATTATGAGGCTTTTTTTATTTATTTATAAATAAAAGAAAAAAAGAAATAATATGGAAATTGCTAATAGATTTCTACGTATTTTCCTTGATAACATTAAAATATGCTTTAATTATGAATTAGTAACATAAATCTAACCTAGGGAGGTGTGCCCTATGATTTTTCCCCAGGCAAGGCCGGTAGAATTTAAAGAAAAGATGCGGACGAAGGTAATGCTGCACCCTGTCTGTAACAGTATAACCATATGAACGCACTCAACTGGGGGAACCCGCTAGTTGAAGTTTTCATTTAAGGATGTGAATTAATTGAACTTAAAAAGTCTGGTAATGCTAATCGAAAAAAAGAGAACGGATATTAACAAATCGTACAAGAACAGCGTTTTGAGTGGCGATGTAACTGTAAGAAAAAGCCAAAAATTAGATGAATTGTTAAATCAGTACAACAGGTTTACAAAGTCCTAGAGGTCTTTATAAGTTTCTCCGCTGTTAACATCAACACTCCTGCCTATCAGGCCTTTGTCAAATGGGAAGTTTTTTTAGGATGGCCAAATGGAAATACTTCAAGCGGCAAATTAACTAAGATTACAGTTGCTTTGGCTGAAGATTAAGATCATAAAGGAAGGATGATAAAGAATGTTATGGACATTTACTGGATTGATCCTTACAACCTTCATTGGGATTTTCCTGAGTGCAGTGATTGTGCTATATGTTGCCAGGTAATTTAAATTCAGATAAGAAAATCTATGAAGGCGGATAATTACTGCGGACACTGATTGGGTTGGAGATATTGAAGACAGCACCCCTTGTTGGTTTACGCACCTGCCACCAAAAATAAGCTAGGAAATGGTGGAAAAGAGAAATAATTATGAGCTCAAGAACTGCTGCAGCGCCGAGAACATATGATTTTTGGGATTCACCACTCAAAATTTGAGAGGAGTCAATAATTTATGAAAAGAATTCAGAAGGCACAATTTATACCATTATTACTGTTGCTATTGCTGGTTGTAACGTTGGTTGTGCCTACGATGCCTTCAGTGGGTATTGCAGCCCAACAAAAGGTGAACCTCGGAACAGCCGAATCTTTTGCGATTTTAGCCGCCTCGGCGATTACCGTTGCCGGCGAAGTAGAAACTACCACGATCTATGGTGATATAGGGGTGTATCCAAGTGCCGCATACACTGGTGAGGAAAACGTGGTTCAAACTGGCGGAGGTGTATACCGTGCTAATGAAGTTGCACAAAAAGCCCAAGACGATCTGTCAACTGCTTATACCGATGCTGAAACAAGAGAGGGGGCCACCGAAATTCCTACACAGCTTGGTGGCCAGGAGTTGACTCCCGGTGTTTACGATTCAGCTGATGGAACTTTTGAGTTAACAGGCACACTTACACTCTACGCTGATAACCCGAATGATGCTTTTATTTTCCAGATGGAGTCAACGCTCACTACAGCATCAGCCAGCAGTATTGTCCTAACCGGCGAAGCCACGGTCTGCCAGGTTTACTGGCAGGTCGGAAGCTCTGCGACCTTAGGAACAAACTCCACTTTTGTGGGGCATATTCTGGCCTTGCAAGACATAACAGCGACTACCGGTGTTGAGGTGGAAGGCCAGCTGTTAGCCATGAGAGCAGTCACTCTGGATACTAATACCATCACAGTTGTGGGTTGTACACCTCCCGATGACCCCGACGATGACGCCCCGGCCATCAGCGTCAAAAAGTACGTCTCTGTTGACGGCGGCGACACCTGGCATGATGCTCAGTCCGCACCCGGTCCTTCTGTCGAGGTAGGCAGCGAGGTGCTCTTTAAGTTTGTTGTTACCAACACCGGCAATGTGACTTTAACCGATATCACGCTTAGCGATGACGTTTATGGTCATCTTAGCGATGCAGCCCTGACCGACCCGCTGCCGGTCGGCGGCGACTTCGAGTATATCCTGGAAGAGACGGCGAAGGAGGGGCAGCATCAAAACACGGCTACTGCTACGGGAGACCACGAAGGGGTGACCTACAGTGATACAGACGCTGCCCATTATTGGGGCTACGTGTCCGATGCCCCGGCCATCAGCGTCAAAAAGTACGTCTCCGTTGACGGCGGCGACACCTGGCATGATGCTCAGTCCGCACCCGGTCCTTCTGTCGAGGTAGGCAGCGAGGTGTTCTTTAAGTTTGTTGTTACCAACACCGGCAATGTGACTTTAACCGATATCACGCTTAGCGATGACGTTTATGGTCATCTTAGCGGTGCAGCCCTGACCGACCCGCTGCCGGTCGGCGGCGACTTCAAGTATATCCTGGAAGAGACGGCGAAGGAGGGGCAGCATCAAAACACGGCTACTGCTACGGGAGACCACGAAGGGGTGACCTACAGTGATACAGACGCTGCCCATTATTGGGGCTACGTGTCCGATGCCCCGGCCATCAGCGTCAAAAAGTACGTCTCCGTTGACGGCGGCGACACCTGGCATGATGCTCAGTCCGCACCCGGTCCTTCTGTCGAGGTAGGCAGCGAGGTGCTCTTTAAGTTTGTTGTTACCAACACCGGCAATGTGACTTTAACCGATATCACGCTTAGCGATAACGTTTATGGTCATCTTAGCGGTGCAGCCCTGACCGACCCGCTGCCGGTCGGCGGCGACTTCAAGTATATCCTGGAAGAGACGGCGAAGGAGGGGCAGCATCAAAACACGGCTACTGCTACAGGAGACCACGAAGGGGTGACCTACGGGGATACAGACGCTGCCCATTATTGGGGCTACGTGTCCGATGCCCCGGCCATCAGCGTCAAAAAGTACGTCTCCGTTGACGGCGGCGACACCTGGCATGATGCTCAGTCCGCACCCGGTCCTTCTGTCGAGGTAGGCAGCGAGGTGCTCTTTAAGTTTGTTGTTACCAACACCGGCAATGTGACTTTAACCGATATCACGCTTAGCGATAACGTTTATGATCTTAGCGGTGCAGCCCTGACCGACCCGCTGCCGGTCGGCGGCGACTTCAAGTATATCCTGGAAGAGACGGCCGAGGAGGGGCAGCATCAAAACACGGCTACTGCTACGGGAGACCACGAAGGGGTGACCTACAGTGATACAGACGCTGCCCATTATTGGGGCTACGTGTCCGATGCCCCGGCCACCGGTTCCTTAACAGTAACCAAGGTTGTCAGCGGTGATACCGGTGACATGACATTGCCGTCATTTGAGATCACGGTCACGTGGCCGGAGGGTTTCTTAGCGACCAGGACATTCGTAGACGGGAAATCCTTTACCTGGGAAAACCTTGTCCCCGGCGTATACACCGTAACCGAGAACCAGGACGGGTTGAGCAGCGAATGGACGGTTAGCGGGGAAGGCACCGTACAGGTGACAGCAGATCAGACTGCAATGACAACCATCACCAATGGTTATGAAAAAGAGATTGTCAAGGATATAAATCATGAAGCAAAATTGCCTAAAACCGGCGGGAATGCCCTATTGACGACCTACTGGGGATTAATTTTATTCGGAACAGGCTTATTGATGCGGCGGAAACGGAAATAGAACGAATTCCAACATCAACGTTATCAGTTTTTTTCTAAAGAGGCACTTTCGGGGTTGATGAGGTCGTCTACTTCGGTTTCGGTTTGGGGCTCATCTCAACGAGTCGAACCGGGCGGACTGTATAAAAATAAGATTTTAAAAGTAATTTTAGCAAAAGAAGGATTATAATATATTGCCGAGGGATGGGGGGGAGTGTGCCTTCCCTTACAGGCCGATGCGGATGTTGTGGGAACCTTATTTGTTTCTGTACCGCTGCCGCGGGAAATTACCTCCGAAGAGCTAAAGCTGCTCACTTCCCTGACCGAGATGGCCGGGACAGCTATCCACCGGATAGGTCTCTTTGAAAAAAACATCCGTCACCTGGAACAAGTGCAGGCTTTGCGTAACATAGATATGGCTATTTCCGGCAGCCTGGATCTGCGCGTCACATTCAGAGTCATCCTGGACGAAGTCACCAGGCTGTTAAACGTGGATGCCGCTGCCATTTTACGCCTTGATCCGCACACCGGAATGCTGAAATATGAAGCCTGGCGCGGCTTTCGCATCACAAATCCTGCAAAACTCAACTTGTGCATAGGCGAAGGGCTAGCCGGCCAAGCGGCTATGGAGAGGAAATCTATTCGAGTAGCAAGCCTGAGCGAGATTGAGGGGGATCCAGTCCAGGGTCCGCTTATGGAGAAGGAAAATGCTCATATTTATTATGCCGTACCCCTGATTAACAAAGGCCGGGTTGAAGGAGTGCTGGAGATCTTCCACCGGGAACCCTTGGATGCAAGTGAAGAATGGCTGGAATTTCTGGAGACCCTGGCCGGGCAGACAGCTATAGGCATCGATAATGCAGAACTGGTTCATAATATGGCGAACACGAACTTCAAACTGATTCAAGCCTATGACAAAACTATTAAAGGTTGGGCGCATGCCCTGGACTTAAGAGATAAAGAAACGGAAGATCACAGCCAGCGAGTTACAGAGATGACCGTTATTATTGCCCGGGAGATGGGCATGAGTCAGGAAGAGCTGGCTCATGTCCGGCGAGGTGCACTGCTGCACGACATCGGCAAGATGGGCGTGTCCGATGCTATTTTACTCAAGCCTGGTCAATTAACAGATGAAGAATGGGCAATTATGCACAAACATCCCATTCACGCTTTTGAGATGCTCTCACCTATCGAATACCTGCGCCTTGCCTTGGATATCCCCTACTGCCACCACGAAAAATGGGACGGCACAGGTTATCCCCGGGGGCTCAAGAGAGAGGAAATCCCCCTGGCGGCGCGCATCTCTGCCGTGGTGGATGTTTATGACGCCCTCACCAGCGACCGTCCCTACCGCAAGGCCTGGACCAGGGAAGAAGCCCTTGAATATATCCGTTAGAAAAGTGGCAAGCACTTTGATCCACAGTTGTTGGAGATGTTTTTAAAAGAGGTGAAAAATAATGGATCATCGTGAAAAAAAATGCCACCTTAGTGGCAGCTGTTTTGAAAGGACTGAGTACATGGAGCTTGACAATCAAAAAAATTAAATACTTGATAGCTTATTTTATTTTTCAGTATTAAAAAAAGGAGGAGTAAGATTATGTTAAAAGATTATTTGCAAAAGGTTAAGGCCGAAAAAGAAAAGCAGGAGCGTAAAGAGGCTGCGGCTAAGGTGGCTGGGGGTTTCGCTGTGGGGGCTGCAGTGGGTTTAACGAGCGGGATACTTTTTGCACCAAAAGCAGGAGAAGAAACCCGAAATGAAATTAGGGGAAAAGCAGCCGATACATTAAACAAAAGTAAAGAGCAGCTTCAAGAGATTAAAGAAAATATTGCGGAGAAGGTTGAAGGTGTGAGGGATACCGTGACCAGAAAAGTTGAAGAAAAGAAACAAGAAAAAGAAATTATTGAAGAAGCAGTTGCCGAGGCTAAAGATGAAATCAAAGATGCAGCGAAGGAAGCGAAGAAAGAGCTGCAGGAGTCAAAAGAAAAGGTAGATAAAAAAGCAATGTAAAAGAAGGTGAAATAAGAAAATGACGATATCATTTGCGCTTCAGGAGCTAGGTATTTTCCTTGTACTGCTGGTGATATTCATAGCCGGGATTTATGCTATTATCACGTTAAGCAACATCAACAAAGTTGTGTCCGGTATAAATAAGCGTATTGTTGACAATGAAAAAAATATTCAGGATACCATTGATAACGTAACTAGCTCCATGAAGAACATTAATGAGATCAGCAGTTCGCTATATATGAACAAAGACCTTCTTGATGTGCAGATACCCGGAACAATCAACAATATTTATAGCCTGTCCACCACCCTTAAACATACCAGTGAAAAAGTAGATGATTCCGTTGATATGGTGAACGCCAGCTTAATGGAGACAGCCAGTACCGTACAGGAGAATACGGAGGATATTCTTAGTTATGTAAGAATTGTCAGTGAAGGCCTGAGGATATTTTTGGAGATGTTTAGTAAAAAACAGTGAAGGTAATTTAAGGATAGAGCAAGCGCTCTATCCTTAAATTACCTAAAGGAATGATGCGTATATGGACTTTATAAATGCCAAGTCATTTAGAGCAGCTGTCTGGATTCTTCTAATTTTTAGCATTGTTTATATTGGCAGAGAAGTTTCTTTCATTTTTATTCCATTAGTAGTAGTGGTAAGGCTATTGTTTTTACCTACATTTTTGGCACTTATCCTATACTATCTTTTTAGCCCTATTGTTAACTGGTTGGAGAATCGAAAAATTGCCAGGCCTCTGGCCATTGTTATGCTTTATGCAGTACTTGTTTTATTAGCTTTGTTTATGGTTTTAACCGTAGGGATAGTAGCTTATAATCAGTTGTTAGAGTTAATTGAGGCCTTCCCCACTTATATGGACCAAACAATCAATACGGTGGCATCTTTGGAAGATGGTGCCATATTTAAGCGTTTTCAGGCAGATGAAAGGATTTCCCTAGAGACTATTACGGAATCAGTGTCCGATGTGCTGCTCAATGCCCTGCCCAATCTGCAGGACAGTGTATCTGCTGTAATGAGCATTCTAGCTAATGCAGGTCTCATCTTTGTTCTCTTGCCTATTTTTCTATTTTATCTTTTAAAAGACGGTGACAAATTTGCAGGTTATCTGATGAAGCAGATTCCAGAGCGCTACAGAGAAGAAACAGTCAATACTTTTAGGGAAATTGACCGTGGGCTTTCCTCTTTTATACAGGGACAAATAATTGTCAGTGTGTCCGTGGGCGTCCTCATGTATATTGGGTTTTTAATAATTGGCATCCAACATGCACTAATTCTGGCCCTTTTTGCAGTTGTTACCAATTTTATTCCTTATTTGGGCCCGTTTATTGCTACAATTCCCGCTGTAATTGTTGGTTTTTTTACATCCCCTTTAATGGCATTTCTAGTGCTTATTGTGATTGTGGTAGTGCAACAAATTGAAAGCCTGTTTATCACTCCGCAGGTCATGGGCAAAAAGCTTTATATTCATCCACTGACCATTATTATTCTTTTGTTGTTGGCTGGCAGTATGGCCGGTCTTTTAGGGCTAATTTTCGCAGTACCCACTTTTGTTATTCTAAAGATTATTTCTGCCCACATATATGGTTTTTTGCGCAAAAGACTACCGGCTGCTAAAAGCAGCCGGTAGTCTTCATCTTTACACTGGTAAATGGCTAATAAATACAGAATAAGAAAAGCTTCCTAAAGGGGACCGAAAGGAAAAGCTTTTTTTATGCTGAAATATTATTATTTGATTCATGAAGCAGGTAATACAATGTGGCGTTTATTTCTCCTCCCAATAACACCACCACATTACTTATATAGATCCAGATCATAAATACGATAATTCCGCCGATACTGCCGTAGGTTCGGGAGAAATTACCGAAGTTGTTTACGTAAAAGGCAAAAGCCTGAGAGGCGGTAATCCAGGCCAAAGTCGAAAAAATTGCTCCCGGGTAAACATTTTTAAACTGTAATTGGCGATTAGGAGAATATAGAAACAACAGCGTGAAACTTACAAAGATAATAAAGAAGGGTATGGCATAACGCAATACCGACCATAAAACACTAAAGATTGCTGCAAGGCCTAGATACTGAAAGGCCAGTTCACCTATGACTCTACCAAAGACTAAAAAGCTTAGTGTAAACAAGATAACCAGCGCCATAGCAAATGTGGCAAAGATTCCGATGGCATTCAGTTTAAGAAAAGATCTGTGTTCATTTATGTTATAGGTCTGGTTTATGCTTTTGACTAGAGCGGATATACCTCTGCTTGCGGTCCAAATCGTAGACAGGATGCTCAGAGACAGTAATGTGAAGTTATCTGCTGCCGCCACTTCTGAGACAATTTGTTCAATAATGGCAAAGGCCGCGTCAGGAAGTAACAGGGAAAGCTGGTGTAATGTATCCTGCTGTGTTAAAGGGGTATAGTCAATAAGGGTAATCAAAAATATCATAAAAGGAAAAATCGACAGGATAAAAAAATAGCTCAGCTGTGCTCCCCTGGCAGTGGTTTCATTTTCCTGAACTCTTGTATACAGCAGCATGAGGTATTCCTTCATTCGAATCATACTTGTACACCTCCATTACGAGACCTTATATATTAAATTGAACAAAATCGCTAAATGGTAAAACAAATATATTGACATACTTATTTTAGATTACTAACTTTCGGGAATAGAGGAATTGATACTTATAGGTCCAAAGTAGTTAGTAGTGTAACTGACCGTAAAAAAGTCGATGGTTATTCTCAGAGACACTTCTGTGTCTCTTTAATAGATATAATAAAAAATACAGTTATATCAGCAATGAGCTGCTCTAAATAATAGTATTGTTAAAATATTACAAGGAAATTGGATATATTTGTAGAATAGAAGAAATAAGTTCTCTTAACTTGAAACATAGTAGTATTATGATTTTTACAGGCTGTGCTTTATAGAGAGCCTGCGTGAAAATAGTTATAATTTTTAAATTAACGGGCGGCAGGAAGTTATAAAGCTCAGAGCTAAAAGCAGGTTAAATTTTATGACATCAGTCCCAACTCATTTAAAACAGGATGTCTTTAATTTAATAAACAATGCTTTTGATGCGCTAAAACGTTTTTATAGATGGTCTAAAGAGCTTCCCCCTTCATCTGCATTAGAAAAAATAGTCAAGGAGTTGGGGATTATCCTCTTTACTTTATCTCAGGATTTGGAAAAGGTAGGGCCGGGTATATTATGCAGGCATTAGAACTGCTTCGTTCCCAAGAGCACCATGAGCATCTTCAAGAACTTATCTCCTACTACTCACCACAGCTGGAAATGTACTCCCGCTGCTTTGAGATAATTACCGGGGAAAAGCCTGTAGAGAAGGGGTTGTTCTTCACAGATGTTTTAAAGTTTGTAAATATAAGAATGTGATCGATATATTTAACAGTGAGCTTTATACTTATGACAGTAGCAAAGAGTAAAAAGCCGGCGGTGATAACAGCGGTATTGAGCATAGTAACTAAATATTTGTAGTATTTTAAAAATAGTTCTGCATTTTACCTGCAGTTCCTTGTTGTTAATTTTGAGTTTTTTAGCACAAGGGTACGGGTCTAATGTAATATTGAACTACTCCCACTTAACCTCTTCGAGGTTTATATAGTAATATTATACATTGCAGAACATATGTTTGTCTAGTGTTTTTTAAAAAGAAAAGCGATTCATCCCTTATCTTCGCTTTGCTTAGAGGAAGGGGTCTTCTCGCTAAGATGATAAATTTAAGGTAATTGTTAGTACTCACCAGGGAGGTTGAATGTAATGTTCAAAAAAGTAATAACATTTATTTTATTATATCTTTTAGCTTTAGCCGGTTGTGTTCCTACATTGGCACTGCCTGATACCGATATCATAATAACCAATACTACTATATTAACAATGGATGCCAATTCTACCATAATTGAGAATGGATCGCTGGTTATAAAAGATGACCGGATATTGGCCATTGGAGAAACAGAAGATATCCTGAATAAATATAGTGCCCTCAAAATTATTGACGGCGCCAATCAACTGTTAATGCCCGGGCTTGTCAACACTCATACCCACGTTCCCATGACGCTTTTCAGGGGATATGCAGATGATTTACCCCTGCAGGAGTGGTTATATGATAATATTTTTCCCCTTGAAGCTGAATATGTTACGGCGTATAATGTGCGTATCGGGACGGAACTGGCCGTTGCGGAAATGCTGAGGGGCGGAATAACTACCTTTAATGACATGTACTACTTCATTGATGATATGGCTCACATAGTGGAGGAAACCGGTATTCGTGCAGTTTTGTCCAAAAGTATTATTGACTTTCCTGTTCCAAACAGTCCTACGCCAGAGGACGGCCTGCGTATAGCAGAGGAGACGTTTAATAAATGGAACTCTCATCCCCGTATTACCATTGGCTTTGCGGCTCATGCACCTTATACCTGTTCTCCGGAACTGATTCAAAAGGTCAAAGCCCTTGCTGATAAATACCAGGTACCTTTCAACACTCACCTGGCTGAAACTGGAGTAGAGGTGGAGCAGATTTTAGAGAAGTACGGGTTTACCCCGGTTGGGCATCTGGAAAATCTTGGAGTTTTAAGCAGCAATGTAATAGCAGCCCACGGGGTGCATCTGACGAAAGATGATATTAAAATTCTTGCCAGGCATGGTGTTTCGGTGGCACATAACCCGGTAAGCAATATGAAGCTTACCAGTGGAGTTTCCCCCGTTCCTCAACTGCTGGAAGCAGGAGTAAAGGTGGGTTTGGGTACCGATGGAGCGGCCAGCAACAATAATCAGGATATGTTTACTGAAATGAGAATGGCTGCACTTCTGCATAAAATCACCCGGATTGACCCCACTGTAATGGATGCTAAAACTATAGTGGAGATTGCCACCATAGGTGGAGCTAAAGTGTTAGGCATGGAAAATGAGATTGGGTCTCTGGAAGTTGGCAAAAAAGCCGACATGATATTACTTGATCTGACCCAACCCCATGCTTTACCATTATATAATGTCTACTCCCACCTGGTGTACAGCTTGAAAAGCTCTGATGTGCAAACAGTAATAATTGACGGCAGCCTGGTTATGGAAAATAAAAAGATGCTATACATTGATGAAGAGCAGTTAAATCAAAAAGTCCAGGAGGTTGCAGAACAAATTGGGACAGATATGTGACAATTACTGAATCAAAGAGCTTAAATGCATCATCCCGGGCAGGGCAAATGGGAAAGATGGCAGTAAATCCAGCAATATTAAAGACTTGTGCTTATTCCGGCTGATGGGCATATCAATTCCGTCATAAATTGGACAAACCGTTTTGGAAATTACCAAGGGCAAGAGCCGGAATCTTCGGGCAGCAAGCGAAGGGATAAAGAGTTTATACTTTCAATGATATATAAAAAAAAACTATGGAGCATACCATCAGGCAGGAGGAAAAAGAACTTTATGAGTTAAGTTTTTTATCTTTTTTTCATACGAACTTATTAAGATGACATAATATATAATAATGCTTTTCTTTGGGCAGCCAGGCAGATGCGGGAAGCGGGGGCATTCTAAATGAATAATAAAATATCGGGATTGAGAAAGAAATATTTACAAAAATTTCGTACAGCCAAATGAATTAAACATGGAGGTAAGGAGGATTAAAATATATGAATGATAAAATTGTATCTTTTGAAGATTACAGAAAAAGAAAACTCGGTGAAACTCAATTATGTTAGAAAAATCACTTGTTTGGTATGCCAGTTATGGTTCCAACTTATGCCGGGACCGTTTTTTATGTTATATACAGGGTGGAACTCCTCAAGGGTCAAATGCTTACGAATGTGGGTGCCGGGACAGAACCCTGCCTGCAGAAGATAAGCACCTTTTCATAGAGCATCCCCTGTACTTTGCGGGATATTCTCGCAGGTGGGGAGGCGGTGTTGCCTTCATTGGCAGTCGGGAAGACAAACATGTCAACCCCAAAAGCTCAACCCTGGTAAGAATGTACCTTATAAAACAGGAACAGTTTGGTGACGTGGTAGCCCAGGAGAACAGTGTTAGTTTCCCTGTTATAATTCCCTGGGAACAGGTAGTGGAAGAGGGAAAAAAGGACTTAATAGATTCATTATACGGCAGAGTTGTTCACTTGGGGGAAAGGGAAGGGTTCCCTATATTTACCTTTACTACTGCAAGGAAATTTGAAGGATATACAGCTCCCTCGGAAAGCTATTTAAAAATGCTGATAAATGGATTAAAAGAAGCTCACAGTTATAGTTTTTCACCGGAACAGGTGTGGGGTTACCTGGCGGACAAGCCTGGTGTTAAAGATAATTATAATCAGGGAAGACTGCGGGAGCTGGTTAAGTCATGCTGGTAGAAACCTGTGATGCAGCCTGCTTGAAAAAGTCTGGGTTATTAGAGAGTAATGTTTGATTATGAGATTTTGTCAATATTGGCAGAATTCAGTGATTATGATATAATGAACAAATAGTTTTTCCTTAATATTTAATTTAAACGGGGAGGAATATGCCGTGAGCTTTGATCTCAATGCCATAAATATCGTGTTAATGCTGGTGTTTATCCCCGTTTTTGCTGTCAATCTTGTTTGTATCATTAATTGTTTAAAAAGTTTTGTGAATGTTGTTGGTGTCAGCAGCGCTGTCTTTATTCCCTTGATTAACATCGAATTGGAAAAGGAACTTTCAGTACTTAATTATCAAACATACAGCAAGTGTGAAATATGGAAATTATATAATCAATATTGATATTCTATTAATCTCTATGTAGAAAAAACTACCTACACCTAAGGACAAAAAAAGGAGAGATTAATATGAATGTATTAGTTCATGTTTTTGAATGGTTGTTTTCGATGACCAATGATTACGGTATGGCAATTATTGGATTTACCTTATTTGTAAAACTGCTAATGCTGCCACTGACAATCAAGCAGAAGAGATCAATGATGGAAATGCGGGCGTTGACGCTTCAAGTGGATGCATTGAAAGAAAAATATAAAAACAACTCTGAAAAACTGAATGAAGAAATTCAAAAAATATACAGTGAAAAATCAGGGGCAGTGTCAGGAATTGTTTTACTTTTTCTGCAGATGCCCATATTTGTGATGATGTATCAATTGTTCTCAAATCATATCGTTGATGCGGAAACAGTGGTATTGCCCTGGATTACAAGCATATCTGTTCCAGATCCATTTTACATCTTGCCGTTTCTTTATATAACGATTCAGTTGATGCCCAATATACTGATTCATTTTGATTTAATTAAAAATACATCCATTCCTAAGCTCACAAAATCTGCAATAGCGGCACCACTTGTGATTACATTGCTGTTTATTACAAACCTTCCGGCAGGCATGGGAATTTATTTTGTAACAAGCGCATTGACCACGGCAGTGGAGCAAATATTTATTAAAGTATAAACAAACCTGATATACTCCTCTCTTGGTGCAGATGAAAAATTTGATTTGTCTCAGAAAGGTAAATATCTTTGTCTTTGACATATTTAAATTTATCCGCATAAAAATCTTTGTTGCCTGTTCCATTGGAAAATGTTAATTAAGGATAATGAAGCCCTCAATCAGACAATTCAAATTATAAAAAAAAGACCGGGTGATTATCTATGAATATTCAAAGTTTATATTTTTTTAAGCTTAACTTGACACCATAACGTAACCATGGCATAATTAAGTCAGGAGGTGATTTTTTTGAGTGAACAATATAGAATCGGAGAACTGGCCAAAAAAGCCAAGGTTACCAGAAGAACAATCCACTATTATATTAGTAAAGGATTATTGCCTCCGGCTGAAGGTGCGGGGGTCGGCAGTTATTACAGCGATGAACACTTAAATAGGATTCTCTTAATCAAAAAACTGCAGGATAAGTATTTACCCCTTGAAAAGATAAAAGAAATAATAACCCAACTTTCCTTAAATGAAGTAATTGAACATCTTGATACTGTTGAAGAAGAGCAGGATGATTTTATACAGAACAAATATCTAATAGCTCATTCACTCAAACAGCCCCAGATTGAGTTTCAGTCTTTAGAGGACAGCACAGAATATATCAAAATACTGTTAGGGTCAGGAGTGGAATTACACTATCCAAAAAAACTGGAGGTAGAAAGACCGGGATTAATCAAAAGCTTAGTATCATACGCCAAAAAAATGATCAAGGAAGAATAAAAGGGAGGGAAAATAATGCAAGCAGGATTAGTATATCCCATGGAAAGAATATTGATATACCGCTGAAACGCGTTAAAATTAGCGGAAATGTTTGTGGGTTCCATGGTGAGTTTAATATTTTTCAAACTTATTGCTTTTTTGGATTATTAATAATAACAAGACGTTCTTGTTTCCCAAATTTAAGGGATTCTTCTTTAGTCCGCACAGCTATATCTATATCATTAGCCCCGATTAACCTGCCGCGGTCATTAACAATTCGCCAACCTAAGCCTTCCACGTAAATTTTGGTACCAAAAGGAATATTAGAGCCGGCAGCTGCTGTTTCTCCAGGGACTACTTTATTATCGCTGGCCGAAAGAGAAGGATCTCCTGAATAGTCTATGCCTTCTACTGCACCGTCGCTTAAAGGGGCATACATGGTGATATTCATCAATTGAACTTTATACTGTTCCGATTTTAAAGCCATATCCCTCGCATCGACGACTTCTTGTTTTGTTATTTTAACTTCTTGCGTAAGGTTATAGATTACTAAAGCTTGTAAAACAAATAGGGCCCAAAATGCAGCTGTTAAAAAATGATGCTTTTTGGTCATGGCACATAAATCTCCTTGTATATTAGAGTTAGTTGGAAACATGGCACTCTCTAACTATGATTTAATGTTCATCCCGTATGCCATGTTACAATTGGTTACTGGGAAAGTTTATATTTCTATTATTTTCAGAAATAAAGATTACTATAAGCTTGGCTGTAAAATTGCTGCATAAGAAAAAACGCTCCCAGCAGCTGCGGGAGCGTTTTTCTTATGCCCGGGAAAGTGACGTTGGTCCTTTATGTTATTAAATTGGTGGGGACTGGCCCCATTTAGGGGATTCTGGAAATTGCTAAGGGACAAGGACCGGAAACTTCCGGACAACAATTCGGAGTTTTATCTTTGCTTGGAGGCTTAATTTGATGCTATAAGCCCTTGAATCCCTTTCCAAGATGAATCTTAAAACAGCAATCAATAGAAATTCTCTTATCGGGCACAAATGTCTTAGCTGAGATAAATTTAGGGCTCCATAAATGCTAAATATGTTAATTAATGTTAATGCCGTTTTCCACACTAAATAGCGAAAAGCCTTAATTTATTTTATTTGCAAAATACTAGCACATAGCAATATACTCAAGATTTTCCTCCGGATGACCTTACCGCAGCCATTAATATTAAGGAATAGGTAGTTGTTGTTCGACAACACTCTCTCTACTTACATTATACGATTATTTATATATTATTTATAGACTACTTTTTTTATAATTTCAACACTATAATGTTATTAATAAATCTAGAAATATAAGAGGTGAATCAGTATGAATAACAAACATGATGTCTTAGATAAGGGGCCATTTTTTCATGGTACTAAAGCAGAACTAAAAATTGGGGATTTATTAAAACCACAACACTTATCAAATTATCAAGATAAAAAATCTAACTATATATATTTTACTGCAACATTAGATGCCGCTAAATGGGGTGCTGAATTAGCAACATCTAAATCAAAGGAAAGAATTTATATTGTAGAACCATTAGGTAATTTTGAAAATGATCCGAACTTAACTGACAAGAGATTTCCTGGAAACCCTACACGTTCTTATAGGTCTAAATCTCCTTTGAAAATAATAGCTGAATTAGGTTCATGGGAAAGACATTCCGATGAGGAAATAAATCATATGCTTACATCTTTAAAAAAGCTACGGGAACAAGGAAAAGCTATAATATACGATTAATCGTGAAAGGAACTTTTTAACTGGGTGCGATTGCATAATAAGCAGTCACGCCATTATGGAAGATCTAGCCCGGTTCTCTCACAGATGCTGAATGGTCTGAAATCAAACGGCATCCGGAAATCGGGTTTTGGATTTTAAGCTCAGTTAATGAACTTGCACCACTGGCTTAGAGGAATATTTTGGTAAGAATGTACCTTATAAGACAGGAACAGTTTGGTGACGTGGTAGCCCAGGAGAACAGTGTTAGTTCTCCAGTTACATTTTTTCACCGGAACAGGTGTGGGGTTACCTGGCGTACAAGCCTGGTGTTAAAGATAATTATAATCAGGGACGATTGCGGGAGCTGGTTAAGTAATGCTGGTAGAAACCTGTGATGCTGCATCCTGCTTGAAAAAGTCTGAAACAGCTTTTGTTAAACTTGAGCTTTTTAAATAGAATCTGAGAGCTGCTTTTTAGGTACGTTTATTTTGAGAAATAAAAAGGGAAGAAAAAAATTTAAAAGGAAAAAGGTGGTGAAAATGTGGCCGCTGAATATAAAGCTGGTGGTATAAAGGTAGTTTGTCCCCACTGCAAAGAAGAGGTATTTCAAGAGGGCAAGGCACAGTTAAATACTGCCGTCGCAACTTTTTTTAATCTTGACTGGGCAAACAGGTCAGTCCATACACTTACGTGTGTTTCCTGTGGAAACATTCAATGGTTTGCCGGTCCCCTGGAAAAAATATGACAAAAAAGTTTTCGATCCTACCAATTTCCATAATATCCTAAACGTGGCCTGGGGACTGACCCTATATAGATTGTGCCGGTCACGGCATGAGGGTTTTAGGAGATTCTGGAAATTGCCGAAGGCAAGGGCCTGAATCTCCGGGTATTCGAATTCACGTTCTTGAAAAAACGGAAAACAGCAAGCGGTGATACATTCATGATAGGCTTGGATTAGCATCTGTTAAAAGCAGGTGCTTTTTTCATGCCGAAAAACTAGAAATAGACTCAGGAGCAGGCAAGTGGCTTAGAAATTCAATGACATTCGGAATATCCGTGATGGACTGTATAAATTACCATAAATAACAAAAACATTTGTGTTTAGTAGGGTGTTGAATTCATTATAATAAAAATTACCAGAAAAACTCGAAAAGCATAACATAACAGAATACTAAAAATAAAGGATAGCGTGTGTTAATGTAGAAATATTTTTCGTTAACAATTTTATCAGTGATTAAATAATAGAGAATTAGTAGGAGGGGTATTGATGAAAATTAAAAAGTGTTTTCAAGCATTGTTAATCGTAGTACTGTTATTTAGTTTTATAGTGACAGGTTGTTCACCGGGCGAAACACCGGAAGGACAAAAGGACACTCAAGAGGAACAAGCAGGTGTTCCAAGGGATGATATTAAAAATCCTGATACATTTATTCAGGCTACTCTAAGCGGCGCCGAAACGTTGGATCTTCATTTTATGTCCAGTGCAGCAACCAGCGGAATTTCTCTTAATGTTTACGATTCACTGTTAGCGAGTAAGAAAGGGGAAGATTTAGAGCCGTCATTATCTACTATTGTTCCCAGCACAGAAAACAACCTAATTAATGTTCAAAATGATGGAAAAACGACCATAGAATTTCCTATCAGGGAAGGTGTTAAGTTTCATAACGGGGAAATTCTTACACCGGAAGATGTTAAATACACATTCATGCGTGGTATTATTGTGGGTTCTCTTTCTAACTTAACAATAGCTTTGCTTGGGGAAGGATCTTATAAGGATTTAGTTGAAAAGGTTGGCTCTGATGAAGCTTTTAATAAGCTTGATTCTAGTATCAGCATAAATGATGATTCAGTAATTTTTCTTTTAGATGAACCTTACGGCCCTTTCCTGGATTTAATGGCTGATAATGGTGCGCATTTTGGAATATTAAATAAAAGTTGGTGCATTGAACATGGAGCCTGGTCCGGCACGAAAGAAACAGTAGATGATTTTATTTCCATTACTTTAGAAGAAAATTCGTTACATGATAAAATGATGGGAACGGGGCCCTTTGAATTTAAAACTTGGGAAATTGGAGAAAGAGTTATCTTGGAAAGGTTTGAGGATTACTGGCAGGGTCCAGCTAAAATAAATCGTGCAATCAGACAGGTAGTCTCAGATACCAACACTGCAATTCTCCTATTACAAAAAGGAGACATTGACTTTATTAATCTCGAACTTCCGGACCTTCAACAAGTAGAAGGATATGAAGGTATAAAAGTTATTAAGGAAATGCCTACCTCACAATTAATTAAAATAAATTTTAACTTTGACATACATGGAAGTAAATATGTGGGGAGCGGAGAATTAGGACCAAACGGTATCCCTAGAGATTTTTTCAGTGATATCGATGTAAGAAAAGCTTTCTCATATGCTTTTGATTACGATACATTTATTGATGAAGTATTACTGGGAGCGGGAATTAAGCCTTATGGACCGGTTTTGGTGGGACATCTAACCGCTAATCCTGATAACCTTCAATATGATTTTGATTTAGAGAAAGCTGAAAAACATTTCAAAAAAGCATTTAATGGAGAATTATGGGACAAAGGTTTTAAACTTACGGTACCTTTCAATGAGGGTTCTAATCAGCGGCAGCGTGCTCTTGAAATTCTCCAGTTGAATTTAAAGCAAATCAACCCAAATTTTCAATTAGAAATAACATCCTTACCTTGGCCTGCATATGTCGGAGAGATTAATGACAGGGAGATGCCCCTTTCACAGTTTGGCATACTACCCAGGTATGAGCATCCACATTTCTCACTAGCTTATCATATGTATTCAAGAGGTTATTATGCTCCTATTAAAGGATATGTTGAATTAGCTGAAGAGAGATATGATGAATTAGTAGAAGAGCTGGGCAGGTCTTTTGATGATGAGAGGGTAAAAGAAATCTCTCATGAACTGCAAAGACGTTCTTCTGAAGATGCCCTTTCAATTTTTCATTATCAAGTTATCGGAAATGTTGCCATGAGGGATTGGGTTCAAGGGTATGAAGAAAGTCCTTTCCCGTTTATTATCAATTACCATAGCATATCAAAAGAATAGTAGAATAATTAATTTTAAAATAATAATACCGATTGGTTCAGACGAGAGTTTTTTTCTCGTCTGAACTTAATTTATCTCAGCTTATCCGGGGGAATCTTTTTTATGCAGTATATACTGAAACGATTAATAACTATACCTGTTATTATGCTTATATTGTCAATAATAATATTTTCACTGGCTTTTTTTCTAAGCCCATCAGAGCGGGTCGCTGTTTTTGTAAGTAGCCCGGATGCTTTGCAAAATGTATCTCTTGATGAACTTATAAACCGTTATGGCCTTGATGAGCCTTTCTATATTCAATATAAGAACTGGTTCAAGAAAGTCATTAAAGGAGATCTGGGCTGGTCAACTTCAGCTAGAATGCCGGTGGCTAAAGCTTTAGCTTTGCGTATTCCCGCCACAGTAGAATTACTTTTACTGGGCCAATTTATTATTTTTATTGGGGGTATATTTTTAGGTACTTTAGCTGCCATAAAACACAATAGAACTGCTGATTATTTCATCAGGATAACAACTATTTTCGGTATATCAATTCCTGGGTTTATTCTTGGACTAGTACTATTAATAATTTTTTATGTAAAGCTTGATATATTTCCCCCTGGACGTTTAAGTTTAACTTCACTTGATGTAGTTTCTTCACAGGAATTTACCACCTATACAGGGATGTATCTCATCGACTCTCTCTTCAATAGGAGGTTGGATGTTTTTTTTGATTCATTACGTCATATAATACTTCCTTCTATTGCTTATTCTTTAGGTTCTTTAGCGGCAGCTGTGCGCTTAATTCGTTCATCTATATTGGAAAATTTGCGCAAAGATTATGTAAATACAGCACGAGTCAAGGGGCTAACGGAAAAGAGGGTCATGAATAAACATGTGCTTCGCAATGCACTTCTTCCTTTTATTACGTTCATGGGCATGGAAATACCTACACTGCTGGGTGGAGCTGTAATTATTGAGACAGTTTTTAATTATCCCGGAATGGGCACTTTTATTGTAACTGCCGCGAGAGGACTGGACTTTCCTGCCATACTTGGATCAAGCCTGGCTATTGGTGTTATTATCATTGTTAGTAATTTAATTATTGATCTTTTGTATGCAGTGTTGAACCCGTTAATAAGTCTGGAGTGATATTTTATGTCCTTATTTAAAAAAATAATTAAAAATCCCATGGGTTTATTTGGTCTATGTATCATTATTTTTTGGATGATTGTTGCTGCATTTGCTCCAATACTTGCTCCACCGGCTGATTCACAAAATCCATATTCAATTATGCGGCATAGTTTTTCATCCCTTCCCAGTTCTCCTGATGAAGAAGCATTATTTGGTACCACTAGCGGAGGTTATGATATTTTTTATGGAATTATTTGGGGCAGCAGAACTGCATTTCTTGTTGGCCTTATTACAGTTCTTTGTTCATCCTTTATTGGAGTCTTAATTGGTGGGTTGGGGGCATTTTGGGGTGGAATACTGGATAATATAGCTATGCGAATTGTAGATTTATTCATGAGCATACCTTTTTTAATTGCTGTTATAGTTATGACTACAGTTATGGGTAAAGGGCTGGATAAAATTATCATTGCTTTAATAATTTTTGGGTGGCGTGGCTATGCCCGTATTATGCGAAGTGAAGTACTGGCTTTAAAAGAAGAGGAGTTTGTCCTGGCTGCAAAAAGTCTTGGGGCTTCTTCCAGTCGTATTTTTTTTCGCCATATTATTCCAAATGCCATCTACCCAATAATAGTACTTGTATCAATCAACATTGGTAGGATGACACTAGTTGCTGCGGCTTTAAGTTTTGTTGGGGTTGGAGCAGAGCCTGGCTTTGCAGATTGGGGTCAGATGCTTAATTTTGCTCGTCGTTGGATCTCTGGTGTGCCCGGAGACCCCTTTTTTTATTGGTACACCTATACTTATCCATCTATTGCCATGGTATCCTTTGTTCTAGGATGGACTTTATTTGGCGATGCGTTGAGAGATATTTATGATCCGAAAATTAACATTTAGTGATGGAAGGGATGAAAATAATTGAAAGGTGTAATACTATCACAGTTAACCTGGGAAGAAGCACAGAATGCTTATGAAACCTATTCTATAGTTATGCTTCCTATAGGAGCTGGAACAAAAGAGCATGGAGTTCATTTACCCTGTGGTACAGATTATTTCATTATAGAAGAATTAGCAGCCCGGGTGGTTGATGCCTGCCCTGTTATTCTGCTTCCTACCGTTCCATATGCTTATTATCCAGCATTTATAGATTGGCCGGGCAGTGTATCTATAAAAGCTGATTATTTTATGGGTTTTATTGGAGATATAATAAAATCTTTTGTAAAGCATGGCATAAGGAAATTTTTAATTCTTGATGGAGGGGTTTCTACTCAGCACCCTCTAAAAATTTTATCTTCCGATCTACATAATGAGTTAGGTATTCTTGTAGCTGTTACAAATATCTTAGAAATTGGAAAAGAGGTAAAGGATGAGGTATGTGAACAGGAATGGGGAGGACATGCAGATGAAGTAGAGACATCCAGCATGCTGTCCATTAATCGGAATACGGTAAAAATGAATTATGCTGTGGAAGAATATTCACACAAAGCTACGGGGAGCTGTAGTAAAAATGGTGGTCAAAAAGTATTTCTAGGGCGTAAAGTTACTAGTAAAAGCGGCATTAGTGGTAATGCTTCCCTGGCAACTGTAGAAAAAGGAGAAAAAATATTGGCAGCTCAAACTAATGATATTATAACTTTTATTGATTATTTCAAAAGAGTGAAAATTTGAAACAATACCTCTAGAATGGGGAATCGATAATTGAATTTACTTGAAATTAAAAATTTAACCATAACATTTAAAACTGAATCTGGAGATATACGGGCAGTAGACAATGTGAACTTTTCTGTAAAAAAAGGAGAAATCTTGGGATTGGTGGGCGAATCTGGTTCTGGGAAGACTGTAACGTCATTATCTATTTTAGGCTTATTGGGCAATTCTGGCAGTTGTGATGTTCAAGGAAAAATCTTTTTAAATGGAGAGAATTTACTTAAAAAAACAAAAGAAGAATTTCGCAAATTGAGGGGAAGTAAAATGGCAATGATTTTTCAAGATCCTATGACTTCCCTCAATCCTGTGTATACAGTGGGAGATCAGGTGGCAGAAGTATCTTTGATTCATGATAAAGCAGTTAAGAAAAAGGCTTGGGCCCGGGCTGTGGAGATGTTAAGGAAAGTGGGAATTCCCTCTGCTTATTCAAAGGCCAAACAATTTCCCCACCAGTTCAGTGGCGGAATGCGTCAAAGGGTAATGATTGCTATGGCATTGTCTGCTAATCCTGAGCTGTTAATTGCTGATGAGCCCACGACAGCCCTTGATGTTACCATCCAGGCCCAAATATTAGATTTGCTCCGGGAGCTTCATTCTAAAACTAATACATCCATAATACTTGTCACACATAATTTGGGTGTTGTTGCAGAGTTGTGCCATTCAGTTGCGGTGATGCTGGAAGGGTTAATTGTTGAAAAAACAAATGTAAAAAATATTTTTAAAAATCCATTACATCCTTACACGCAGGGATTACTAAATTCTATACCGGTTCTTGGGAAAAAAGAAAGGTTAACTCCTATACAATATCAACAGTCAATTGATTTTCATTCACAATACCAGGGTTGTCCTTTTTATCTTAAATGTCCAGTCAGTATTACTAAGTGCAAATGGGAAAAACCCAGGTTTTCTGAAGTTTCTCCAGGTCATTTTGTTCGTTGTTTTCAGGAAGGAGGAACGGATTGTGAATAACGAATTGGTAAGGGTTGAAGGTTTAAAAAAACACTTTTTCTTAAGAAGCGGATTTTTTGCGAAGAACAAAAATGTAGTTAAAGCTGTAGACGATGTAACTTTTTCTATTGAAAAAGGAGAAACCTTAGGTATTGTTGGTGAATCCGGATGTGGTAAATCTACCATGGGAAAACTTATTTTGCGTCTTTTAGATACAACTTCAGGAAATGTGTTTTTTAAAGGTGAAAATTTAATTAATAAATCCTCAAAAGAGCTTCTGGTCATGAGGCGTAATTTCCAAATGGTGTTTCAAAATCCTTATGGATCACTAAATACCAGGATGTCATTACAAGATATTCTTGAAGAACCATTAATAATTCATGGTTTTCACTCAACCAAACGGAAAAAAAGAATCAGGGAACTACTTGATTTTGTTGGCTTAAGTTATACTTTTGTTAACAGGTTTCCTCATGAATTCAGCGGAGGGCAGAGACAACGAATTGCCATTGCCAGAGCATTAGCCCTAAACCCAGAGTTCATTGTAGCCGATGAGCCTGTTTCAGCATTGGATGTATCTATTCAAGCACAGATTCTTAACTTACTTCTTGATCTGCAAAAAGAATTGAATCTGACATACTTGTTTATTGCTCATGATTTAAGTGTTGTGCAGTATATTTCAGACCGGGTAGGGGTAATGTATCTGGGGAAAATTGTAGAAATTACGGATAGCGAAAATTTATACCGGAACCCCTTGCATCCTTATACACAGGTATTATTATCTGCTATTCCCATAGTATTTCCTGAAGAAACATCAAAAAGAAAAATACTTAAAGGAGATATACCGAGTTTTATTAATGCCCCTGGAGGTTGTGGTTTCAGCAGTCGGTGTGATGAAAAAAAAGGTATATGTATCAAGGTAGAACCTACCCTTCAGGAATACATGCCGGGACATTTTGTTGCGTGTCATCTTTACAGCAGCCAATGATTTTTATTCCTGGTTTTGGTGATTTCTCAACCATAGCTCATTCATCTAAATCAGCTATTTTTTCTATTCTTGCCAGGAGAGCCCTGCATGGAGGAAACCCGGAAACTGGATCAAGGTTTTTGTCATCTACTAAAAGGTTTGCATTGGCCTCTTCCCAGCCGTGCGAAAGTGAAATAACTCCTGGAAGAATGTCCAGGGAGGTCTTTATGAGCACTTGCAGTCTTCCCCGGGGAGATTCCAGCATTACCTTATCATTATTTTTAAGTGCCATTTTTTCTGCTGTCTCTCTGTGGATTTCCAGCAGAGGTTCCGGTGAAAGCTGTCGAAGGGGTGGAATATTATGAAAACGGGAATGGATATAAGGCATATCTCTGGTACCTGTGGTAAGAATTAGAGGATAATCTTGTTTTAATTCAGGAGTAGAAACTGGACTTTCCGCAGTTTCTTTATAAATCGGGAGAGGGTCGTACCCAAGTTTCTCCAGCTGTTTGCAGTAGACTTCTACCTTTCCCGAAGGTGTAAGAAAACCATTCTTAATGTATTTCTTTTCATGATAATTCCATTCTAAACTTCCCTTTTCACAGAGCTCTTCGAAGGTAATACCTAAAGAATTCAAACGGTGGTTTATAACGTCTTCTTCACTATTCCAGGGAAAGTAATGCTCCATATTCAGCCTCTTCATCAGTTGGCGACAAATTTTCCAATCAGAGGGAATATCTTCTTTCAATATCTTTTTCACCGGGTATACTTTTTGAAATCCTGTTATTCCATTGCTGCTAAAAAGGTCTAAACGCCCCAGGAACGATGCGGCGGGTAATACCAGGTCGGCTTGTTTCGCTGTTTCCGTTAAAAAATGGTCTATTACTCCCACGAACTCTAGTTTTCCTAAAGCACTTTTAACCCGATTGCTGTTTGGCCAGGTTAACATTGGATTTCCTGCTGCTATCAGCATGGCTTTTATAGAATATGGTTTCTCCTCCAGTATGGCATCAATATAGCGTCCTGCTTGTGCGTTTTGAAACCATTTATAAAAAAGGGGGAATTCTTTTTCTCCTACAGCCGGGGGTTTCTCTTTTTTAGGCAATTCTGAAAGCAGCGAAACCATAGGGTTGGGCTGTGGAAAGAGGCTGCCTCCCCTTATGTCCAGGTTTCCACATAATGACTGCAGCAAGTAGATAGCCCGCAATCCTTGGAAACCATTAGACTGCAGCTCCAGGGCAATGCCTGGTGAAATACAAGCCGGAGAATTACTTCCATAGAGTTTCGCAGCTTTTTCTATTTTCCTTTGGGGAATCCCTGTGATTTTCTCGATTTTTTCTAGGGGATAACTTTTTAAATACTCCACCAGGTAGTCCAGGCCGATAATCCAGTTGTTTACGAAATTGCTATTATATAGTTTCTCTTTTAGGATTACCTGGATGAACCCCAGAGCCAGTGCTCCGTCGGTTCCGGGACGAGGCTGCAGGTGTAGATCGGCTTTTTTTGCCATAAATGTTTCTCTAGGGTCAATTACTATCAGTTTTCCTCCGTTTCTTCGAGCCTTGGTTATAAGGTTAGCAGCAAGAGGGGATGTTACTGATGGATTAGACCCCCACAACACGATGCAGCGACTGTTTCCAAAATCCGGGACTGGAAGAGTCCCTATAGTAACTGATGCGGCCAGAAACTTAGAGAAGTGACAGTGACTTCCGGGTGTGGAAAAGTTGGGAGTTCCAAAGGCCTGGCAGAAAAGATTATAATATGAAGTAAATTCTCTGCCTACTCCCGGATATCCTACGTGTACTGCCAGAGCCTGGGGCCCATATTGGGCCTTAATTTTTTTTAGCTGATCTGCCAAAAAGTCCAAAGCACTATCCCAAGAAATTTTCGACCAGCTTCCCCCCTTGTTTTTTTTAAGGGGATATCTCAATCGGTCGGGAGCATGTATGATAGAAGCTAACGCTTTTCCTTTTGAACAAAGATAACCTTTGCTGACGGGGTGATTTTTTTGTCCATTGACCTCTATAATTTTGTTGCCCTTAATGCTTAGAATTAATCCGCAGTGGGCAGTACAGATTCCACATACAGTAGTAATGTTATTTATTTTATCTATTTTTCTGGTTTTTTTGACTGATTCCATTTTTTTCTCCTTTTTTTTATTATTAGTATATAAATTCCTCTAATTAACATTTAAAACCTTTTAAACTTATATTCCATTAGGTTATATAGATAGAGGAAAAGCTAATAATTAGGAATTATTTTATAAACACGTTGATAAGGAGCGAATAATACTTGAAATCCAGCACCTGGTAGAAGCGAGAACGTAATAAATAGTCCTAACCTTAATTGTTTTATAACTTATATTTGAGTATAATGCTAATAGAGGTGATAATCTTGAAAAAAATAATAAGGACTAAAAGAATAGAGACTAAAAAAATAAGGCCCAAAAGATTAAACACAAAGAGAGTAATTGCAAGTGTAGGAGCTTCATTAGCATTTGAAGGTTTAAAACCAAGTATGCATGCACAGGTAGTTGGAAAACGGTATTTGGAAGGTAAAATTAGTAGTAGTGAGGCTATTGCTAAAGTTAAAGCAAAACACGCATCTAGCTTTAGGGATAAATAATGAACAGCAGGAGCGGTTTTTCTAGATATGACCGTAAACAAAATGACCAATCTAAATATTGTTATAAAGATACTGAAATCTTAATAAATAAAGAGAATATTAGGGATGAAAAAGCTTTAGCAAAATATGAAGCTGACATAACGCTAATTCGGCAATACGAACTTGAAGAAGAACAACCTGTTAGAGGAAGATTTGGGATTACTCATATTAAGAGGATACACCGGTATATATTTCAAGACATTTATCCTTTTTCTGGTAAATTTAGAACTGAAAACATTCGCAAGGGCCTAACAGAATTTTGTAAAAGCCAGTATATAGAAGAAAATCTAGATAGTCTACTTAATGAACTGAAAAGGGACAGGTTTTTAATAGGATTGAGTGCGGAAAAATTTTCTGAAAAGGCAGCCTATTACATGTCTGAAATAAATATAATTCACCCGTTTAGAGAAGGGAATGGCCGAGGCATAAGGGAGTTTATACGTCAATTAGCGTTAAAATGTGGCTATATTATTAACTGGTCTTTAATTGGGTCGGAAGCACTGTTAAAGGCAACCATTACTGCTGCAGCTGATAGTAATTATAGACCATTGGCTGATTGTATTTTTGAAGTCATAGAAAACAAGTAAATACATTTTTATAGTTATAGGTGTCATAACAGATTGAGATTGATAACTTGAATAACCCTCAAAACCATCCACTTATCCTTACATTGATCATCCTGCAGTTGAGTGTCCTCGTCTTTTTTTATTTTCCGGAATTAACAAAATGGTATTACCTTTTATACTTAACCCCGTGGTTAGTAAGATAGGGTTAAAGGGTTATAGATGATATTCGCCATAAGTTTGAAGTACTCGGTAATTCGGATGTATTCCTTCCACAAATTCTCGATAGAAAGTCAAGAAAGTCAAGGAAAGTCAAGGGGACGTTTTGTTTGACTTGCATACCTGGCCTCGGATATTTACCCCTCTATTAGAAGTTTATTGTGCTTAAGTACACAGAGCTGAAAAAATGTTAACCAAATGAATAATATATGCCGCCACTTTCATTGTAGCTTTTCTTAGCAGCTTCAAGTATTTCCTGGTTTTCAAGGTCTCGCTTACTGGGTCTCTATTTTTCCAGCCGTATGACAAAACTAGACATTTTACTACAAAGGAATTGCACTATTTTTGCAGAAATAAAAAGTAAATAGAATAATTATCCAATAACTGTGACTTCAAATTATTGAAGATGGCTGAGATAATAAGTAATTCATTATTTTAAGAGGTCTTTGTATTAATGAAAGCTTGCAGTCCTAAGTAAAGCAGTTAAAAATCTAATAAGGGAAACATTTAACTTTATGAGCAGTGAATCAGATCAAACATGGGTAGCTTTAGCCTGGATACTTATTATTGTGTTAGGGATTTCTATATATAATAATGCTCAGCATGAGCAACAAGCTGCTGAGCCTGTTACTACGTACCCAGAAATAGTGCAGCCGCTATTTAATGAACCAATTCAACCATTACCTAAGCATGGAACAACAGTAGAGTACTCTGAGGAGGAAGCGATTGCTCCTTTTAAAATAATAACCAAGCCACAAGAGCTGTTCTATTTTATTAAAGTAGTTGAATGGGATTCAAAGCGCCCCGTATTAACAATATTTATTCACTCAGGCCAGGATGTTGATCTTTTGATGCCCATAGGCTCTTATGAAATAAGATTTGCTTCAGGTAAGACGTGGCATGGAGAGGAGCATCTGTTTGGTTCTAGAACAAATTATGAAAAAGCTGATGAAAGGTTTAATTTTACCATCTCAGGACAACAAGTTTTTGGCTATACCTTACAACTTATTGATCAGCAAGATGGAAATTTAAAAAAAGTTAAAATGAAAGCGGATGAATTTTAGAAAAAAATTCGCGAAGCAATATAACAAAACCCCCGGTTCCTTTATTTACTTAAAAGGTAAGCGTCTAATAAGTCAGTGGATATAAAAAAAGCAAAAACTAGTGTAAACTAAGTTTTTGCCTCTTTTTCTTTACTTGCAGTTTTCCTGGACATCCTGACTCCATGGAAGATAATCTTCAAGGAACTCTGGATGTTGCCCAAACTGTACGCCTGGAAGCTCGCTAAAGATGAAATATAGGTATTTGTATGGATTTAGGCCATTAGCCTTGGCACTTTCAATGATACTGTAAACGGCTGCACTTGCTGCAGCTCCTTTAGGGCTTCCGCTGAAAAGCCAGTTCTTTCGTCCAATAGTGAAGGGACGGATACTGTTTTCTGCCAGGTTGTTGGAAATAGAGCAGCTACCATCCTTAAGATAATTCGTTAGCTCCTTCTTATGGTTTAGGGCATAGTTCAAGGCTTCGCTCAATTTGGATTTGGGAAGCACCTTTTTCTTTGTGGAATAAATCCACGCCCAAAAGGCCTCCAAAACAGGCTTTTCCTGCTTCAGACGCTCTACTTTGCGCTGTTCACTTGGTAGCTTCTCGAGATTTTTTTCAATCTCAAAAAGTTTGTTGCAGTAGGCAATGCCTTGGCTTGAAAAGGTAGCTTCAGGTCGATGGGCATCTTTGGGAAGTGCATCGACAAACTTCCTTCTGACATGTGCCCAGCACAGGCATCTTATGATTCCTGGAATCTTTTTGTACCCAGAGTATGCATCCGAGTGGAGATACCCTTCATAGTCTTTCAGGAACTCCTGCGGGTACTTGCCGCTCCTTCCCGGTTGATACTCGAAGATCCGGATGGGGTGTTTGGCATGCTGGCCAGAACTGTATAACCACATGTAGGAATCTGTTGTGTTCTTGCGCCCCACTTCGTTCATTACTTGCACGGGCGTTTCATCTGCATGTATATAATGCTCCTGCATCAGCTTTTGGTGCATCAGCTCCACCAAAGGACGCAACCAGTCACGGGATGCAGCCAGAATCCAATTGGACATGGTAGCGCGGCTTAGGTTCACACCAAGTGTCTTCCATTCCTTTTCCTGCCGATAAAGGGGAAGGGCATTGACGAATTTCTGATGCATAACCCAAGCCACTGTAGATGGAGACGCCATGGAATGCTGAATTACCGGATAAGGCATCGGCGACTTCTCCATGTATGGTTTTCCATCTTTACGACAGGTTCGGCACTCGAAGGTTTCACGGTAATAATCAATGACCCTGACTTTGGCAGGAATATACTCAACTTCGGTGCGGATAAATTCTTCACCAACTGATAAAAGAGTGGTGTCACATTCTTCACAGAAGCGATCTTCTTCAGCAAGAGTGCAGAGGCGTTTATCGCGAGGGATATCTTTCAATAGCTCCATTCGCTGTCCCTTAAATTTCTTTCTTCGATAACCCTGCACTTCCTTAAGGTCAGGTTCTGGGGCCTTCGGATTCGCTTCTATTTCTGCCTCATCAAAAAGAGACATCTGTCCCGTGGGTAGGGACGATGTCTTCTCAGAGCTTTTCCCGAAAAGTTTACGTGTCAGATACTCGACTGTATCGTGGAGCTTTTTGTTTTCCTGCTCCAGTTGGGATATACGGTTTTCTAATTTTTCTAACAACTGCTCGGATGCGCTCATAAATGATGGTTTCCTTTGGTATTTTTACTATATTTAGTATAGCATAAAAACGTCCAGAAAGCCAGTGTTTATGGGCATTCTTAGCACTTTTTTTAGTTAAAAACCACCCTCTATCTTAACTTTTTTTACGGCCTTTGGTTGGTCAATGGAAAGTCCCTCCAAGAGCCACCGAAGCTCCTGATTTGTAATAGAACGAACTGCTTCGGCGTTCATTGGCCACTGGAACTTTCCGTTTTCTAATCGCTTGTACAGGAGCACGAATCCATCTTCTTCCCAGTAGAGTGCTTTGATTCGATCGCGGCGCCGGCCACAGAAGAGAAACAAACTGTTCTGAAAGGGATTTAACTGAAAGTTTTGTTGGACGATAGCAGCAAGTCCATCAATTGCCTTTCTCATGTCAGTATAACCACAAGCAATATATATTTTCTCGGCTTTGGAGATATCACCGAACATTTTGTAGTGCCCTTAAGGTATTTTCGATTAACGTCGTGGATGCATTGTTGCGAAGCTCCAATGTAACAGAACCAAACCGCAGAATAATTTGTGAAGTCGACTCTGAAACTGGACCGTCTGCATTTGCTGGAATGTTTACTGGTACGATTGAACTATTTTCTTCAAGAGATGGGATGGCTTCGCATGCCGCCTCACGTACTTTCCGCAACCAATAGTAGTAAGTTTTTGGGTTGATGTCATGGTCAGCGCACCATACCTTGACGGTTTGTCCACTGCTGCGACATTCGCGGATAATTTGAGTCCATTGATTCAGCCGGTACTTTCTAGTAACTTCCCTGGTGTTCAACTCTAAACCTCCTTTTGGAGTTTTTCGACCTGGTCGAAAAACTCTACAAATTCTAATTTAGAGAATTGTCTCATATTACTAGGGAAGTTACCATACACCGACTTATTGGGCGCTTACCTTAAAAGGTAAGGGGTTTTTGTTATAGGACAGTTTAAAGTATTGTTTGCTAATGTGTAATTAATTCGACTGTTTGGTCTTCCAGGAGCTGTTTTTCAGGAGGGCCAATCAAGAATACTCGTAATGTATATTTACTTGAATTATGAAAAGCACTAGCTCGAAAGTTTGTAGTGATGATAGTTTTACCCTCATTTTCTTCCATCACAAAGCCCTGTCCTTCAAATTCCTCTCCATTTTCGCTAATGAGCTTCATTTGAAACAAACCTCCCGAACCTTCAATTACTGTGTTAAGAACAAAGCTGACATTAAAAGAGGTGGGAGTTGATACGGCAGACAGAATCTCTATATCTGAAGATTGCTTTTGTGCAGTATATTTAACGATCTCTCTTTCAAGGTAACCGTCTTCATTTAGTGCTAAATCCCATTGACCGTCAATTTCTTTTAATAAATTGTTTGAGGAGAAAAGTCTAATGGTTTCTACTTCAACGACTGCATTCTCAATTTTTGGAATTTGGCCTTTTATTGATTCGATTACAAAATAAAACTGAACTTCCGGTTTTGTATCATCAATATAACTATGCACTGAAAAAGCATTGATGATATGAGGTAGATTATCTGCTTTTAATGGTTTTGTATCTGGAATATTTTCAACAATATATATACCGTCGACATTTTTGACTCTAAAGTCTAAGACCACATCATCTATTCCTTTTAGCAGATCAGCCTCCTCAAATTTGGCAGTCATAATAAACGCCATTTTGTAAGAATCGTAAAGGTAACTATCAAGGGAAATAGTTATGTTTTGGTTAGATACCATACTGTCGATTGGCTGTAGAAGTCCTTCATCTACTGTTCTTTCAATGCCCGAATCATTAAACCCTAAGAAACCTTTAATGTTTGCGATTACTGAGCTATTTGTTGCTAGCACTCCTAGAATGAGAATACAAACAGCAGCAACTATACCTTTTTTCCAAAACATGTTTATCTTCTCCTTCTTTCCATATTTTTTTATTTCACTATAAGTATTGTCAAGTGCTGTTCTAACACTTTTTGGTATTTCGCTATCTTCCTGCAGAATTTTGTTTATTTTTTTCTCAAAGTTTTTTTCCATACTCAGAACACCCCTCCTCACTGTAATACTTCTTTTTTAAGGTTGCTCTTGCCCTTGAAAGTCTAGATTTTACGGTTCCTTCAGGCTCCTTTAAAAAATTCCCAATTTCTCTTGTGTTTAGTCCAACTATGTAATACAGAATAACTACTAATTTATAATCATGATTTAAACTATTGATGGCATCGTTTAATTCAATCCGGAGAAATTCATTGCCACTAACTTTATTGGGTAGAACTTCATCAACACATATAAGCTTTTTGTTCTTACGCAAGATCTCGTTGCACTTATTAATTAAGATTTTGCAGACCCACGTTTTAAAGTACTGTTCATTTTGCAGGGTATTGATGTTTTCAAACGCTTTCATTATTGCTTCTTGCATTGCGTCGGCAATATCTTCATCACAATCTAGAAGCCTTTTTGCAACGCCGTATAAAACACCCTCATACAGTTTTATGGCTTTAACAAAGGCCTCTCCATCGCCCTTTTTTGCTTTTTTTACTAGAATGCTTAGTTGATCCGCAATATTAGCCACCCCCAATAATATGTCTTATACTATATTAGATAGAAAAGTAATTTAAATGGTTGCATTAATCTTGATTAAATTATGAATAATAACCCGCAATCCCTTTAATCATATAAGGAATTACGGGTTATTTAACTTTTGATACTGATTATTTTTAAGCATCATTCTGACGACGAAGCGTATCTTATCTTAAATCATATACTCAGCGAACTGGAAACTGCAGGGGTTCCCGGCCGCTGCATACATTACGCCGTCTTCAGGAACCATTATAAAAGAAGCCAGGGTAGAAGATTGATACTGAGGTGGCACAGAACTGTCTACATGACGACAGATGGAATAAGGATAGTTTTCGTGGTCGGAAAGTATATCTATCATAACTTTAGGGGTTATCTTATCATAATGCTCATCCATTAAATATCTTATTCTTTCTATACGTTTAAAACTGTCAGGGAAAATTTGAGCTGCCATATCTCCCGTTTTAAGCCGTTCAGTAAGATAATGATTGGTATGGACAATAATATTGTCGCGGGGTTTTAGGACCTCCCGGTCGTTATGTATGCTTTCCAGCCCAAATATTTCCTCACTGGCATCTGCCAGATAATTACTATTGTTTTTTCACTCCCAGCCACAGGTCTCTCCATAAGTCTTTAACAAATTTTTCCTTCCTCATTTCCGGCAAAATCATCATCCAGTTTAGAATCCCTTCCCTAGCTTTCCTGACAATTTCTTTATTTATGGTTTTTTGTATATTTATGGTTTTTTGTAATAGTGACATTTTAACAGAACAATTACAAAAAGGTATTAATTTTTAATTGAGACAGGGATAAAATTTTTAGAAGTGCGGTGAAAATGTTCCATATTTGTCAGGATACTCTTTGCGGAAGGAATAGAAAAGGGTTTGTTCAGGGATGATTGCCCCAGAAAAATGTTCTGGTCTTTTCGATTATTTTTACAATCACTTTAGTGTTGTGGGTGACAGACCTCATATAGGTAGGTATTGCCCACTTGAAATAAATGTTCTTTAATGTTGCCAGTAATATTTACGACTAACTGGGCTGTAACTGATCTGTTTTCATGTAGTAAGTAATATACTCCTGGAAAATATGGTAAAGCTTATCTTCCGTGTCCATAGTCTCTGCACCATCCATGATTTCCTCCATCAAGTTAACATACTCGTGGGCAAGGTCTTCATAAACTGAAAAAAACAACTCTTCTTTTCCTTTATAAAAATATGGTCACTTTCTATTGAGTATAATAGTTGATACGGAAACTTATGAAGAGGCACTTTCGTACTTCACCACTTTCAATCGACCACGCTGTGGGGTACTCAACAATTCGCAAAGCTGCCTTACTTACTTCTTCCTTAAATCTCTTGCCAAGTCTAAAATGTTGAAGTTCATAAAATCTAACTGCATCCTCAAGTTCTAGCTTAGCATACTTAGAAAATATTACTCTCATAACTCTTCCTTAAATATCTCTTCCATAGGGAAAGCTTCTAATTTTCCTTCTCTATACGCTTTAAGCCTTTTTTCTGATTCCTCTATCCATAAATCATCGATCTTCTTATCTGGCTCATCAATACTCTTAATCAAACCTTCCACAAGTATAAACCTCTCTTCAGGTTTCAGCTTAAGTGCTTGCTTTAGTATTTCATCAACACTCATACCTACGCACCTCCAAAATAATTTTTAGACTATTTAGTATTTTTATTATAACATGTGGTGAGTAAAGTTTATATCTGGTAGTAGCGAATTTTTAGCTCTTCATCATCTCATCATTATATGAGATATGGTGTTTTATACCTCCCAAAAACTTCGTACGGCCAAATGTATTAAGCTTAAAGGTAAGGATAATCATAATGTCAATGAGCTGGCTCCGGACAAGAGTAATGTTAAAATATTACAAGGAAATTGGATATATTTGTAGAATAAAAGAAATAAGTTCTCTCAACTTGAAACATAGTAGTATTATGAAAATGTTTACATTGTGGGTACTATGAACACGGCAGATCGTTCTATTGCACTGCTGGATGTTGCACTCAGGCGTCGGTTTGGTTTTGTTGAATTAATGCCGGATTACAGCCTGTTTCAAGGCGTATCTTTTGAGGGGATGCCCCTTGGAGAATGGCTTAAAGAACTTAACAAGCGCATATGTGAAAACATAGGACAGGACGCTCGCAACTTACAGATTGGACATTCTTATTTCCTTGAAAAAGAGAAGGCTGTCACCAGTGCTGATAGATTCGGAATGATAGTAAAAGAGGATGTTATTCCGCTGATTGAAGAGTATTGCTATGGAGATTATGGTACAATGTCAAAAATTCTTGGAAGCGGCATTGTTGACGTAAAACATCAGATGATAAACTAGGAACCTTTTGGTGAAGGAAATATTTCTAAAAATATTTATATTACCTAAATGGGCAGGTTTTTGCGACTGAAGAATAGAATCCCGCCGCCGTACATTACTGTCGCGACAATTAAAAAGATTACGTTGGCAGTAATGGTAAAGGAATTTCCGTCTAATAATTTTAAAGGATCCAGCAGGGTGAATAGGGAAAGATTCCCCAACCATGCGTATTTTTCTCCTACATTGGCCAGCATGTTCAGTACGAAAAACGCGATAGGCACTCCCGCACCAAAAGCCAGGGAGTTCGCTGTCAATACTCTCCGGGTCAAACATGGATATGATTATTCCCATGTACATTATCATAATTACAAAAAAAATGGCAAGAGTAATCCAGTTTGATTTTGTGGTAGCCTTAAACAAGGTGAAATTCATATTACTGTACCCCCTGTCCATAATATTTCATAAACACCTGTTCCAGGCTTTGTGATGGGATATTCATCTCCAGCACTTTGCATTTAGCCAGCGTTTCAATAAAGCGGTCATAATTAGAACTTACATAGACTTCAACATGATTGTCCGTTATACTTCCAAGATCCAGTCCGCTGTTTTGAAGCTGCTTAACATCTTCTAAAGAGGCAACGGTTACTAAAAAAGCCTTGCGTTGTGATGCCTTCAGGGAATGTACGTCTTCCACATCTACAAGCCGGCCCTCCCGTATGATCCCGGCCCGGTCATTGGTACGGTCAATTTCCCCAAAGTTATGGGAAGACATCAAGATGGTTTTCCCCCGGGACTTTTCCTCCATAATTAAATCTATGAAATAGCGCTGCATCAGCGGGTCAAGGCCGCTGGTGGGTTCATCCAAAATATAGACTTCAGGGTCGTGCATGAAAGCTGTGATAATGCCCAGTTTCTGCTTCATACCTTTAGACATTTTGCGAATCCTGCCGCCGGTTTCCAGTTCAAACCGTTGGATGAGATTGTTGGTACGGGTTTTATCCTTACATCGCCGCATTTCATTCATGAATTTTAAAAACTGTGTGCCGGTCATATCGCTGAAAAAAGCAATTTCCCCCGGCAGATACCCCAAGAACTTTTGAATTTCCTTTGCCTGAGTTCGGCAGTCAAGTCCGTTAATGGTGCAGCGTCCTTTATCAGCATTAGTAAATCCAGCAGCTGGCGGATGGTGGTGGTTTTCCCCGAACCATTAGGCCCAAGGTAGCCGAATACCTCCCCTTCCTCAACAGAAAAAGAAAGATCAAAGATTCCTTTTCCATTTTTATAGGTCATGGTAAGATCTTTGACCTCAATCATATAAATCTCCTCCCCTTAGTTTTGAAATGAGAGACTGTTATATTTCATATTATCACCATAATAATTTTTAGTTCCAGTCGTAGCTAAAGCGCTGGGCTTTATGCGGAGATTTATGCAACAAGCCAAATAATAATTTGATTTGATATAACTTGTTATATTTTTACAAGCCCCCGCATATTTTGAACGGAACCGTGCAAAAATGAATAGGGGGTTGAAGAGTTAATGTTCAAAAAGAAGTACTTAATAATCAGCCTTATCCTGCTGTTTACTATGGGTTGTCTTTTTGCAGGATGTGGGGAACAGGTTGAAGATCAGTTAGACAATGTTGAAGATACGGTGGAAGATGTAATTGAAGATGTAGAAGATACTGAAGAAGTTGAAGATGATGAAGAGGACGAGACTGATGAGGTAGTAGCGGAAGAGGATGACGAAGAGGAAGAAGCGGAATAACTGGAATAAAAAAATATTGCACGGCTAAGAAGCGGGTTTTTATTGCCCGCTTTTTTTTATGAGAAGTGGGTACATTCTTAGCAGCAGGCATTATGTCCGGAAATATGCTAAAATGTATTTGTTTTGGAAAGGTAAGGACAAGGGGTTTCGATAGCCCTTTATGGCGGATTTTGAAAATACCGAAAGCACGGGGCGGATATTCGGGCAATAATACGACAAAACTAAACAATTTGCTACAAAGGGATTACGGCAAGTTTGCAGGAATAAGATGTAATTAGAATAATTATCCATTAATTATTCACTTGGAAAATATAAACATAAGCAGGAATTAGGTGGAATTATATAAAAAAATATACAAGATAAGCATGTCTCCAGAATTATAATTGAAAATCCTACTATTACTCCATATCAAAGAGTATATATAATTAAATTCACCAGAATAACATTGACATAATAAAATAAATTATAGATGGTAAAATTGTTCAAAATGTTTATTGTTATTATTTTTTTATTTTTTATTATACTGCTGCAGATAGGAGCTTGATTAACTTATGACTGACGATTTATATTTAAAATCTTTAATAGAAGACCTTCAAAGAGGGTTTGAGCTCCCAAATATAAATACTTATATTTATGAATTTCTGTCCGATCAATTATATCTTGAATTAATAAAAACAAGTTGGTTTAAAAGATTATTTGAGATACCTTTTTTAGGAGGCCTATCTTATATACCTCCTTCGTAGCCGTAGAAGAAAGGACAGATAAAATTACCGGACTCCCCGAAACCATAGTAGTTCCCGTATCTCCCCCGGCAAACTGGCAGTTATTAAGAGATTCAGATGCAAGTATAACAGTTTCTTGCTATCATTCTTTGAGGCGTGTAAGAGAAAATACCCTTGAGGATACCTGTGACTTTATGAGTTTTGATGATGCTGTTCATATTGATGAATCAACTGTCAACTTCATAATACCATCACTAGAAAGACGAAGCAGGAATTCTGAAAGAACAATTAAAAAATCACTGCGTTATTTGGCTTTAAAACAGCAGGCCGATGGTTCTTTTGCAGACAGTCCCGAAGATAAACTGTATAAGAAATTAAAAATCACGGCCCTCAGTTTGTCATCCTTTCTGCTTGCTCCAGATGAAATAAGATTATATAAAAAACAGCTGTTAAGATCAATTAAATATCTTTTAGATAATGAAGGGGAATATACTGTCGAACCGGTTTCAAAAGAATATAAACAGGTTCATTCCCTGGTAGCGCTATCCTTAAAATTGCTGGAAGGCAGTGAATTAATCAGGGGAAAATTGAAAATAGAGGCAGACAGGTTAACCCACAAATTATTCTCCGGTTATAATCAGGAAAAAACATCTCTGTTTTTTGAGCAAAATGTGCCCGGCATAAATGTTGTAAGGGAGATATTTAAAACGCTAAATTTAGAACTGGAAGAACGGTTGAAGGAGTTTGATTTTGAAAAGGAATATATTGATGCCATGGATTTGGCTTTGTCCTGCCTTGCTTTAACCTGCCATGAGCAGCAGTAAGGACAATAATGTAAGGATCATTTATATCAAGAAAGAGGTTATTGCAATGTTAAAAAACCTTGCTAACTATATAAGAGAAGAAAGACTGAAAAAAGGGTTAAATTATCTCACATTGGCTCATTTAATGGGCTATAAAAACGTCAACCGGGGAATGAGAAGGATTATAGAACTTGAACGGGAAGGAATTGTTCATCCTGAGGTTTTGAAAAAGATGATACACGCCCTAAATCTTGACCAAGAGATGATTGATAAACTTATCCGGCAGGATAAAGAACAGCGGGAGAGAGAATTTCAAAAATGGGTCAACACACCAATTAAGATGCATTTAACAATAAGATGGATGGCGTCAGTATACGGCCATTGTAACATTCCCGCAGAGATACAATCTGAAGAGGAAGCTATTAAATATGCTTGTGAAAAAGCGAAAGAACTTAAATGTATGCTTTGGCTGGTTTTATCTAGAAAAGAAAATATACACATAGATAATGAGGGTAAGGTAATTTCCCAAAATGTCGTTACTAAGGATAGGTCATTTTTGCCATTTACAAAGATTTTATAACACATGGTCTGTTCAATTCGGGAAGTAAGTAGTGAACATTTACAATTACAATATATTTAATACTCTTGTGCTTATTCCGGCTAAAGGGGACACCAGTTCCAGCAGAATTGGACAAACCGTTTTGGAAAGATAAGTACAAGGGGTTCGATAGCCCTTTATTATGAGATTCTAGAAAATGACGAAAACAGGGGCCGAATTTTCGGGCAATTAAATTTTCATTATCTATTCAACATTTTGCTGCGTTCAATCGTATATAAAGCAAAGGGTGGAGTGAAGTGCAGAGTTCTTTATTGCGTACGAATGAAGAACTGTCACAGATATATAATCGCCATGTAAAAACTGTGTATCGCGTTTGTGCCGTGTATATGAAAAACCGGCACGATACCGAGGATATGGTGCAAAACACCTTTATTAGGCTTATGAAAGATAAAACACATTTTGAAAGCGAAGAACACGAAAAAGCATGGTTAATTAGGACTGCCACTAATCTTTGCAAAGATTTTTTTAAAAACTGGTGGAGGAAAATCGTAAACATAGATACCATGGCAGAAGTGGCAGCAGACGAGCCTTTTGCTGATGATGATACTTTAAAAAAAGTGATGGAACTTCCCCCCAAATACAAGACAATAGTTTACTTGTATTATTACGAGGGTTACCGCACAAAAGAAATAGCTAAGATGCTAAATATAAATGAATCTACAATTAGAAGTCAATTGGCAACCGGAAGAAAAATATTAAAAATCGACCTGGAGAGTGATTTAAAATGAAGAAAGAAGAAATAATAGAATCACTTGATAAGATACAGCCAACTGATGAGGCAAAACAAAGAATGTTAAACAATGTTTTACATCTTTTAGAAGATAGAAAGAGGGATAATAATATGAAGTTTATTAATAAAAGGTCGGTTGTCCCGGCCTTAGCATTAGTGTTTGTTGTGGTTGGGGCTCTGCTGATCAATGGCTTGCTGTTTAATAACGAAAATAACAATTATGCTGCTGACAACAGAATAAATGAATCTGATCAACTCTTAATCCATGAGATTAAAGATCAATTTCAAATTGACAATAAACATTATATCATTTTATCGGAGGCACAAAAATCAGAATTTTCATTACCGGAAATAATCGATGAACAGGATATTGGCAGCATGATTACAACCATTACAACAAGTGTAGATGAAAGCCTGATTGGATTGGATGTTTATGAATATTTCCCTGCCAAAGGGGAAGCAGTGGTTGCAGTAAAAAAAGACAATGAATACGTCCTTTTCAAGTTCTTCGTTTTTGAGAGCTATATTCACAATCAAGACGAGGATGTCAGAGCTTATCTTGAACTATATGGAATGAACAGTTCAGAAGATATCGCAAAAATTTTGTTTATACGGTACAGCGAGCAGAGCAAAATTGAACGGAGATTGGATATAATAAATGAAATTACCGCCGGCGATGAAATTGAGGAGTTTTATCGGCACTATTCTGTAATGAAAAATGCAAGCGACAAGTATTTTGATAGGTTGTTTAATTATAATGACAAAAATAACGAAGTCCAAGCCCCAGTCTCGGATAAAATTGAAGTGCCGCCCGACTATCTAGAAGATACATTACCGGAGAATCAAGCTGATGAAGGCACAGTTCATTATGCTGAGGACACACCGGCAGAAATTAAATCAAGCGACAAAAGTTCAACCTCAGACCAAGAAACAATCTCCGGCAGCACAAGTATTGATGGTTCAATGGGCTCTGCCGCCGGGGCATTAAGCGATTCCGTCACAATCAGAATCTATAATCATAATGGTTTATATCATGAAGCAGAATATTTTCCAAACATTAACTTCATATCAAGACATGAAGTTAATGATGCTTTTGCCGACTTTTTAAATAAATTGGTGGGGAACTGACCCCATATAGGAGATTCTGGAAATTCCCGAAGTTCAAGGGTCGGAATCTCCGGGCATAAGCCCGGCAGACAGAAAAGAAATGTAATACAGGACATAAACCTTAAACCATAACTTATCTACAGGGAGCAGAGGTGCCAGCAGAAAATATTATGAATAACAGTTAAAAGGATATGGGAAAGGTGTATATTTAGAAGATAATTAAGTGGAAAGGTAGGGAGAAGAAACTCAATTATGTTAGATAAATCACTTGTTTGGTATGCCAGTTATGGTTCGAACTTATGCCGGGACCGTTTTTTATGTTATATACAGGGTGGAACCCCTCAAGGGTCGAATGCTTACGAATGTGGGTGCCGGGACAGAACCCTGCCTGCAGAAGATAAGCACCTTTTCATAGAGCATCCCCTGTACTTTGCGGGATATTCTCGCAGGTGGGGAGGCGGTGTTGCCTTCATTGGCAGTCGGGAAGACAAACATGTCAACCCCAAAAGCTCAACCCTGGTAAGAATGTACCTTATAAAACAGGAACAGTTTGGTGACGTGGTAGCCCAGGAGAACAGTGTTAGTTTCCCTGTTATAATTCCCTGGGAACAGGTAGTGGAAGAGGGAAAAAAGGACTTAATAGATTCATTATACGGCAGAGTTGTTCACTTGGGGGAAAGGGAAGGGTTCCCTATATTTACCTTTACTACTGCAAGGAAATTTGAAGGATATACAGCTCCCTCGGAAAGCTATTTAAAAATGCTGATAAAATTTCCTTTTGACAGAGATGATATTAAATCTGAGCTTGAAAGTCACATATTGGATAAAATAGAATTTTATACTGATCAGGGATATGATGAAGCCCAGGCGGAAGAGTTATCTGTAAGGGATATGGGTGATGCTGTGGTAATTGGTGCTGAACTTAATAAACAGCACAACCCTATAATTGGCTGGGTATAGCAGATAACCAGCGCACTGGTCTTTTTATCTGTAATATGCAGCATCTTTATGATAGCACTTGCATTTCCTATGGCAGGCACCTTTGTTAGTAGTAATTTTATCAATACAATTCCAAGCTCTAATATAGTTTATAAAATTGATGTGAATGAGTAGGTCAGGCTTGATGATAGAGTTATTAACTTTACTCATCTTATCTATGAGAAAAACGGAAATATGAATATCTAGATTTTCACCATCCTTACAAACGCCAAAAGTTATCATATTCCGGCTCAAGCAGTTCCTCGATTCTTTTCTTAATCTTATAACTAAAATCCTTCTCCGCCAAAAGGTTTTCAACCGGCTCACTTATAAGCTCCATGGGGAAACTCCTAAGCTCTTTTAGAATCGTTGTGTACAGCTGCCTGGTCACATTATTAGAAATCGAACGCTTTAACTCATATCCCAATGCCTTGACGGTTTCTGCATCATGAACGTGGGATAGTGCAGCAACTATTTTTACCCGGGTATGAACATCTTCAAGCTCTTCTGCCGCCGGCAACCGCCTGCGTTCACCTCTATATCCTTCGCTGTCTTATCAGCCAGCAAAATATGCAAAAACAGTCCCCCTCTATTGTCTCAGGACAATTCTTAGCCTTCTATTTACAATATCTATATCAAAATCCCTGTGCCACTGACTTCTGGCCCATGTAAGGGTGCTTTTATGTTCTTCATGCTGTGGATCAGCTATAATCTTTAAAAACTCCTCATAACCATGCACACCACCCACATCTTCAGGAGGGGCATTGCCCTCACCCATAATGCAGACAGGATAATTATTGTCATGGCCGGCAATAACCCGCTGTTCTTTTATTTCATGCTCCCAATTGTCACCGTAATCATACAGATAAACTATTTTATACTGCTCCCCGAGATAGTCTCTCAAGCTTACATCATAATCCAAAAGCGTCTCACAATCCTGGAATGATCCATCCATATCCTCATATTCGCTGACTACCTCGACAACACACTGCCCCGACTCATCAGTGATTCTGAAATTATACAGGTGAGAACTGTTCCAGTCAAAAGCAACCTGCAATATTTCATGCAGTTGGTTAAAAGTAATATCCACCGGGGTAACAATTCTTCGCCATGCCGTACTGCTGTTTAGATTAAGCTTAACCATTAAATCAACCGCCTCACAACTGATAACCGGATCACCTGCAAATTTCTCAAAATCATTAAGCAAGAGGATGTGCGGATGTTCATATTCTTTCTTTTCGCGCACTGTTATATAGTCATTATTCATCTTATCTGAAACCCTCTTCTGATAAGGAATATCCGGGTCAAACAGATCACCAAAATATCCTGCATATTCACAGGCCTTGTTAAGCCGTGCAACATAACTGCGGCCCCTGGTCTTTGTAAATACCGGATCCCCGGCAGACTGAATATATCTTTCAATGGTTTCTTCCTTAATCTTTTCATCCCGCAGACACTTTTTAATCCCTTCAGTCACCAACTCACGGAAAATCTTAAAATCCTTTGCCTTTAAACCCTGCAGCACAAAACCGAACCTGTTGCTGTCATTCACCACAACAACAGTCTTTCTTCTGTTAACGGTAATCAGATTTGCACTCCAGCAAAAAAAGTCATTGTCTTCAGACCCGTTTTCAACAGCAACTCCCAGTTCACTCTGCAGCTTTTTTGTCAGACATATTTGCATATTTCCGCCTCCGTTACAGTATCTCTAAATTTGATTCAGGTTTACTGTCTTTTTGTCGTATATAGTGTGTCGAGTACATCTCTTCTGTGCGGGGCGCCCCGTACTTGGAAAACCGCAGCCGCTGTTTCGGCCCTTTCCCCCATGACATATAAGTGGTACGGGAGGGTTTCAACCCGGCCGCTTTGGCAAAATCACGCAAAGCCGACAAGATGGTGTTCATTTTCCCCAAACCACCCACGGTCACCCGCTCCAAGTAGGGAAGCCTTCGAAACCGCCAGTCCTCCACCTGTTTGGCCTTTAGCCTATCCATTCGCACCAACAGTTCAACCGGACTTACATACCCCTTTTCATCAAGCAATTCCCCTGCACAACGATATACCCGCTCATAAATCTTCTGCTTACTCATTTCTCCTCCTGTACTAAACTCCCGTGCTTGTTCATATTATATGATTCCCTGTGTTTTTTTTCAAAGTCACCACCGCCACTGTGCATCCCACTTCAGCTCTCCACGACTGCGCAGCCTGAGCTTACAGCACCCGGGCAATTTCCTCCTTCAGGGCACGGAACTTTTTGTATTCTTCCATCAGGTTCCCGTAATTTTTAGTCCAGGCCTTTTCTTTACCCAATAACAGCCACACGTTCCGCAGTTCCCGCAGATAGCGGGCAGCCTGAACGTTATGGAAGTATGTTTTATCATAATTTTTAAAGCAACAAAGACATCATGTATTTCCTCTTCTTTCAGAGCCGCGAAACAATGTCCCGTTTTTGAGCAGTTTGTCTTTTCTCAATAAAACACGATTCCCAAAGATAAAAAAATGGGTAAATGAGGCCAATAATGAATAGTTGTCCCGGTATAATAATAATCGTAGCACTAAAAATATAACCTTATGTTCTCTAATTTACTAATTTAGCAATGAATGTTCTCTTATCAGGCACAGTATAATAGACTGCATCATTCGAATCCCAATTTATACCTGCTCTGACCGTCCTGCCGTCCTGTTTAATTCGATATACCTCATGAACCGCTCTTTGTTAACGTTGGACCCATAGGATGCATATCAGACAAGATTTTTAAGGTCCATTTGTTTTGTTATGCCTTCAAACAACGGCTGATGCTCATAATCAATTTTTACCTTACCAGCAGTAGAATGATTATAAACGTAGACATAAGAATCAAACACCCTATTGTCTTCACTATAAACCTGGACTAATTTTCTTTTATATAGATTCCCCTCCCCTTCATACCTATCAATATCAGGAAGTTTATCCATGTTTCTTTTGGCCTATGATAACTTTTTTCCATTAAAATTGTTCCTCCATGGACGTATTAAAAAAACTTGGTCATTTCGTTATTCTTCACAAAGTATTTAATTCCTGTTAAATCAGTCTTTAACAGTACATGTCATTATTTTGGTCATACTACCTTTGAAAGAATCTCCCTTTGCTTTTTTATTCCCAAAAACAAGGTCCGGCAGCAAGTTTTTAAAAAAATAAAGTCTTTTAGCCTGGCATTTGATAACCAATGTTAACGAAGGGTCAGGAATTACAGAACTATAAAGTATTAGCTCAGCTTTGGGATTGTTTGTGACAACATGGAAGGATGGAATAGTTTGGCTGAACGTCTTATTAAACATATTGAGAAAAAAGCAGAAATTTATCCAGATAAGCATGATGTGTCCTATGAACTGGTTAGAGAAACAGTAAAAGCATTGTCTGCTCAAAAGACCTTGAAAAGACAAGGACTCTATGGAAAAAGAAGCTGATATGTTTGCCTCTTATTATTTGGCTCCCTATGAGGCATTGAAAGAATGTAAGAATCAAATTGATAATGACTGTGTCTCTTCTTTTCTTTGGGTTAAAGAAGAGAACCTTTTATTAAAACTTTATCCAGGGAGAATAGTATTGCCTCATGAAGTCTTCGATTAATTATCAAATCCAAGTATGCTCCACATTAAAAGAAGAGTCACACACTTGATTACTAACGGGTATATTGCAACTCAAAGGATTCATACAGACACTAAAGAATTCAGTTTATGCCCGGTAGTTTCCGGCCCTTGCCCCTTGGCAAAATTTCCATAAACTACCTTTCAGGCCAGTCCCCCACAACTTTAAAGAACTAAAATATTTTTTTTTGTAATTATTTAATACCTTATTCCGGCTAAATGGGACACCAGTTCCAGCAGCAATTGGATAAACTGTTTTTGGAAAGATAATGACAAGGTATTTTGATATCCCTTTATTAGAGATTCTAGAAAATGACGAAAACAGGGACCGAATTATCGGACCATTAAATGACATAGTTAGACAATTTGCCACAAAGGGATTACGACAAGTTTGCAGAAGTAAGATGTAATTAGAATAATTATCCATTAATGATTCACTTGGAATAAGTGAAGAGTTCGGATGTAAAATAATTTTTATGTCAAGTTAGTATTTTATTATTGTAGAAAATTTACGAATTACGTTTTAAAACATTAAATTGGTGGGGGACTGACCCCATTTAGGAGATTCTGGAAATTGCCGAAGGCAAGAGCCAGAATCTCCGGGCAGCGAAGCGATTTAGATGCGTCGTCCTTTCAATAGCCGGTGATTATTGAGAAATATCTTGCACCATTTGTCTTGAATATTTATGCAAGTTATCCCGCTTTGTTTAAGAATTACTTTTATGCTGATTTGGGGTGCACTGGGTGTGGAATTTGTGAGCGGGTCTGTTTGACAGATCGGATAAAACTCCATAATAGGCGTCCGGAGTGGGACTCGAAGGTGCATCTGCCATGCTTGTCTTGCCTTTTGTCCTGCTGGAGCCGTCCAGGTAAGGCCAAGTATAAAGTGGGCAGGTTCAAAGACAAAAAACAATCCAAGGTTCAAACCGCCATACGCCAGTATCGAGGACATTGCTAGGCAAAAAAATGAGATAGAGTACCGTTGTTAAAAACAATGAGAAGTTGATACCCCAGGATTTAAGCTTATCTAATGTGTAGAGATGAGTCTTTAGTCTAATCGGTGATTATCTAAAGTGTCTTTTACTAAGAGATAATTTCTTCACAAAGGCTGAGGACTTTTGTCTCAGTTGGTTAAATTGCAAACGTAAAGCGCTACAGAAAATCTTTTTTAATGCTAACCAAATTATGGTTAAGGTATATATTGAAATTGGAGGATTATATTGCATGGCAAATATAGCACATGAAACTGAAAATCAACTACCTGTTACAAAAAGTATCTACTATTTCTCAGGAACAGGTAATTCATATTATGTTGCCAAAACAATTGCTGATAGTATAGGTGCGGTATTAAAACCAATAGTATCACTAAAGAAAGGAGATGTCATTGAAGCCGACATACTGTGTTTTATTTTTCCTGTTTATGATTTTAAGCCACCTAAGAAGGTTACTGAAATTGTTGAGAACCTATCAAAAATAAGCGCAAATTATACTATAGCTATAGGTACATATGGAGTAGCATTATCTTCGACATTGAATTATTTTAAAAAATCTTTAAATCAAAAAGGTGTTATTCTTTCTAGAGGCTATGGCATCAAATTACCCCATAATGCGGTTGGTTCAATAGGTTTTACTGATGAAGAAAATTACACAAGAATTTTAAGGGCAGATAAAAAGATATGTGATATAGTAGGGAACATTCAAGCAAGAACTGTCGGAGATATTGAAAAAACATCTATTTTTGAAAACATGACCATTTTAAAACAATTTCCACACATCATTAAGCTCCTGTTTATACTGCTTTTTAAAGGTCCAAAATCCTTAGAGTTTACTGTAACAGGTGACTGTATAAGCTGTTATCAATGTAAAAAGATTTGTCCGGTAAATAACATCGAATGGGTTAATGGAAAACCAGATTTTGGAAAAGATTGTACCGGTTGTTTTGCATGCCTGCAATGGTGTCCTAAGTCTGCAATTCGTATCGGTAAATATGGTTTTAAAGGAATATGTATGAAACACTACCATCATCCAAAAGTAAAAGCTGTGGATTTAATTATGGATAGTTCAAGGGAATAAGGGAGATTGGAACAAGTTTTCCCAGAAGGAGAAAATGAAAAATGGGAAATATAGATATATATTACTTCTCAGGTACAGGCAATACATTATACATAGTAAATAAGTTGAAAGAACACATTCCTGAAATCAGAATGATACCTGTAGCATCACTATTAAATGTTGATGGTTGGATATACTCAGAAAGTAAAACCATTGGATTTTGTTTCCCAAATCATGCAGGTCATCTGCCGATCCCAATGAAAATGCTTATTAAAAAACTTCATCTGGAAGGAGATGAATACCTTTTTGCTCTATGTAATAGTGCTTTCTCGAAAAGCTTTGCTCCTGAAGATATAGATAAAATTCTGAGAAAAAAGAGTTGCAGGCTTAGTGCACATTTTAATCTGATCATGCCTGACAATCATGCTATAGTGACTAAGGATTATAGAATTCCCTGTAAAGAAGAATTTAAGAGATGTGAAGATCAGGTGCAGGCAAAGCTCGATCATATCAAAGAAATAATCATCAATAGGGATACGTATAATGAGAAAGATGCTCGACCTGCTCCGTTTCCTCTATGGATAGATAAAGTATTACGCCCGCTGATATTTTACCTTGTGGAAAAGCACCCTTCTTCAGTATTGAAAGGTGCTTTTTATGCCGATTCAAAATGTAATGGCTGTACAATATGCAAGAAAGTATGTCCGGCAGATCGCATTGCTATCATAGATGGCAGGCCTGTATTCGATTGTAAAAAAACCTGTTTTGGATGTTATGCATGCTTAAACTTTTGCCCTGTTGAATCGTTACAGGGGGGATCAAAATGGTATAATGGTCGATCCTATACTACCGATAATGGAAGATATCCGCACCCCTATGCGAGTGCCAACGATATAGCAAAACAAAAAATGGCTTGGGGTAATCATAAATAGATATGTGTTCCCCTGGAGCTTTCGTTAATGCATATACAGATACGGAACTGGTATTTCCAGTTCATTTGAATCCAGTTGTTAAAAATTTAGCATATGAAATTCTCGGAAGGACTCCCCGGGTTCATTTAATTGAACCCTTAGATTATGCTCCCTTCGCAAATTTAATGGCAAGATCTTATTTAGTATTGTCTGATTCCGGTGGCATTCAAGAAGAAGCTCCGGCTCTAGGGAAACCAGTTCTTGTATTGAGAACAGAAACTGAGAGGCCGGAAGCTGTTGAGGCAGGGACAGTCAGCCGTGGAGATGGTTGCCTTTGGAGGCGAAGACAGCAAAATATAGGATCAATTCCTCCCATACCTTTTTTGTGGCAGTAGAAGAGAGGAAAGATAAGGCTACAAAAATAGATTAAAGGATGTTTTATTTTATGAGCAAAAAGAACGAGGGGTAAAGAGGTGCGGGACTGACCTTATACTCATGCACAATAATATTTCGCAGCCCGGCCATGCGCTTTATTCAATCGGTATTTACGGGAAGGCCTGGGGTGTTTGGACGGAGGATGATCCGACTACTATACCCTCTTTATGCTCTTCATATCAAAATACACATTTCTTAACCTGAAGGGAGCCGGACAGGAAGATAGCAGGCGTATTTTATCAATATCGCTTATTCTTTTAGAATAATAGTAAGGTTCATCAAAACTTAATATATCATCCCGTAACCACTCAGGCACATCTAGGTTTAACTTTTGTAACGAGTAGTCAATTAGCGCAGAAACTTTAGTTAAAAACTTAATTTCCTCTTCATTACATAAATCTAATTTTAAGTCTTCAGACAGGCTAATCAGAAATTCGCTATCCTTTGTTTTTAATAGTTCTAATAACTGATTTATACTTGTATCTTCATCCGGATAATCAAATAAGGCTTGTAAATAATTATTCCCAATCATAGCCCAGATCCTCTCCCAGGTATTTTATAAAATTGAATTGTCTTTCTCCAATTAAGGTTGCTGGAATATACTTTAATACGATTTCCATCAGTTTTTCCCGAGTAGTTACGTTTAATTTCCTGCACAATAAATTAGCATCCATAAAATCTTTTGCAGGTTCTGCTCTAGCCGCCACACGAGAAGATATGTCTTTGAGTTTATAGACTTATTTGACGTTAAAGAGTTAAAGAGTTATAATAAAAATATATTTGGAGGTGATGTAATGGCAGAAAAAATTAGTGTTTATATAGATAAGGAACTCCATCGGGCGCTTAAGGCTGAAGCAAGTTTAAGGGGTAAGTCTCTATCTCAATTTATGGTAGATGCTGCGCTTAACGCTCTACACTCACCTGGCAGACAAGAATCAGCTTCAAAAATGAACCATATCCGTGAATCAGTTAAGGGGTACGTTTCTTCAGAGGAATTAAGAAAAATGCGCAACTTGGGCAGGCAGAATGAATAGCACTGTAATTGTAGATGCGTCGGTCGCCTTGTCTTGGATATTACCAGGGGAAAAAACAAATAAAACAATACTGTTACGTGACTATGCAGTAGAGAATGGCGATGTTAAATTACTTGTCCCAACAATATTTTGGTATGAAGTGGCAAATGTCCTTTGGGTCGCTGTTAAAAGAAAAAGAATCGTTCAATCAGAGGCGATAGAAGGCCTTAGAGCGCTGCTGGACTTTAGAATTGATACAGCTGCAACAGATCCTACTGTTATTATTTCTATCTCTTTTACCCAAAATATTGCTGTCTATGACTCTGCCTACTTGAGTGTTGCTAAAATTTATAATGCAACTCTCTGGACAATTGATAAAGGCCTTGTAAAAGCAGCTAAAAACCTAAATGTTTTTGTTGAACCAGAACTATAGCTCCATTATAAGCTAGATCGGTGCTTTTCTTAAGATAGACTGAGAGCAACCATTTGATGATGGGGGTGCTGAGATGTACGGAGCAATAATCGGAGATATCGTTGGGTCCATATATGAAGGAAACAATATAAAGAGAAAAGATTTTGACCTGTTCGGAAAAGGATGCTGCTTTACAGACGACACAGTCATGACCTGCGCTGTGGCTTCAGCCCTCATGATCTGGAAAAAGTCAAGCAAAAGTATAGACCTTCATCAGATATTTGTAAATGAAATGCAAAATCTAGGTAGAAAATACCTTAACGCAGGTTACGGTAGAAACTTCCGGCAGTGGATTATGTCAGGTAATCCACTGCCATACGGAAGCTGCGGAAACGGATCTGCCATGAGGGTGTCTCCTGTTGGATGGGTGGCAGAAAGCCTGGAGGAGGCTTTGGATCTGGCAAAAAAATCTGCAGAGGTCAGTCACAATCATCCAGAGGGAATAAAGGGTGCACAATCTGTTGCCGGTGCCATCTCCCTGGCCCGGATAGGTAAAAGCAAGGAAGAAATCAAGGGATACATTGAAAAGGAGTTCTATGATTTGTCTTTTTCGTTAGATGATATCAGGGACACCTATACCTTCGATGTGTCATGTCAAGGTTCTGTGCCCCAGGCTATCGTATCATTTTTGGATTCTGAGGACTTTGAAGGCACTATTAGAAACGCTATCTCAATCGGTGGGGACAGCGATACAATCGGAGCCATCGCAGGCAGCATAGGGGATGCCTTCTATGGAGTACCGAGCTATCTCAAGAAAAAAGCTTCTGCCTACCTTCCCAGGGATTTGACAAATATAGTAGAAGAGTTTGGATTTCTAATAAACCCACTGTTATTGGCTTAATTTCAAGATAATTATATAAGCATCATAAAGATTAAGCAATAACATCATGTCCGTAATAATCATACATTACGTCCGGTTGCGTAATATGTTCAAAAAATGTTTTTGGTATTCTATAGTTTCCTCAGTTGTAATTTTCCAATCAGTTATTAGCACAAAGGGTTGTAATTCTAGTTTGAATCTTGGAGGTGGAGATAGGATTTTGTCTCTCCAAACCGGTTCCCGGTAGAGGTGCAATATTCGCAGGGGAAAACCCGGCAGGTAAGCAGGTGTCGTGTCTGCATAAAGGCCCGTATGCCCAAATGGAGCCGGTATATAACGCCATGATGCAGTGGATGGAGGAGAAGGGCCTTACCCCAACGGGTGTCGCGTATGAATTCTACTACAATTCTCCCAACGATGTACCTGAAAGTGAGCTGTTGACTAAAGTAGTATTTCCTTTAAAATAGCGTGTCAGGATTGAAAGAACTGTCTTCAACCGTTACGAAAACAGCAGAAAACTTTTTCTCATTAAAATATAGCAATCCGGCATCTCTTTATTGTAGAACTATTTCAAGGCAAACCTGACATATTATTCATGTAGGGTTTGCTGTGATATGATAAGTTTAGAATTTCAGGGGGTCAGCCAGGATGAAATACCTGCAGGTTAAAACCATGTTATCCCGGGTAAAGGATTGTAACCACTGGTTTGGTGTACAATACAACCTGAATCTTTACAGGGGCTGCAGCCACGGCTGTATTTACTGCGACTCCCGAAGTGACTGTTACCGGGTTGATAATTTTGACCAGACAGCAGTAAAAAAGAATGCCTTAAATATTCTGGAGAAAGAGCTGAGGTCTAAAAGAAAAAAGAGCATCATTGGGTTGGGCGCAATGAGCGATTCATATAATCCTTGTGAGAGCAGATTGAAGCTTACCAGGAATGCCCTGGAGCTGATGAATAAGTATAAATTTGGCGTACATATTCCCACAAAAGGGATTTTAATATCCAGGGACTGTGACATTTTATTAGAGATGTTGAAACATTCTCCGGTAAGCGCTGCTTTTACTATTACGGTAATTGATGATGTCCTGTCTTCGAAAATAGAACCTTCAGCACCGGCAGTTTCCAGACGGCTGGATACCCTTAAGTGTTTGGCCAATAAAGGATTTTATGTGGGCATATTAATGATGCCCATTCTTCCTTTTATAGGAGATACCGAGGAAAACATAGTTTCTATTATTCATGCGGCGGCCGAGAGGGGTGCATCCTTCATTTATCCCTGGTTTGGAATTACTATGCGGAGCGGACAGCGGGAGTATTTTTTAAAAAAATTGGAGGAGCTTTTTTCCGGGATGGGGGAGAAATACCAGTCGTTCTTTGGGCATGCATATCACTGTAATTCCCCCAACAGTAAATATTTATGGAAGGTATTTCGTAATGAATGTGTCCGTCTTGGCATTATATATAAAATGGCTGAGATAATAAAAGGGGCGGAAAAGAGAGTCATACACAGGCAGCTGTCTCTGTTTTAGACCCTGTTCTTCCTTTTATTAAAAGTGTCCTGCAAAACCAGGGCTTTTTGTCGTTCAAGGGATACCACGGTGAACAGTTATTTTTTTAAGGGAAATGATCAGGCTGACAATTCATGCAGTATCTTGCTGGAGGGAGTTTTAAAGGAAGGAAATATGGTGGTCAGCGAAGATACTCCCGAGCAATATTCTATTTTTCTGGGACGGGGAATACCTGGTGGACACTTAATGGATGTGGAGGAGAAATATATGACATCTCCCAAGTTGGCCTACAGTAAATGCTCCGGGAAACCGGGGTGGAACAGTAAATATAAAAAATCTGGAAAGTCCCTTTGTACCCTTTATCCAGAAAAGGACGGTTTTGTAGCGTTGATTGTCATTTTACAGGATTCTCTCCCAATGGTAGAAGCCATGTACCCTGACTTTGAAAAAGAAGTCGTTGATGTGATTACATCTGCTCAGCCATTTAATGGGACCTTTTGGCTTATGATTCCGGTAAAAAACAGCAGGGCGCTGGAGAATGTAAAGGACCTTCTTGTTTTAAAGTATAAACCCAAAAAAAAAGTGATAACTCCTTTCACCATCTATATATCAGATACTTATTGACTGTGGAGAGAACTGGTTTTATAATGTAGGTGTGCCAAGGATATCCAGAGCAGTGGGCTGTCTATCCTGAGTCTTCCCCCTGGTTGACGTTTTAAAGGAAAATTGAGGTACTGCATTAAATACTTATTTAATTAAAACTAAGGAGGATGTTAATGCAATCAGTAACGTTAAAGTATGGCTGTAACCCTAATCAGAAACCTGCAGAAGTACGGGCAGCAGACGGTGAACTACCCCTTGAGGTGCTCAGCGGCAACCCTGGTTACATCAATTTCATGGACGCCATGAACTCCTGGCAGCTGGTGAAAGAATTAAAAGCTGCTCTGGAAATGCCCGCTGCCGCTTCCTTTAAGCACGTCAGCCCTGCGGGTGCCGCCCTGGGACTGCCCCTCTCTGAGGATGAGAAAAAGGCCTACGGGGTGAAAGCTGCCTCATTATCCCCCCTGGCCTGTGCTTATATCCGGGCGCGGGGAGCCGATCGGCTGTCATCGTTCGGTGATTGGGCAGCCCTCAGCGACCCCGTGGATCAGGACACTGCAGAAGTGCTAAAGGGGGAAGTTTCCGACGGGGTTATTGCCCCCGGGTATTCCCCTGAAGCCCTGGAAATTCTCAAAAAGAAAAGGGGCGGCAAGTACAACGTCATTAAGATAGATCCTACCTACGAACCTCCCGAACTGGAGACCAGGTTAATCGGCGGCATTGAATTTATGCAAAAAAGAAATACGCACATTCCAGCTTTTGATGACCTGCAGAATATCGTGACCGCCGATAAAGAGCTGCCCATGGAAGCTCGTAGGGACATGGTGCTGGCCATGATCACCCTCAAATACACCCAATCCAACTCTGTTTGCTATGTTTCCAATGGCCAGGTTATCGGAGTGGGCGCGGGCCAGCAGTCAAGAATTCACTGCACTCGCCTGGCAGGCGATAAGGCTGATATCTGGTATCTGAAGCAGCATCCCAGGGTATTGGGCTTCCAATTCAAAGCCAAAGTGGGCAAGGCGGAGCGTGACAATGCCATGGACTTGTTTGTCAGGCAAGATACAACAGACTATGAACTGAAAACGCTGGCCGCCGTGCTGGAAGAGATTCCGCCAAGACTCAGTGAAGCCGAGCGGGAAGAATGGCTCAAGGGTTTGCAGAACGTTACCATCGGCTCCGATGCCTTTTTTCCTTTCAGAGATAATATTGACCGGGCGTACAAGAGCGGTGTCAAATACGTGGTTCAGACAGGGGGATCCCTGCGGGACGACCTTGTTATCGACGCCTGCAACGAATACGACATGGTCATGGTCACCACGGGAATGAGGCTGTTTCATCATTAATTACTGGCAAGCTCCGGCACTCTTTAATACCTTGAAACAGCTTGTTAGAGTTCGATTCATGGAACTCCAACAAGCTGTTTATATATGCTAAACTTTTTGGTGGCCATATTCTTCCTGGCATATATGTTCGTTCATAATTGGATATTTTTACTATAAACAAAGCAAAAATAACGCAGATAGATGGCTCAATGAGATCCAAAAAACAAGGCGAAAGTGTGGTAACTTTCTCAGCTGCGCCAAAATGCCTTTTTTCTCAATTTTAAGAGATATTTTTTTTCAGCAGCAACCTTGTCCAGTATTGAATGAAGCAGTTTCGATTTCTCTTTCATCTGTAATCCCTCAGACTCTTTTTTTGCCCTGTCCAATGATTCTTTTAATTCATCAATCTCCATAACTTCCGCAGCGATGCAGTAATAATTTTTTGAGCGCCCTTCATTATACTCCTGAAGCATCTCTTTTAGTAATTGTTCCCTGATTATTTGTAACTTCATAAACTCATTTGCTCCATACTTTTGAATAAAAGCGATGTTATTTTCCAGTTTCTGATAACACTTAAATGAATCATGCTTACTGCCAAGATCCCTGTGATGCCTCCACTTTTCGCAGGAATTATTTTCTGTGCAATCCCAGCAAAACTCAACCCCTTTTTTCTTGACCGCACAGGTAATAAAAGGACAGCCGGCAGCCATCCTGTCTTCGCTCTTGCAGCCCAAACACCGGCTTTTGGCCTCCGTATTGTACCTGGGGCACAGTCTGCAGGAAAGCCCGCAAATTCCAATCTCAGGATATTTGATAATCACGGCTTTCACCTCACATTTGATCTGATGTTTGCTACAAAAACACTTACAATATATTTCCACGCCTCCGTTGAATTTCCTTTTGCGCCTAACAGTTTTATCATCTAATATTAGGGTATTGTGGAAAATAACGAAGGCAGGGTCTGGATATTCGGGCAATAAATGATAAAACTAGACAATTTGCTACAAAGGGATTCCGACAATTTTGCAGAAATATGATGTAATTAGATGCTCCTTTTAGAATTACTGCCGGCCTGTTTATATAAGAAGAGTGACTCAGACCATCTTTGGCCCCGATAAAAAGAATTGTTAGGATTTCTTTCCGAACGGGAACGGGGACAGACCCCTTTTGGGCATTTATGGAAGGATTCCCTTCCATAAATGCCCGAGCGGTAATCTTCTGCTTATTATTTTCAAACCGCTTTGCCTTCAGGTATCATTTCCAACGACAGATGGGGATGATTTTTTTGCAGGATTTGGGTAATTTTATTTTTAGTGTCAATAATATCTTTCTTGAAGTAACTGGGTTCTTTGGTGGAAATATAGATCAGAATGATATATTGGCTGCCATTTTTACTTATAAATACATCTTCAATGATTAGTCCTTTAGGCATATTTGAAGAAACTACTTCTTCAAAATATTTACGTTTTTCTTGATCCTGCAAAGTCCCTCCGGCCATTTCGATTAATGAATCCCTGATAATTGTCACAGGCTCCATAATCAGCATAGAGGTAAGAAACAGGACAAATATGGAGTCTGCTAAATACGGAACAAAATCACCGCCCAGTTCGGCTCCCCCCATTGTTAAGAATAAGGCCACAACAACAACGCCCAGAGACAAAGTGCCATCAACAAAAGAAGACTTTTGCTCTGTGTTTAAAAGAATGCTCATATTACTCATGGACCGATTTTGTTGTCGGTAAAAAAAGGCAAGCCCGTAACTGAGAACCATGCAAACCACACCGTAAAAAACAATGGGCTTAAAGATAAGCATCGGAATGTTTTCTGTATGTCCTGTAAAGAACATAACGATATGGATGACGGCCGTTGCCACAGACATTAACAGAATTCCCAGGATCATCAAGCCTTTAATGAAGCTGTATAGAGATTCGTAGAAAAATTTTCCGAGTGGAAAGGTTTTCGTTTTATGCGTTTTTATTGCTGCAATTTTCAGGGCCACTAATACACCCAAAAATATTATAAAACTATAATTACCGTCTAAAAGAACCGCCTCAGAATTCGAATAATAGTACGTAATCCAGGAAACAACTGCCATAATCAAATTGGCTGCAGCCCCTAAAAGCAACGCTCGTTTTTCCTTTTGATTTTGCAAAATAATCAATCACTCCTTTGAATATAAACCGGTCACTACCCGCTAAAGGGAGCCCCGACAGACTCAGGGCCCCTTTCCAGGCATTGATCATTATTCCAAGCTTCAAGCCGGTTTTCAACGAAGCTGCACTAAGATTGCTGAATCATTTGCTCTATAAGATCATGTATATCAAAAGGTATTGACATCCCATAACCACCGGCAACCGAGTCTAAATCCCCTTCATCCAGTTCATCTGCAGAATCATTTGTAAAGATTTCTTCCAATTTCTGTGTTTCCTTCGCTGTCAGGTTCACACGTCGAAGGAATTCGCCAAAGCGATGACGGCTTCTGCAGACTCACACTGACCCAGCTGTTGTATTTGTTCTTCTGTGGCAGTTTGTAGAAAGGTTTTCAATAACATTTTTCATGCGGTAAGGCTCCGGCGTCATCAGGTGGCGGCAGGAGATCCAGTTGCCGTCCACGTCGAGTGCGGCTCCATTTCTTCCGGAACCGCATCCTCTGTGAATCCCCTGGTTATGGTTGAAGAAAAATGATTTTCCAAGTTCTGCCCTCAAGGGGGAAAAACAGGGTTCCACTATCACCGGCATGCTGTCTTCTGACTACGGCGCTCTTTCAAATAGGGTGAAAATTTTTATATTATTTTAAACTAATTTTCACGTCACTATTAATTTTCTTTATTCAGCGCTTCTTGAAAAATTCAAGTAATCCTGTAAATTTTAACATGCAATGTCTACTCTTTCAACAAAAATTTTCTGTTATCATAAATTTGTATAAAAAGTAAAGCGCAGGTCTGATACAGGTATTTATGCAAGAAGTTGATTCCTGGTACCGGCCCTTGCCCTTGGCAATTTCCAGAAACTCCCTCTCAGGGCCAGTCCCCCACAACTTTAGTCCCCCACAACTTTAATTGCCGAAGGCAAGGACCGGAATCTCCGGGTAATGAGTCAAGGAAAAGGTTCTGTTGCAAATAATTCTGTAAATCCTACTGAATCTAAAAATATACAGAACTATACCTTTACCGCTTATTTTCAGGCAATACAAAAAGCCTGTTGATCAGCTCGATCTCCTCAAGGACATTTTTAGTACCGGCTTGGCCTTTTTTATCATAATGCATATCTTCAATTTTTATAAATATAGAATTGAAGTTTTAACACCTGACAATTGATTCGATTCCGGGGATAATACGGCAGGCTGATTAGAAGTTTTTGAATCCCAGCATCGGTTTGATCATTCTCTTAATAAAACGATGGTCCTGTTCGACAATGCTGTTCAAATACTGCACCATTCTGTGCTGAACCTTGCATGACAGAACACCGTATTAGATTTCTTCCATTCTCCAGGAGTCGTTTGTTGGTTTGAGATGTTTTCTGATTTTTACACTCAGTACTGGAGGATACTCTGCAGCCGCATGATTGTTGTGTGGGATACTTCCATACCTTACTCAAGCATTATTTCTTGAAGGTTTCGATAAGACAGAGGATGTTTAAGTTTCCAACGGACGCAGAGGATGATGATTTCAAATTCCAAATGCTTCCACTTAAACAAAACTTCTTGCATAAGCGATTCTTTTCCGGAGTTAAACGTGGTATTATTTTATCAGAAAGTAGGGAATTGTTGCAGAAGAAAATTTTTTGCACCAGAACCCTGGAAATAAAGCCATTCGAGTTTTCGAATGAGATCCTAAGTTTTAAGGAGGAACGCAATGAAAAAAATTGGTAGGGGCTGGTGGTTTATCATAGTCGTGCTGCCGGTAAGTTGGATTATCCAGTATTTATTGTTCTCAGGGGCTTTACCTAAAGTAGAAACCGGGCTTTATATGTTCGTCCCGATGGTTGTTGCCTTTTTGTTCTTTTTGTTCTCAAAACAAACTGTGAAGTCGCAAACGAGTCTCTTTACTCGGCGTACAGGTTTTTGGCCGTGGATTTTTGCAATAGGCTATCCGGTGCTTTGGCTTGGCATAGTTACCATTATTGCGATTTTGACAGGGTTGGGCGAATTTGACCCTGATTTTGCTTCGCAGATATTCACTCCCGTTTTTTTACTATTCTTTCTCATGATGCTGGGTTCTATGCTCATATCTGTTTTTGGTGAAGAGTACGGCTGGCGCGGATACCTACTGCCTGCGCTGACCGAAAAACACGGCAGATTGTGGGGGACGTTTATTTTAGGTCTGGTTTGGGGGATTTGGCATATTCCTTCTTATTTATTTCTTTACAGTGAAGCAGGTCTTGGCAATCCGATATTTCTCACGGCGGTAGGGGTAATCAATGTGGCGGTTGGTGCCTTCGCTTACAGCTATCTATTTTATCTGAACGGCAATCTTCTTCCTTCAGTTCTGATGCACGCGATGTATAATGTCTTGGGACAAAGCTTGCTCTTTGGTGCCAAGAAAAATCCTGGTATTTCTGACGCCGTTCCGGGATTGATTACGATCCACTGGCCTCATACCATGGGATTGATTATCACAACAGGCATGGTCGCTGCGGTGGTGTTTACATGTATATTCACAAGGTCCAAAAAAACTGATATGGCTTCACGGATGTGACTACGCTCCTTGGGATCGAATCGATCTTAGGCCATTTTTTGGCCGCTAGCCATTAACGTTTGCCTTGTTCAATTAATGAATCAAGGGAACCGCCGCAGCTGCTCTATAATAGTGGGGTAAAACTGAACAAACTTTGTTGGAAAAGATAATGAAATTTTGAGTCAGCCAGGTTGCAAAGGGTTGAGTGACAAGGTTCTAAATCTCGTGGATAAACTTAAACCTGCGTCTAAGGATATTAATATCTCACCGGGAAGCAAAAATAGTTGTACATGATGGTGAGAAGGTGGGAATATATAAGGAAAAAAAGAATAAGATTCATGCTGTAAATGTTACCTGCACTCACATGGGATGTGACCTTGCCTGGAATGCAGCAGAACTTTCATGGGACTGTCCATGCCATGGTTCAAGATTTACTTACGAGGGCGATATAATAGAAGGCCCGGCGCTAAAATCTCTTAGAACCGATGACAGTTTCAAATTTAATCCATAAAGAGAAGCCGTTCAGTACAGCCTGAGCGGCTTTTCTTTGTATACACGGTAGAAAAAAATATTTATATTACCTAAATGGGAAGGTTTTTGCGACTGAAGAATAGAATCCCGCCGCCGTACATTACTGCCGCGACAATTAAAAAGATTACGTTGGCAGTAATGGTAAAGGAATTTCCGTCTAATAATTTTAAAGGATCCAGCAGGGTGAATAGGGAAAGATTACCCAACCATGCGTATTTTTCTCCTACATTGGCCAGCATGTTCAGTACGAAAAACGCGATAGGCACTCCCGCACCAAAAGCCAGGGAGTTCTTGGTATCGTTAAAGATACAGGAAAAGAAAAAGCAGATCCCACTTATGGCATAGAAAGCGAACAGTGTGGTCAGGTTTAGTATGAGAAAACTGCTTATATCAAGCTCCCCAGGAAACATTGATTCACTAAAAGCGATTCCTGATAATGCAATCAGTCCCAGCAGTACAGTGACACTGGTTATCAAATAAAGGGCTTGGGTGGTTACAATGGTAACACGGGAGTTGGGGGTTGACAGAAGGTAGGCCATGGAACCGCTGTCCACATGTTTTGCCACCAACCGGTTCCCAACGATTATGCAGTAAATCATGGGGAACATAATGATAAGAAAGCCGTAATAGTAACTGGCAATGAAAGTGGTAAGGGTTGTTCCGATTTCTTCGAAGCCCATAGCGGCAACCAATTCCTTGGGCATGGTTTCCAGCATAGCTATAAGGCTGTCAATACTCTCCGGGTCAAACATGGATATGATTATTCCCATGTACATTATCATAATTACAAAAAAAATGGCAAGAGTAATCCAGTTTGATTTTGTGGTAGCCTTAAACAAGGTGAAATTCATATTACTGTACCCCCTGTCCATAATATTTCATAAACACCTGTTCCAGGCTTTGTGATGGGATATTCATCTCCAGCACTTTGCATTTAGCCAGCGTTTCAATAAAGCGGTCATAATTAGAACTTACATAGACTTCAACATGATTGTCCGTTATACTTCCAAGATCCAGTCCGCTGTTTTGAAGCTGTTTAACATCTTCTAAAGAGGCAACGGTTACTACAAAAGCCTTGCGTTGTGATGCCTTCAGGGAATGTACGTCTTCCACATCTACAAGCCGGCCCTCCCGTATGATCCCGGCCCGGTCACTGGTGCGGTCAATTTCCCCAAAGTTATGGGAAGACATCAAGATGGTTTTCCCCCGGGACTTTTCCTCCATAATTAAATCAATGAAATAGCGCTGCATCAGCGGGTCAAGGCCGCTGGTGGGTTCATCCAATATATAGACTTCAGGGTCGTGCATGAAAGCTGTGATAATGCCCAGTTTCTGCTTCATACCTTTAGACATTTTGCGAATCCTGCCGCCGGTTTCCAGTTCAAACCGTTGGATGAGATTGTTGGTACGGGTTTTATCCTTACATCGCCGCATTTCATTCATGAATTTTAAAAACTGTGTGCCGGTCATATCGCTGAAAAAAGCAATTTCCCCCGGCAGATACCCTAAGAACTTTTGAATTTCCTTTGCCTGAGTTCGGCAGTCAAGTCCGTTAATGGTACAGCTTCCTTTATCAGCATTAGTAAATCCCAGCAGCTGGCGGATGGTGGTGGTTTTCCCCGAACCATTAGGCCCAAGGTAGCCGAATACTTCCCCTTCCTCAACAGAAAAAGAAAGATCAAAGATTCCTTTTCCATTTTTATAGGTCATGGTAAGATCTTTAACCTCAATCATATGATCTCCTCCCCTTAGTTTTGAAATGAGAAACTGTTATTTTATATTATCACCATAATAATCTTTAGTCCAGTCGTAGCTAAAGCGCTGGGCTTTATGCGGAGATTTATGCAACAAGCCAAATAATAATTTAATATAACTTGTTATATTTTTACAAGCCCCCGCATATTTTGAATGGAACCGTGCAAAATGAATAGGGGGTTGAAGAGTTAATGTTCAAAAAGAAGTACTTAATAATCAGCCTTATCCTGCTGTTTACTATTGGTTGTCTTTTTGCAGGATGTGGGGAACAGGTTGAAGATCAGTTAGACAATGTTGAAGATACGGTGGAAGATGTAATTGAAGATGTAGAAGATACTGAAGAAGTTGAAGATGATGAAGAGGACGAGACTGATGAGGTAGTAGCGGAAGATTATGACGAAGAGGAAGAAGCGGAATAACTGGAATATAATAATATTGCACGGCTAAGAAGCGGGTTTTTATTGCCCGCTTTTTTTTATGAGAAGTGGGTAAATTCTTATAGCAGGTTTTACCGGCGATTTTAAACAGTTCAAGAATCCTTCAGGAAAAGTATGTTCAGCCGATTTACGGTGAACATGACGGTATCCCCAGTTATAACTATAAAAATTGGAAATGGATAGATTGTTTTTTTTCTTTTAAACTTGACACCATAACGTAATCATGACATAATAGAATTGCGAGGTGATTTTTATGAGTGAACAGTACAGAATCGGAGAGCTGTCCCAAAAAGCAAATGTTACCAGGAGGACGATACACTATTATATCAGTAAAGGATTACTGCCTCCGGCTGAAGGTGCGGGGGTCAGCAGTTACTACAGCGACGAACACTTATACAGGATTCTTTTAATCAAAAAGCTGCAGGATAAGTATTTACCCCTTGAAAAGATAAAAGAAATAATCACCCGGCTTTCTTTGGATGAAGTAATTGAGCAGCTGGACACTGTAGAAGAGGGGGAGCATGACTTTATAAAGCACGAGATACGGTCAGATTATGTAATCAGGCAGTCCCTTGCACCACACACTTTAGAGGACAGCACAGAATATATCAAGGTAATATTGGGGTCAGGGGTGGAACTGCACTATCCAAAAAAACTGGAGGCAGAAAAACCAGGTTTGATTAACATCCTGGTAATGTATGCCAAAAAAATGATTAAAGAAGAATAAAAGGAGGGAAATAATGCAAACGGGATTAGTTTTTGCTAATGGCAGCAGTGTTGATATTCCCCTGAAACACGTAAAAATAAGTGGGAATATTTGTGGATTCCATGGTGAGTTTACAGTATTTCAAACATACATCAATGACAGTTGGGACAGCATTGAAGTGATTTACACTTTTCCCCTGCCGGACACCTCGGTGGTAACCGGGTTTACGGCCAGTATTGGCGACAGGGTAATTAAGTCTGAAGTTCGGGAAAAAGACGAGGCCTTTGAAATCTATGAAAAGGCGGTAAGAAATGGGGACAGCGCTTTCCTGCTGGAACAGTTCAGGCCAAATATTTTTCAGATATCTCTGGGGCAGATTCTTCCCGGTGAAGAAGTAAAGGTCTCCATCATAATACTTGAAATTGAGTATATGGTAGAAGCGAGAACGTATTAAATAGTCCTAAACCTAATTGTTTTATAACTTATATTTGAGTATAATCCTAATAGAGGTGATAGTTTTGAAAAAGATAATAAGCACTAAAAGAATAGAGAATAAAAAAATACAGGACTGGAAATGACAGCAGATGATGGGGTGACTTTTACTGTATATCCATTAGCACATTAGCAAAAAATTTATATAAGCTACCAAAATGAATACGATATACGTTAATACTTTGAAACAGCTTGTTAGAGTTCGATTCACGGAACTCCAACAGGCTGTTTTATTTTTTGTCAGAAACGGTAATTGGCCTAACAAGTAATTTTACCTGAACTTAACGTTGTGTTTACAATAAATTGAAGTTGCAGTAGTAAAATTATATTAAATAGTATTCACAGGATATTACCATCACTTAAAGCACGTAAATTAAACAAAAAGGAGGCTGTTTATTATGCTGGACTTAATGACGGCCATATTCTTCTTGGTTTATATGTTTATAATAGGGTATTTTCATTACAAGCAAAGCAAATATAATGCAGACCGATGGCTTAATGAAATCCAAAAAAACAAGGCAAAAGTGTAACATGAGCTCGAGGACAAACTCTCAGTATGTTAAAGTGAAAAGGAATTTTTTAAGAAGATAATTAAATACGTTCTTTTGTGAAGATATTCATGAAAGAATAGAAATCTCATTGGAGAGTGTCCCGATTATGGGTATGCTGCAAGCTGCATCGGACCCTGCTAAAACATTATTTTACTGCTAGAATTTTGAAAAAATCGTAGATTCTCCGGGCAACGGTCCGTTAACTTGTATTTAATTTATCAAAAAAAAACAGTTAGAAGGCAGTTTTGCATATATTGCAGTAGATAGAAAAAGCGAAGGAAAGTTTGTCCCATAAGGGGTAGTTACTTACCAAAGAAGTAAAAACACAACTTTTCAGTTGTGTTTTCTGTCATCATTTTTTTTCTATAAAATCCATACGATCCTTCACTTCATCATAAAGGCCAGCCAGCTTAAGTTTTTCAGAAATCAGGGTTTTTTTGTTCTGACGATCCATAGTAAAATGATAATCTAAAGCATAAGCCATATTTTTTTCAATGGAAAAGGGAAACGGAGTGGGGGTTTGAAACACAATCCCTATTTTTTGCCGCAAGGTTTCGCAGTTAAAATCTTTAATAGATCGATCTTTGAAAGTGATTTCGCCCTGGGTTTGGGCACTTACTTCTTCATCTAATAAACGATTTAAGGATTTTAGCAATGTGGTTTTACCACACCCGGAGGGGCCGATGAGTGCTGTGATTTTATTCTCGGGAAAAGCAATATTTACATCATTTATCAGATGATTATACTTCCTATTCCATAGTAAAAGACATGGTGGCTGTATTATAGAAATATGGAGCAAGTCAAACAAAGCGTCCCCTTGACTCCTGGTGTTCAATGTCTATCTAGTATATTTCTCCAAAGCCTTAATGATCTCAGCTTCGAATCTTCCTGGTTCATCCCAGAAAACACCATGTGCAGAATGTTCAAACATTATAAATTCTTTGCCTTCAGGCGCAGCTAACTCTTCATAATACTCCTTAACTAATAAAGTAGGGTTATTCATATCATATTTACCACAGAAAAATACAATAGGAATATTAACTGCAGGCACTAATTCATCTATCTTCAACAAGACTACCTCATCCCACATGGCATTTAATGAAGTCGATGAAGCAATCGGCCAAAAAATAAAATCTAAAAAAGTATATTCCCTTGATATCCAAAGAATTTTAGCTTCATGATTATAGCTATCGAAATTATGATATACTCCTCCGTACTTAAGTAAATATTTCCTCTGCTTTTGAGTATTTTTCAATATTTCTTGAGGATTGAAAAAGTCGACTTCCATTTTTTTAAGCTCGCTTATTGCTTTCGCATCATTGAGTTCTCGTGCTTGTCTAAGAGTGTAGTCAAGAGACAACTGACTTATACCCGATTTGTCGGACACACATGAGTTAGGTATAATAAATCATGTGGAGGAGATATAAATGTCAAATTATTCAAATAGGTATAGTTATGAATTTAAGAATGATGCCATCAAACTTGTTAAAGAAGATAAACGGTCCATTCCAAGTGTTGCAAAGGACCTTGGAATCAATCCCCAGACATTGCGAAACTGGATTAACGAACAAAGGCACCGGGAGAAGCCTGAAACTGCAAGGATTTCAGAGCTTGAAGCGGAACTTAAGGCCGAAAAACGCAGAAATGCAGAGCTTGAGGAGGCAGTAGCAATATTAAAAAAAGCGACAGCACTTTTCGTGACAAAAGACCGGAAATAACTTACGCATTTATTAGTAAGCACAGCTCCGAATTTCCGGTTGCGAATATGTGCACAGTACTTGAAGTAACCCGGAGCAGTTATTATGACTGGGAAAATAAAGAACCTAGTAAACGAGATCTTGAAAATCAGGAAATACTTGAAACTGCCCAAGAAAGCTACAATGATAGCGGCGGCATATATGGACTGGATAAATTACTTGAAGATGTTCGAGAAAAATTCCCCAAATGTGGTCGAAACAGATTGTATAGAATCCAAAAAGAGAACAACCTGTATTCAAAACGTAAGAGAAAATTTAAAGCTACCACTGACTCAAACCACCAGCTGCCGGTAGCAGAAAACCTTTTAAACCAGGACTTCACAACCGACAGACCAAATGCCGTATGGGTAACAGATATCAGTTACTTGGACACCTCAGAGGGCTGGCTGTATTTAGCCACCGTTAAAGACATACATACAAAAGATATTGTAGGCTGGGCCACCGCAGATAATATGAAAACATCACTTTGCAAAAGAGCACTGGAAAATGCAATTAACCGGTACATGCCCATAGAGGGACTGATTCATCATTCAGATCGCGGGGTCCAATATTGCAGTAAAGAATACCAGAAACTACTAAATGAACACGGCATGATATGCAGCATGAGCCGTAAAGGGAACTGTTACGATAATGCCTGTGCCGAGACCTTTTTCAGCACCATCAAATGTGAAATGCTCTACCATAATAAATATCAGACCCACGAAGAAGCCCATAAAGACATATTCTGGTACATCGAGATCTTTTATAACCGCAAAAGGAGACACCAGGCCCTGGGCTACATGACGCCAGCAGGATATAGAGAATCTTTTGCAGAGAAATTAGCTGCTTAAAAGCTCAAACTAACTCAGGCTGTCAAGGGCGAGCGCAGCGAGTTCAACGGAGGCGCAGCCGGAGACCCTTTACAGCCAAGACGATTTATCACCCTATAGAAGGGCTGCCAATGCCGCAATTTGGCATTGGAGCATGACTACAAGAAGGGGGTTTTCGAAATAATCAGCAATTGGCTGAATCTAGGAGAATAGCTAACTTAATAGTGTCCGGTTTAACGGGAAAACCTCAAACAGCTCTCCACGCTGTCCATCAATCATCTGAGCAACACTAATAAAGAGATTATAATCATCAGGATACCTGTCAATAAGCATAATACCAAGAGCTGTCCCCGCTGAAAATCCGATCAAGCTTATCCTGTCTACATCAAACTTGTCTTTCAGGTATTGAGTAAGTACATGTGCATCCTCAATATTTTGTTCAAAGTTTAAAGAAGTCTTAGGCTGAAAAATACTAAATGATTTTCCTGCATTACGTTGATCCCAGTTCACTATAATAGCATGATCATTTAAACCTGGAGAAACTTGATTCAGCAAAGAAAGATTCGCACTTCCTGGTCCACCGTGAAGAAATAAAACAACAGGCTTGTCATTACTAAGAAGCTCTTCGCTTAATGATATCCATTGCATTGATCCGTTAATTTCTATTTTTTTTGTAATTAATCGGTCAACAGACCTATCTTTTGATAAAAAGTTTACTACATTACCTAAAACAAGTATAACAGACAATATTATCATTATTATTATAATAGTCATCTTTGCTATTACCATCTTTCTGCTAGTCATAAATTAGTTTCCCTCCTGAATTTCGCACAACTTCTTATTACCGTCGTGATGTCGTGAATATTACCTATCTTACCTTCATCTAGCTCCTTATACCTTCCTATAGATTTGATAGCGATTATACCTATAATTAGCTCATAAACATTTAAAAGTATTGCTGTTACAATCATTTATCTTTCTAGGTTGCCAATTATTTTACCGTAATTATCTCTAAGCAGAGTTTGATTTCTATTATGTGCTGTTGCCCGGGAGTTTCCGGATCTTGCCCTCTGGCAATTTCCAGAAACTCCCTTTCAGGGTCAGTCCGAAGCGCCGGGATAAACCGGCATAGAGAAGGGAATGAAAGAGTCCCACGTGAAAGGAATAGCTGAACCATCACGGCGCATGCTCTCACCATCCTGATAATTATACTTATAATATACCTATAATTTTAGCTTATATTACCTATATTGTCAAATACTTCTAGCCATACCCGTGCCATCAGCTTTTATAAAATAAACAGAACGCAGCATTAATAATTCTGCGCTCTGTTTATTAAACATCCTCATAGGGGATTTCGTTTTCCTTACACCAGTCACGAGCTATCTTTCTTAATTCCTTTTCTTTAAACTCATACCACTGATCTGCAACTCCATAACGATAAATCGCATCTTTAAAACGTCGGAATGCACCTCTACCCTGAATTAAGTCACACAGTTTTGCCGAAAGTCTCTCATCTTCAACCGAGAAGCAAAATTGTTCCATAATCTGATATTCATTAATCTCAAATTCCTCCGGCAAACTTACAAAGTCATCTTCATTCTCCACAATGAGTCCGGCTTGTCTGATACACTCCTTTTCCCATTCCTGAAATTCCCGATAGTAATTATCTTCTTCCTCATCCCAGACAATCCGCATATATTCATCTTCAACCGCAACTATCCCACCGGTTTTTATGTTTAGATAATACTGCGTCTCCTGAGTCCGGCAATCAAACACATCCACCAAATCCTGAATTTTAACCGGCTTCATTACTGTACCTCCCTATAAAGCCCTTTCAATTTCTTCTTTCCGAGCACGAAATAAAATAATCCTACAGATTTTCACCATCCTTACAAACGCCAAAAGTTATCATATTCCGGCTCAAGCAGTTCCTCGATTCTTTTCTTAATCTTATAACTAAACTCCTTCTCCGCCAAAAGGTTTTCAACCGGCTCACTTATAAGCTCCATGGGGAAACTCCTAAGCTTTTTTAGAATCGCTGTGTACAGCTGCCTGGTCACATTATTAGAAGTCGAACGCTTTAACTCATATACCAATGCCTTGACGGTTTCTGCATCATGAACGTGTGATATTGCAGCAACTATTTTTACTCGGGTATGAACATCTTCAAGCTCTTCTGCCGCCGGCAACCGGTTGTAGAAATCCAGCAACCCCAAATAGGCACTCGCGTTATTAAAGCAAATATAGTTATACAAAGTTTTTACCGCCCTATTAATATTGTTACGGTCTGGATCGGATAGCATAGTGAGAATATCATCCATTGGCCGGGTCCTTAAGCTCTCTAACAACTCATCCTCATCTTTTTCTTCAAAAATCTCAATAATCTCAGCTTCTACGTACTGGGAACACACTTCCCGGTTACAGTCAAATCTTTTTTCCAGGTACAACTCATAACAACAGTCAAAGCCCCTGCTATCATAAATCTCATCTACAAACGGTAAAAACGCTTCATCCTTCATACATACACCTAGATTTTCCACACCCACTTCCATAAAAAAGTTGCTGCAACTAGAGCAATTTTTTTCCAGATCCACTGCGTTCACATCCATATCCTTCGCTGTCTTATCCGCCAGCAAAATATGCAAAAACAGCCCCCCGTTATTGTCTCAGGACATTTCTTAGCCTTCTGTTTACAATATCTATATCAAAATCCCTGTGCCACTGACTTCTGGCCCATGCAAGGGTGCTTTTATGTTCTTCATGCTGCGGATCAGCTATAATCTTTAAAAACTCCTCATAACCATGCACACCACCCACATCTTCAGGAGGGGCATTGCCCTCACCCATAATGCAGACAGGATAATTATTGTCATGGCCGGCAATAACCCGCTGTTCTTTTATTTCATGCTCCCAGCTGTCACCGTAATCATACAGATAAACTATTTTATACTGCTCCCCGAGATAGTCTCTCAAGCTTACATCATAATCCAAAAGCGTCTCACAATCCTGGAATGATCCATCCATATCCTCATACTCGCTGACTACCTCGACAACACACTGCCCCGACTCATCAGTGATTCTAAAATTATACAGGTGAGAACTGTTCCAGTCAAAAGCAACCTGCAGTATTTCATGCAGTTGGTTAAAAGTAATATCCACCGGGGTAACAATTCTTCGCCATGCCGTATTGCTGTTCAGATTAAGCTTAACCATTAAATCAACCGCCTCACAACTGATAACCGGATCACCTGCAAATTTCTCAAAATCATTAAGCAAGAGGATGTGCGGATGTTCATAGTCTTTCTTTTCGCGCACTGTTATATAGTCATTATTCATCTTATCTGAAACCCTCTTTTGATAAGGAATATCTGGGTCAAACAGATCACCAAAATATCCTACATATTCACAGGCCTTGTTAAGCCGTGCAACATAACTGCGGCCCCTGGTCTTTGTAAATACCGGCTCCCCGGTAGACTGAATATATCTTTCAATGGTTTCTTCCTTAATCTTTTCATCCCGCAGACACTTTTTAATCCCTTCAGTCACCAACTCACGGAAAATCTTAAAATCCTTTGCTTTTAAACCCTGCAGCACAAAACCGAACCTGTTGCTGTCATTTACCACAACAACAGTCTTTCTTCTGTTAACGTTAATCAGATTTGCACTCCAGCAAAAAAAGTCATTGTCCTCAGACCCGTTTTCAACAGCAACTCCCAGTTCACTCTGCAGCTTTTTTGTCAGACATATTTGCATATTTCCGCCTCCGTTACAGTATCTCTTCGAAACCCGCGAACAGGATGAGTAAAACACAAGCGGGATGCCAACTTAACTAACCGGTCACTATTCCAAAATCTGATTCACTCAGGTTTCTACATTATATATTTCCTCTTCTTCCAGAGCCACGAAACAATGTCCCGTTTTTGAGCAGTTTGTCTTTTCTCAATAAAACACGATTCCCAAAGGTAAAAAAATGGGTAAATGACGCCAATAATGAATAGTTGTCCCAATATAATATTAATCGTAGCACTAAAAATATAACCTTATGTTCTCTAATTTACTAATTTAGCAATGAATGTTCTCTTATCAGGCACAGTATAATAGACTGCATCATTCGAATCCCGATTTATACCTGCTCTGACCGTCCTGCCGTCCTGTTTAATTAACCCCAACTTCTTCAGGGTATAAATTAAATGAATAACCAGCGATCGATTGTTATGAAAAGCCTCACATATTTTAGATATTTTAACTCCATGTTCCTGTCCCCTCAGGTATCTTAAAAGCTTAATCATATCTGCAGTCAGGTATCTTTCCATCAAGTATAAATCAATATCCTCTTCACTTAATTCCGGATAAGTTTCCTGAATGCCTTTTTTTATCACATCAACATAATCCATGCTTGGAATCACATCTTTCATTTTGTGTGGTGTATGGGTAAATGTAAAAATTGGTATCTCATTTTCATTACCTAATTCCACTACTTCGTTATACCAGTTCTTTGAACTTCCTTCTAGTTTATGAATATCCATGAACTGCTGCTTCGTAATCAAATACATTTTTCCATAAGCTTTTCCTTCTTTTTGTACGTCCAGAAAGGCTACTCCTTGATTATTCCAGGTGGAACTACGATTTGAGAAATATATTGGATGCTCCAGGATTAATGGCCTCTCATCTTTTGGCGGAGTTTTATCTTTGCAGTTTACGATATACCTCATGAACCGCTCTTTGTTAACGTTGGACCCATAGGATGCATACCAGACAAGATTTTTAAGGTCCATTTGTTTTGTTATGCCTTCAACCCACGGCTGATGCTCATAATCAATTTTTACCTTACAGGGCATACCCTTTCAATGTACATTCTCCTAGATATTTTGCATCATCCACATACGCCTGTCCTTTTCGTTTTTTTTTTTCATCAGAGTGCCGTAGACGAACAGGTTAACTTCTTTCCCTTGGAATTCCTTAGTATTAATTTCTTTTGGCCTATGATAATTTTTTTCCATTAAAATTGCTCCCCCATAGACGTATTAAAAAAGCTTGGTCATTTCGTTATTCTTCACAAAGCATTTAATTCCTGTTAAATCAGTTTTTAACAGTACATGTCATTATTTTGGTCATACTACCTTTGAAAGCCCGTTGTTCCGGTTAAATATCAGCCCACCAAAAAACTCTTTGCGCAGGCAGACTTCCTTTGCCAGACAGATTATTTCTTGCCCCATTATTTCCGTCATTGTTTAAATGTACCGCCTTTCAACCTTTTTGTTTAACACTTGTTTACGCTCAAAATTTATCATGTATTACATAAATAAGAAACACACAAGATTTTCACAAACCTTTCAAACAGGTTTAAACGCTTAAAATATAGTTCTTTGAACTCCTGAATTCCCAGGCTTTTATCAAATAGGTTAGTTACAAGGACTTCTTCCTCTCCGGATTCTAAGATAAACCTAAATACTCTTATACTTAGCTTAGGATGTCTTTACTCCCTACATCTAAACTGAAAGTGTAGGTGGGGGGTGTTTACTGCCAGGGATAGAATATAATTACAAAAACTAAGGATGCTGCGCACTAAATATCATTGAAAATATCACAATATCATGATAAAATTAAAATTAGGGGAAAATTAAGGAGGTCATATAGATGATAATAGGTAAAAGTCGCATAACCGGAAAAGGACAGATGCAGCTACCTGCAAAAATTCGCAGAATAATTGGCGCTGAAATAGGAGATGAACTAATTTTCAAACAAAAGAATAATGGTGAAATTGTTGTGAAACTGGTAAAAAAACAAAGCTTATCAGAATTGGCAGGGATTTTACCGGTAAAGAAAAAATTTGCTGGAATTGAAACAGAGGAGAGAAGAACTAGAGAAAAAGTTGCAGAAAAGGCTGGTAAGTATAATGAAGAAAGAAATTAACAAAGGTTGGCTCGATACAAATGTTATATTACGATATTTGATTAAAGACAACGAAAAAATGTTTCAAGCAGTAAGGCGTCTTTTTTTAAAAGCTGAAAAAGGTGAGTTATTCTTATATATTCACTCTATTACCATTGCTGAACTTGTATGGACTTTAGAAAGTTTTTATGAATATAAAAAAGAGGAAATTGTAAATGTTCTTACAAGATTTATTAATGCAGAAGGCATCGAGGTTTCGGAAAAAGAAACAGTTCAAAATGCCCTGATTCTCTACCTGGATGCTAATGTAGATTATATAGACGCTTATCTAGCCTCCCATGCAGCATCTTCAGATATACCTACCATTTTTACTTTGGACAAGAAACATTTCAGCCGGCTTACGAAGGATGCGGTGTTTCCTGATTCATAGTCATTGGCGGGGGATTGACCCCATTGATTCTGGAAATTGCCGAAGGCAAGGGCCGGAATCTCCGGGCAGCATTATCAGATGGTGAAGAAAAATAAAAACACTTAGTAATGCAGGACATTCAATAATTACCTTCTAAAAAAATATGGATAGAAAGCTGTTACACATTTTGTGTTATAAAAATTTTGAAGGTTATATGTAATTTTCTTTTGAAAGGTGGTTATGATGAGGGTTCCAAAACTACTTAAAGCTGATGTAGAAAGAGCTTTAATTTATGCCTACTACCGATTAGTAAAGGATTGTCAAGTTAGTATGGATATTCCGGATGAAAACATAATCCCTGTAGTAGCGTTTGCACATAAAACAAGTGAAATTTATGCAATGGACTTTTCCAGCACCTATCAATTTGCTGAGAAGGTAAAGCCTTCAACCAGAGTTCGCTGGATACGTAATAAAACAGAACAGATGCTGCGATATGCAGAATTTGCAGTAATTCAGCATAATATTGAATACAAAGCATTATATGAAATATGGTGTTTTATACCTCCAAACAACAGGGTGATAGATGCGGTAGAGGCTGCAGCTAAAGAAAATCTGCCGGTAAGCCTGATCAGCCATGATGCTGTAAACGATAGGATCAGGCAGGTAGCTTCATTAGAGCATTTAAAAGATGACATTATATATAACAACGCTTTTCTTTAGGCAGCCAGGCTGATGCGGGAAGCAGGGGTATTCTAAAAGAATAATAAAGTATCGTGATTGAGAAAGAAACATTTACAAAAACTTCGTACAGCCAAATGAATTAAACATGGAGGTAAGGAGGATTAAAATATATGAATGATAAAATTGTATCTTTTGAAGATTACAGAAAAAGAAAACTCGGTGATAACTATAAAAGGGATGCTTTATCAGTGGTTTTTGAAATGGACCTTAGAGAACAACCGGAAATGATTGCTTGGCACCAATTTCATACCATTTTCAATAAATATAAACTGTTTGTACATACCTTGTTTAATGAAAATATGAATATTGATAAGAATTTAGATTCAGGGTTCGTAATTGTTTTTAATGAAGAACAAATCATAAAGGCAGAAGATGGAATTAGAAACGCAGTGGACTGGTGGGGGAAGAAGCCATTTTTATTGAAAGCAAAAGAAAAAACATTAATTCAACTATGTCAACAACTAACAGGGGAAACATACAGAACATACAGAACTAACTTTGAAGCAATGAGATCCTTCAAGCAGATATTGTTGCACTCAGATAATGTTATAATAATTTCTGAGTTATCAAAGCTTAAATCAAATGGCAAGAAAGAACATATTGCACGACATTTAATCAAAACCCTTGATGATGCACATTTCGAAGGTATAAAACCCGAATCTCAATTAATTTTTATTGACTTTGCCACTTTCTTCCAAAAAGCATGGAAAGATATAGGATCTTATTTAAAGATAATAACGGCAAATTAAAGAGCGCTGTTTGGAGATTATAAAATCTTTTAGGACAAGGGCCTGAATCTCCGGGCATTCGGATAAAAAAGCCAGATTATTTTAAAATTAATAATCAAAATCTCATTTCTGAAGTTTAAAATTTTGTAGTTTGACAAGGCAAATTCTCAGAATAGCGGGAGTTTATGCACATCCAAGGGTTTATTAGAATAATAAAATAAATAATATGCAATTAACTCACTCATTCTTAAAAATACTATCAAATACTTTGATTTAGGACTTGATCTATTTGTAGTTATATATTAGAATTATTATAGTTGCTGTTATCAAAATAATTTATAAGGGAGGTAGTGAAATACAGGATAACAGTAAAAAAAATTGAAAGGAGTGGTTGTTTGAATATTTTAATAAAATTTTCAAATAATAAACAGTCAGTAATGGAAGAGAAAGTAAAGACCTATTTACAATTCCGAATACTGGGTCCTGCAGAAATTACTCCATCTTGTGCAGGAAGGACGACGAAGTTGAACAATTTGTTGAATTATCTATTCAGCATAATGTGTAAGAAGTAAATGTCATCTATGGAAGCAAACCTCATATAAAGAGATAAGTTTTAACTGGAATGCCTTTTGGGATTCGTTCCCGTTTTTTTCAACTAGAAAAACAATATAAATAATCTCAAAAAATAAAAAGCCAGATTCGTTTCTTCTCAAAAGAGAAGGCAGGAATGTGGTTTTTTAGTTGATATAATTACCATAAATTAGGCTCAACTTAACTAAGGCAGGATATTTTATTTGGTTGTGTAAGCAGTTTATGATACAGTATTTTTGCCAGCATTCGGACAAACTGTTTATTGAACATATACAACATTATATATATAGTGCATTAAAGTGTATGTGTAAATTGCAAACAATATTGATTGAGTATAATTAGATGAAATAGTGGCATTAAAACAAAAAATAATAATTAAGGTGGAAATCATGAAGTTTGAAGAATTGCTTGAAAAATATCAGACATTACTGGCTGAAAATAGCAATCTAAAAAATGAAATAAAAAGATTGAAAGCTCAACTGAGTGAAGCAGAACTGAAATTTATACCCGATAGTATTTGTGAGAATAAATTACCATCAGGATTTTATGACGCGGATGATATAGAAAAACCTTCGGATTCAAGCATAAACAGTTTTTCAGACCCAATGAAAAAAATAATGCTGTATATGTCTCTCTTTAAGGGCCGAAATGATGTTTACGCAAAAATGGTGAAGAACAAAAAGGGAAAGCCTGGGTATTATCCTGTATGCCTAAATAAGTGGAAGCCTGGATTATGTGGTAAACCAGAGATAAAATGTGCTAATTGTACTCAAAAGAATTATGCTGTGTTAGATGAAAATGTTATTAAAAAACATTTGGTAGGTGACATAGTTGTAGGAATATACCCTATGCTTCTTGATGAAACATGTTACTTTTTAGCCATCGATTTTGATGGTGATGGATGGCAAAAGTACATTTCAGTCCTGAGAGGAGTATGCCTAAAATTTAATATCCCTATTGCAGTTGAGCGTTCACGTTCTGGTAATGGAGCTCATGTTTGGCTTTTTTTTGAAAAGCCTATTTTAGCGAGACAGGCTAGAAAATTTGGTGCCGCTATAATTACTTACTCCATGAATAAAAGGCACGAAATTAATTTTAAGTCCTATGATAGGTTTTTCCCCAATCAAGATATAATGCCGAAGGGTGGCTTAGGAAATTTAATTGCTTTACCGCTTCAAAAGACGGCCAGAAAGGAAAATAACAGTGTTTTCATTGATGAACATTTTGGACCATATAATGACCAGTGGAAGTTTTTAGCGGAAATTAAAAAAATTACTGGAGAAGAAGTAGAGAAGCATACATCAAGTCTATGTCATGGGAATGAATTGGGAGTATTGAAAAAAGATGATGAAGATTCTCAGAAGCCGTGGGAAACAAGAAAAGTAAAGCTGGTAAAAAATGATTTTCCCATGGAATTGGAGATAGTAAAGGCTAATAATCTTTTTATCGATAAGTTTGGCATTTCACAGAGAGCATTAAACCATCTAAAACGTTTAGCTGCTTTTAATAATCCTGAGTTTTATAAAGCCCAGGCTTTGCGATTGTCAACTTTTGACAAACCCAGAGTTATTTCTTGTTCTGATGAAAATGAAGAATATCTATATCTGCCAAGAGGATGCGAAGCTGATTTAAAAGAAATAATTAAAGAATTGGAAATAAATGTCCAATGGATAGACAAAACCAATTTAGGTAGAAATATTGATGTTCAATTTATGCTTTCACAATGGAAAGACAGTTTAGAAGAGTTTTTAAATATAAATGAAATTTTACCGGAAACAAATCAGAAGAAAAAAAAGGGTGAAAGGAACATTACATCAATATTCAGGCAGGCTGCACAGGCTGTTTAAAGACAAAAATGAAGTGCAGATATATGATTATGTGGATGTTCATGTAAGAATGCTGGGAAAAATGTACAATAAAAGGCTCTCCGGTTATGCATCTATTGGATATAAAGTAAAAGGTGATTCCGTGGGAGCAGAGGCGATAGATATTATTTTCGATAAAAGCAAATTTTTACCGGTTTTCAGTAATGATATCGTGAATGCCGCAAGAGAAATACTCATTGTAAGCCCCTTCATTACTAAGAGACGCACTTTACAGCTGCTTACATATCTGAGGGTTGCCTTAGGGAAAAAGGTAAGAATATTTGTTGTGACAAGGCCTGTTGAAGAGTATAAGGGTAGAGATAAAGACACCTTAAAGAACACTTTGGATTTACTGGAAAATGCCGGCATCAGAATAATAACTAAACCAAATATTCATCAAAAGTTTGCGGTAATGGACCAAAGACTTTTATGGTATGGAAGCATTAATCTATTGAGTTTTGGAGGCGCTGAAGAGAGCATAATGCGACTTGACAGCCCCAGCATCGTAAGTGAATTAATAAGAAGTATAGATGGTTACGAGTGATTAAGATATATTTAATGAGTGCCCGGAAATTCACTAACCTAGACGTAATAGCAGACGAATCAACCATCCTCCGGTGGAAACAGGCTATAAAATCATGTTAAGACCTTTACGAGGAGGAATTAACATGAAGGATCAAAAGAAAGCCGAAGAGATTGCTGCAGAACGAATGAGGTTTTCCCGTTAAACCGGACACTATTAAGTTAGCTATTCTCCTAGATTCAGCCAATTGCTGATTATTTCGAAAACCCCCTTCTTGTAGTCATGCTCCAATGCCAAATTGCGGCATTGGCAGCCCTTCTATAGGGTGATAAATCGTCTTGGCTGTAAAGGGTCTCCGGCTGCGCCTCCGTTGAACTCGCTGCGCTCGCCCTTGACAGCCTGAGTTAGTTTGAGCTTTTAAGCAGCTAATTTCTCTGCAAAAGATTCTCTATATCCTGCTGGCGTCATGTAGCCCAGGGCCTGGTGTCTCCTTTTGCGGTTATAAAAGATCTCGATGTACCAGAATATGTCTTTATGGGCTTCTTCGTGGGTCTGATATTTATTATGGTAGAGCATTTCACATTTGATGGTGCTGAAAAAGGTCTCGGCACAGGCATTATCGTAACAGTTCCCTTTACGGCTCATGCTGCATATCATGCCGTGTTCATTTAGTAGTTTCTGGTATTCTTTACTGCAATATTGGACCCCGCGATCTGAATGATGAATCAGTCCCTCTATGGGCATGTACCGGTTAATTGCATTTTCCAGTGCTCTTTTGCAAAGTGATGTTTTCATATTATCTGCGGTGGCCCAGCCTACAATATCTTTTGTATGTATGTCTTTAACGGTGGCTAAATACAGCCAGCCCTCTGAGGTGTCCAAGTAACTGATATCTGTTACCCATACGGCATTTGGTCTGTCGGTTGTGAAGTCCTGGTTTAAAAGGTTTTCTGCTACCGGCAGCTGGTGGTTTGAGTCAGTGGTAGCTTTAAATTTTCTCTTACGTTTTGAATACAGGTTGTTCTCTTTTTGGATTCTATACAATCTGTTTCGACCACATTTGGGGAATTTTTCTCGAACATCTTCAAGTAATTTATCCAGTCCATATATGCCGCCGCTATCATTGTAGCTTTCTTGGGCAGTTTCAAGTATTTCCTGATTTTCAAGATCTCGTTTACTAGGTTCTTTATTTTCCCAGTCATAATAACTGCTCCGGGTTACTTCAAGTACTGTGCACATATTCGCAACCGGAAATTCGGAGCTGTGCTTACTAATAAATGCGTAAGTTATTTCCGGTCTTTTGTCACGAAAAGTGCTGTCGCTTTTTTTAATATTGCTACTGCCTCCTCAAGCTCTGCATTTCTGCGTTTTTCGGCCTTAAGTTCCGCTTCAAGCTCTGAAATCCTTGCAGTTTCAGGCTTCTCCCGGTGCCTTTGTTCGTTAATCCAGTTTCGCAATGTCTGGGGATTGATTCCAAGGTCCTTTGCAACACTTGGAATGGACCGTTTATCTTCTTTAACAAGTTTGATGGCATCATTCTTAAATTCATAACTATACCTATTTGAATAATTTGACATTTATATCTCCTCCACATGATTTATTATACCTAACTCATGTGTGTCCGACAAATCGGGTATAAGTCAGAATGAAGCTTATATCCCCATTGTTGGCAGAAGATTTACACCCTGCCCAAAAAACAGTTATTAAGAAACAGATTTGTACCCAGTCCGGCATATCTGAACGCACTTTACGTCGGTATATATCAACATATCGAGCTGAAGGATTTGCAGGACTAAAACCAAAGGGAAAAGGCCGGCCTACCTTAGGCGAGGCCATACCTTCACATGTCATGGATCAGCAATCCTACTGCGTCGTGAAGTGCCAACCCGCAGTGTAGCTCAGATAATTCAAATCCTTGAATGGGAAGGATTAGTTCAGCCAGGGTGCTTATTCCGGCTGATTGGTATATCAATTCCGTCAGAAATTGGACAAACTGTTTTGGAAAGGTAAGGACAAGGGGTTTCGATAGCCCTTTATTAGGAGATTCTAGAAAATTATGAAAACAGGGGCCGAATTTTCAGGCAATTAAATGACAAAACTAGACAATTTACTACAAAGGGATTACGACAAGTTTGCAGAAATAAGATGTAATTAGAATAATTATCCATTAATGATTCACTTGGAATAAGTGAAGAGTGCGGAGCTAAAATAGTTTCTACCTCTTTTACGAATGTGAAGTTAGTGTTTTATTATTGTAGAACATTTCCGAATTACGCTTTAACACATTAAATTGGTGGGGGACTGACCCCATTTAGGAGATTCTGGAAATTGCCGAAGGCAAGGGCCTGAATCACCGGGCATCCCGGCGGTTCCCAGGGATCTTTTGAAATGGTCGCATGATGAGCTTTTCAAGCTCTTCTGATATCGCAGTGTTTATGTCTGCAAGACTGAAAAATTGCCGGTTTCTCAAGGCAGCCAGAATCCGTTGTGAAACAATTTTTACCATGCCTTCGTCGGCTCCCTTATCCTTTGGTTTTCCGGCACGAGCAGGAATGATAGCGATATTGTAGTGCATGGCCATCTCTTTGTAGGTCCGGTTGATAACCGGGTCGTAACGATCTACTTTCAAAACCGCCGTTTTGGTGTTGTCCGGTATTAGAATTTTCGGTGTTCCTCCGTAAAATTCAAAAGCACGGATATGGGCGTCGATCCAATTCTTTAGCTTCATGTTTTCATAAGCTCTTACAAAGGGATAGGAACTGGCTGGTAACACTGAGACGAATATAAAGGCTTTCTTAATTGTTTTAGTTATGGTATCTTTGTATGTCAAGGTCTTGCCGGCCCAATCGACCTCCATGTCTTCGCCTGCTTTATGCTCTTTGTGCATGGTGATTTGGTTAGACTTCTTAAAGTCCCTATAGCGCTGGCAATACTGGGTGTACATGAGTCCATCAGGGTTCTTTGACTTGTATTCTTCCCAGAGCAGCATGAGAGTAACGTTAGGCTTTTTGAGCTCCTGGTATATGTGTTCAAGATTAGGTTCAACCTTTTCCCGGGATAAAGGGGCCGGTGGATATAGTTTGGCCACCAGGGCTTTGTCCTCAAGGGGCAGTAACTCATCAATTGTCAAACCAGTTGCCTTTGCCCGTTTTATTACATCAGCAACGGCAGATTTGCTTCCGCCGGTAGCCGAGGCAATATCACGGATGGATAAATTCATGTTTCTTTTAAATTTTAATATTTCACGAACTTTGGACATTTCAAACCTCCTCATTTTCGTGGCCCCCTTAAATTAATAAATTAATTTAAGATTACCACATTTATCAAACGAGGTGTCCTAATGTTCCGACGTGCTGTCCTGATAATTCCGATATACTGTCCAAGTGTTTCCGACATGCTGTCCTGATGTTGCCGGAATGAGTGTCCATGTTCGCCGAAATATGCAGTTCCCATTCAGCTTATTACTGGCCTTTACCTTTCTGTAACTGAGCCCTCAGCTATATATTACTTGTATGATCAATTGGGGGAAGTGGAGTGGTATCATTTTAGTTAAGTAACAAAACTCGTAATTCTGGAAATAATAACCCAAAAAGAAAGAGGTGTCCAGATGCGAGTATATGATAAAGAATTTAAAGAAGAAGCCATTAAGCTGTCCGGTGAAGTAGGTCCGACAGTAGCTGCTGAAAAGCTGGGAATTCCAGTCACTACTCTTTACACATGGCGAAGCAATGCAAATCGTTATGGAAATATGGCTATTGTCGGCAGTGGTCATAAGCGTGTAGATCCAAAAACCGCTGAAATCAGAGCATTAGAAAAACAACTCAAGGAACTTGAAGCAACCAATGATATTTTGAAAAGAGCCCTGGCTTTTTTCGCAATGAGCCAAAAGAAGTAGCTGCACGAGAACTGTTTAAGTGGATATGCCTGGAAAAAACCCAAGGAAAATCTAAGCACAGCATAAAGACCATGTGCGAGGTATTAGGGGTTAGTGAAAACGGATTTTATAAGTGGTTAAAAAGACAGTCCAGGCCCTACAAATATGATGCTCTTTTGGCAAAGATTCTTCAAATTCGTGCAGACAACCCGGACTATGGAGCGTATAGGATATATCTGCATTTACAACTTTTTCAGGACTATAAGGGCAGTTATTATCTAATCCTCGCGCTCTGTAAAAAACACCATCTAATGCTGAAGAAAAAACGTCACAGCAAGGGGATAACCAAGGCTGATCTTGCTGCACAAGCTAGTGAAAACCTGATCCAGCAAGACTTTACAGCTGAATCACCTAATGAAAAATGGCTGAGTGACATTACAGAAATTCCAACGGCTGACGGTAAGCTTTATGTAGCCGCCGTAATGGACTGTTTTGATGGAAGCATTGTCGGACTAAAAATGGCTAATCACATGCGCGCTGAGCTTTGCGTCGAAGCTTTTACAGCCGGTGTCAAAAAACATCAGGCATATGGTATGATTTTCCATTCAGACAGGGGGAGTCAATACACTAGCACACTTTTCCGTCAAACCCTTGCCCGATATGGAGCAATACAAAGCATGAGCAACACAGGTAAATGCTTTGACAACGCACGGATGGAGTCTTTTTTTGCCACACTGAAAAAAGAAAGCATCTACAAATTTAAAACTGAAACCATGAAAATGGAAACCGTCAAAAGCATCATATTTAGATTTATTGAAATCTACTACAACCGAAAAAGAATTTACACTACAAATGGAGGCTACCCACCCTTGGTCAAGCGTTCGCTCTATTATCAGGAAAACTTATCCCAGGCAGGGTAAACAGTATTCAGGGGCTCTGCCCCCGAACCCCCGGAGTTTTTTCGCTTTGGTTCTCCCAGGGATAGAAAAGAAGACAACCAGGGTTTATTAAACGATTCCCCTGGCTATCCCTGGCAGAACTCTACAGGCCGCTCGTGTTGCTCTCCAGCAGAGCACTATTCTGCCTGTAGATAAGAGCCGTAAATAGTATTTCCAAAAGGAATCCATTTATTAACGAATCCAAAAATTACGAGTTTTGGGGCTAACCCAAATTTGACAACTCCAAAGGGATCCAAATTCGTTTCTATAGTGATCACTTACAGTCCTTTCATCCAAAATCTTATATTTTTGATTATGAGGATGAGGCAGAAGTATTTGTGGGTTCATCAAATTTATCTTTCTCCGGGTTAACTTCGGGGGTAGAGTGGAACTACAAATTATCTAAAAGCGAGCACTTGAATGATTACCGGCATTTTTCCGAAGTATTTGAAGAATTGTTTAATAGATGCTCTAACCCTGTTACTGATGAACTTCTAAAGGAGTATTCTTTAAAATGGAAAAAGCCGAAACTTGTGAAGGCAGAAGAACAATTAGGCCCAATACTTCCAAAACCAGAACCGCGAGGAGCGCAGATTGAAGCACTGTATTACTTAAAACAGGCCCGTTTAGAAGGAGTAAGTAGGGGATTAGTGGCAGCTGCTACTGGAGTAGGGAAAACGCACCTGGCGGCCTTCGATACGCTGCAGTTCAAAAAAATATTATTTATTGCTCACCGGGGGGAAATAGTGAGCCAGGCTTATGATATTTTTAAAGAATTAAGGCCCAAATCCGACCTGGGTTATTATACCGGAGAACAGAAAGACAAGGGGGCAGACATTTATTTTAGCACAGTGCAGACACTTTCCCGTGAGGAAAACTTAGAGTTATTCCATCCAAATTATTTTGACTATATCGTAATTTGATGAATTTCATCATGCAGCTGCGGAAAGTTACTTAAAAGTAATGAATCACTTTGAGCCCAGTTTCCTGCTGGGGCTGACTGCCACACCATACCGCATGGATAATCAGGATCTTTTTTCGCTTTGCGATGACAACATTATTTATGAAATATCTCTGAAACAGGCGATTGAAAGGGATCTGCTGGTCCCCTTTAGGTATAATGCCATGTACGATCCTACGGATTATGACAAGGTGAAGACTTCCAACGGTAGATTTGTGGTTGAAGACCTGGAAAAACATCTGTCTTACAAGGAAAGGGCTGACCTTATTTTAACTCAATATCACAAGTTAGCGGGAAAACGTACGCTGGGGTTTTGTGTGTCCATAAGTCATGCTGAATATATGGCGGAGTATTTTTGTAATAACGGGGTCTCTTCGGCTGCAGTTCATAGTGGTCCTCCAGGGAATGCCCAGACAATGGATAGAAAAAGTGCTTTAGAAGCCATGGGAAAAGGAGATCTTGATATTATTTTTGCTGTGGACATATTTAACGAGGGAGTTGACATCCCTTCATTAGACACGGTGATGTTTCTGCGGCCCACTGAATCATACGTAATCTTTTTACAGCAGTTGGGCCGGGGACTTAGAAAATATCAAGAGAAAAATCATCTTACTGTCATTGATTTTATAGGAAATTATAAAAGAGCTAACTACATACCTTTACTGCTGGCAGGAGAAAACCCATGGACTGCTGAAAGTTCTAGCTTTTCGCGTTTAGAAGATTATGAATTTCCAGAAGGCTGCGTTGTGAGCTTTGATTTTAGAGTAATCGACCTGTTCGTTCAACTTGCCGCAAGAGATCCCCTGCCTGTCAGAATGCGTGAGACATATTATAGGATAAAAAACGAATTAGGAAGAAGGCCCGGCAGATTTGATATGTTTGAGGGAAGCGACATTCCTTTAAGAGAATACTTAAAAGAGGGATGGCTGAGATTCTTAGAATCGGCAGGGGATCTTACTGAAATAGAAATGGAATGGTTGGACACCCCAGCTGAAGACTTTCTTTTAGAGATTGAACAAACAAGATTTACAAAAGCTTACAAGGTTCCAACCATAAAGGCTTTTATAAAAAACGAGACTATAGTATCAAAGGTTGACCTGAATGAAATAGGTAAGGAAATGATGCATTTTTACCGTGATTACCCGCTGCATCAAAAAGATTTGAATAATAAAGCACACCGTAAATGGCAGAGCTGGGAAGAAAAACAGTTTTCGAAACTTGCCAAAAACAATCCAGTTAAATTCCTATCTCGAGGCCGGTTTTTCAATTTTAATGAAATTAAGCAGCAGATGTATTTGGATCCTTCAATAGAACCTAATTTATCTCCCGAGCTGGCAGATCATGTGAAGGACATTTTAAAATATCGAAAGAAATACTTTTTTCAACGTCGGTATAAAGAGGATTGACCATAGGACAAGCTGGACAAATCAAACAAGGTTTGGAGGAGCTTTGTAATGAAAATATTCTACAACAAGTTAGTGCGGGACAGAATCCCTGAAATCATTGAAGGTGAAGAGAAAAAAACCAATATTCGAATTGCTGATCAAGAAGAATATTTCCGTCTCTTAAAAGATAAGCTGGTGGAGGAAGTAGATGAGTTTCTCGATAGCGACAGCCCACAGGAGTTGCCCGATATTCTGGAAGTTGTCATTGCTCTGGGGAGTATTTACGGGTTATCCTTTAAAGATCTTTCAGAAATGGCAGAGGAAAATAAGAATGCAAGGGGTGGGTTTAATAATATGATTGTGTTGGTGAGTGTTGATGAATGAGAAGGCTTTAAGAGCTGATTGGAGAAAAAAATAATCGATAATAACTATTTTAACCCTCTTCAGAGGGGTAGGGTACAATACTTTTTTTAACCTTTCGTATTCCACCCCTGGGGTTTTCAACATCCCCTGAATAGCGAGGAATAATGTGGAAGTGGAGATGAAAGATAGTCTGACCACCGGCTAAGCTAACATTAACACCGATATTATATCCATCTTGGTTATATTTTTGGTCAAGAATTTTTTTGACGTTGAAAGTTAGTTTATTAATGGCGGAAAGCTCTTCAAAAGAAGCTTCAAAGTATGTAGCTACATGTCTTTTGGGAGTAATTAAAACATGGTCCTGGTTAACGGGATACTGGTCAAAAAATGCTTTAGCCAGTTTATTTTCGCATATTATCTCTGATTGAGGTTTTTTGCAAAAAACACAGTTTTCCATCAGGAATCTCCTTTTTGACACTTTACTGTAATATAAGTTGATGAATAACTTTATTAATTATTTCATAAAAAGAAGTTATTAGCCATAACGATTTCAAAAATTATTTCTTTTTTTTGTGATACAGAAAAGCTATAATTCTATTTGTTTCGAAATATTTACTGAATGTGTTGAAGGATTCGGTTGCCTTTTGGGGATTTATGGGAATTGCTAAGGCAATGGCAGGTAAGACCCGCCGTTTTACCCGGGCTATCCACTAGCAATAAGAAGAAAGGATGTTGTTTATATGAGGCCCCTGTGGGTTCAATCTGAGGATACAATTTCTGAAGACGAGTCAATAAGAATTATATTTATGGATAACCCTAAAAACGTTAATACTGCTAAGATCCTCATCAAATGGTTAAAAATAATATTGCCGTTTCGCTGTGGAATTAGGATGGGTAAGGAAAGGATTACTTTTTTAGCGGGGAATTATCGTCCTGCTGCTATAAAAAGACAAAAAGGTAGTGTGCGCCTGGATATGGTTTTTGCTAACAGGCTGCCCGAAGGGTTCAATGTGGCCAGCGATGTATGGCGGAGCGTTCCTAATACTGTAGAGGGATATATTTTGGCAGACGATGATTTGACCTCTTTAACCGAAGAAGATATCGGTAACTTCGTTAAAGCCTGTGAGCAAATGCTTGAGGTTGCTCCAAAAAGCAGGAGGCACCTGTGCAATGTTTCGGCCGTTTGGCCTGATGAAAAATAAAAAAGCCACCTTGTTTTGCGATCTTTGCAGGATGAAACTGATGATAAAAATGCAGGCTCTTACAACAAGGTTAAAAAGTAGCTGGAGAGGCTAATCAAAAAAGTACAATTTAATGCAATAAATTTTTAATACATTAAAGTGGTATGGGGACTGACTTTCTGTGGGATAATGGAAATTGCTTAAGGCATAGGCGGAATTTCCGGGCATATTATCTTTTTTGGATTAATTAAATGACAAAACTAGACATTTTACCGCAAAGGAATTGCATCCTTGCTTGCAGAAATAAGAAGTAATTAGAATAATTATCCATTAATTATCACTGGCAATAGACCTGATACAAAGGATAGAAAGAATCCCTCGTTATATTTACTTAAGTCTGTTATAAATAATAGAAGATTCTAATTACAGGTATATAAATGAAAATGATTTTTAGAAAAATATTACAGTAATGTTCAAGGAGCGGAAATATTATGAACCGTGATTATTTTAGTAGATGGTTAAATGAGAATACTACTCTTTCTTATAACAGTATATCAAAATATTTAGGAGCAATAAAAACAATGTCAAATGAGCTTTTGTCAAAAGGGGTTATGGAAAAGCCTCTCTATGAACTTAATGATTCAATAGAAGCGGAAAGACTTAAGGACAAATATTTCTCAGTAAGACAGTTTAGAGAAAAGGATGAGCGTGGGCATAGAATGTATAGTAGGGCTTTTATTTATTATATTCAGTTTTTAAAGAAATAAAAATTGTAAAAAAATACTAAGTGCTGAGGGACAGTCCTCTTTTGAAATTTTAATAGATTGTCTGAAAGAATTTCCAGTCATAGCGGCTAAGACGGAGAATGGTAAAAAAATGTTTGATATAACAGAAAAAAATCGTGCAAGATTTCCCAACGGATGTAGATTTATTAATTAATTCATATTCTAAGTCTGTGTTGGATAAAGAAAGTTCTAAAAAATGAAGTTAATTTTAGGGGTGAATTGGTAATGGCTATTGAAATTGGAGAGCTTTTTATAAGACCTACTGTAGGTGTCTATGCAACATATCAGAGGTTAAGTTATAAACCATGGTTTGCTATAGCTGAATTTGTCGATAATTCAACTCAAAGCTATTATCAAAACAGGGAAGCCCTCATCAAACAATATCATAAAGAAGGCGGTAAAAAGCTCAAAATTGAGGTAATATATGACCCGCAAGATAAATCTTTAGAAATAATTGACAATGCATTTGGTATGGAATTTGGAGATTTTTCTCGTGCTTTGATACTAGATAGCCCACCTGACGATCGTAGCGGCAGAAGTGAGTTTGGCATGGGGCTCAAGACGGCAGCATGTTGGTTTGGGAAAAGGTGGATGGTAGAAACTACCAGATTAGGTTCAGAAAGATGCTTTATTGCAACAGTAGATGTTGATAAACTTGCTAAAACACAACAGGATAATTTGGACTTTAAGGTCCTTCCCGCAGAGGATAATGAACATTATACTTTAATTAGGATTGAAGATGTTCAGCAACCTATACGTGGCCGGACAGCCACTCGAGTTAAAGAGCAATTAAGTAGCATATATAGGGTAGACCTTAGGTCGGGGGAAATCCAGATTTATTGGAATGGAGAACTGCTGGAATTTAAGGAAACACCATTTCTTGAAGAACAAAACGCAGATGGTTCCGTTTTTGTATGGAAAAAAAACGTTTTGTTTACAGTGCCATGGGAACGTAAAGATAAAGAACTGTCTGTCAAGGGTTGGATTGGCATACGTAACCCCGGAAAAGCCCAAGACGCAGGAATTGTGTTGCTACGAAGGGGGAGGGTAATACTTGGCGGTCCAGGTCAGGGGTACAAGCCTCATGAGATCTTTGGGAACCCCAACCAAGCGCCATCTCAACGTTTAGTTGGCGAGTTGGGCATGGACGATTGGCCAGTAACTCAGGCTAAAGATGGTTTTGATTGGAACGATGGGCTTGAAGAAGAGTTCATTGTTGCTTTAAAATCTGTTACCAAAGATTATGTTCAAAAATCAATAGATTTTAGGGCATCAGAAAATAGAAAATTCTCGAGAATAGAATTTGAACGTGTTGCAGCAAATACAAAAAAAATATTTGAAAACAAACAGTTCACTGAACAAGTGGAACAAGAAATCCAAGGTTTCTTATGTGAGAAAAGTTATGAAGAGGAAGAGGATTTTGAAGGTTTAAATTCTAAGCATAATTCCAAGGAGAACTTACCTGATGCATTTAATACACCGGAGGAACAAGAAGAATATGACCTGATAAGGCAAGTTAGCGAAGGCCCTTTTGAATACCGACTCCAACTAGAAGGGCATGACTGGGTGTTTAAGCTTTATTGGCAAGATGTGACAGATGCAAACTGGATGAGCCTTAGGTTTCAATCTGAAAACGAAATAGAAATATTTCTTAATATAAACCACCCATTCTTTGCAGGGCACATAAACAGTACAGCAGAATTGGAACTGCTTCAGAGGTTTCTAATGGCTATGGCGTTGGCTGAGAAATTATCACGTTTGTCAACTGTCCATAATGATGGTTTTGTTGACCCCGCTGACTTTAGGTTATTTATGAATAAAATTCTACGGTGGACAGGGAACACAAGGGAGGTTAGTATTGATGACTGAATTTTTAGGGTTCGATATTGATGAAGAAGCTTCTTCATGGGATGTAACTATTGATGGGCAGCAAAGAGAAATTTTAGAAAGAAGCTTTTTAAGTATTGAAGATGAAGAAAGGTCAAAAATTTTTGCAACAGCTGCAAAAATGCTAGCAAAATGCAGTAATCCTAATGAAACTCAAGGGGATTCAATAGGTTTAGGGCTGGGCAAAGTACAGAGCGGCAAGACTTCTTCTTTTATAGCCCTTAGTGCTTTGGCAATTGACAATGGTATAAAAGTTATCATTATTTTAGCAGGCAGTAAGAAAACTTTATTAAACCAAACCACTGAAAGGCTTAAGGAACAGTTAAGGGTCTCCAATAATGGTGGTGTGGCATTACTGACAACTTTAGATCGAATTCAAAGTATAAGAAGTGACTGTATTTCAAGGTTGGTTACTGTTGGCAAAAGTATTGTTATAACGATATTAAAGCATCAAGACCATATTGACCACATAGCGGAAGTGTTTTCCAACCCTGAATTAATGTGCCTTCCAACAATAATAATAGACGACGAAGGGGACCAAGCTTCTTTGAATACTCAAGCGAGGAAGAGAAAAAGGTCAACTATTTACAGTAGTATTAGCAATTTACGCTTTAGGTTTTCAAACCATTCGTATATAGCTTTTACAGCAACTCCGCAAGCAAATTTGCTTATTAGCACCTTGGATGAAATCCGTCCTAGATTTTGTGTATTAATTGAGCCAGGGAGTGGTTATACAGGAGGCTCCCAATTCCATGGTGAGAATGAGGAGCTATATAACGTAAGTGTCCCAGATGATGAGATTGGTTTTGATGAGGTGGGCGTGGAGGGTATTCCTAAGAGCCTAGAAAGTGCCCTTTCAACCTTTTTCGTTGGCGCTGCTATACGTACATTGCGTGGCGACCATGGGAACCATTCAATGCTTATTCATACTAGCCGCCTTCGTGGAAATCATCAAAATGTAGACGAAAAGCTAAGATTATGGCTTGAACGTTGGAACCAAATTGTCAAGTTAGACAGCCAAGATCCAGCTCGAGTGAATTTCAATACTGTAATGAAGGACGGCTATGAAGAGCTTTGCCGGACAGTCCAAAACATCCCTAGTTGGGAAGAGGTTACAGGTGCTATCGTTAGGGAGCTGATTAACTACCAAGTTTGGAAAGTAAATAGTGACAGGGATGCAGAGGTATTAAGCCGTGAAGACATGCTATTTAGAAACAATATTTTCGTAGGCGGGAGTATGCTTGAACGTGGGGTAACCTTACCGGGTTTAGCTGTAACATATATAACAAGAAGGGCAAACATCCAGCAGGCTGACACTGTTGAACAAAGGGCACGCTGGTTTGGGTACAAGAAGCACTATTTAGACACTTGTAGGATTTGGGCTACTACACATATTAGACAAGATTTTAAGGCTTTATTGGGTCATGAAGATGAGCTTTGGGAGTCACTAAGGCTTATGGAAAAAGAAGATATTTCCCTTGACGAATGGACAGCAGTATTACAACTTAGTCCACAATTTAGGCCTACTAGAGCGAATGTAGCGTCTGCGAGGGAGGTTAACCTTAGGAAGTGGTTGCTAAATAGGCTGCCAGCAAATAATGAAAACATAGCCAGAGGAAATGTTAAGATTGCTGAGAATTTTTTTGATTCAAACCATGCTGAAGTTGTTCGATTTGGCAATATTGAGCATAAATTTGTGCGTAATTGCGAACCGAATTATGTTCTTCAAGAGTTGATTGGCAAGATGTCAAATTGGGAGGTGACTGATTGGGATCTTCCATTTGTAATGGATCTATTTAATAAGCTTATAAGGACAGGGCAATTTACCGGGTTAGATGTCGTTAGAATGGCTTCGAATGCTGAACGGGAAAGGACTTTTATAGATGGTGTGATTGGAAGACTTCATCAAGGACGTTCCCAGAGCAGGATTCCTAGTGATCCTCACTATTATGCTGGTGATGCTAATTTACATGAAAACCGACCGCAGCTTCAAACACATTTTATTAAGCCTACGCAATGCAGTACTGGAGTAAGCACCAATATAACACTTGTAGCTTTGGCTTTGTTTATCCCAGAAGATTTAGCAAGAGCTACAGGGCGGTTGGTGAGAGGAAATGCTTAGGGAGAAGCTTCAAAATATTATTAATAATTATGATGAGAGCCATCAGTTTATTGGCTTTCAATTTGATAGATTACCAATTTATTTGGCAGTAGGGCCAGGTCTTTGCCTTGCCCTTCTTGTCCCTACCGAAGGGGATGTATCTCCCGGATATAAATCAAATTTAGTTTCATTGAAGTTAAGCATTAAATGCTCCATATCAATAGAAGGAGAAACAATTGAAAGCAAGAAATTTGATATTTTGCAATGTGAATCAACAGAGCCAGCGCACGTTGAAACCTTTATCTTGCTATGCCAAGCTTTTGTTTCAAGTCTTACGGAATTACCAAACTCTCATGATGCAATATACCAATTCTTTGATTCCCTGCTCACATTGTTTAGGGCTCAGCCTGCCTCAAACCTTTTTAAAGAAAGGCAGGGGCTTTGGGGCGAGTTGTTTGTTATGTATTCCATGGGCAAAACAAAGGAAATGATTAGTTATTGGCATAAAGAATCTACCAGAAAATTTGACTTCTCTAGTGGGAACAAAAGAATAGAAGTAAAAACTACTACAGGCATTAATAGGGTTCATGCATTTTCCCATCAACAACTGTACAGTAACAGTGGTCATGAAATTGCAATAGCATCTATAATGCTTAGACCAGAAGAAGCAGGGTTAAGTTTGAAGGGATTAATTGATGCAGCGAGGCAAGAGGTGGCTAGTGACTTTGAAAACCTAAAAAAACTTGAGCGTGCAATTAAATCTGCTGGTATGGATGACCCTTTAGTAACTGGTCCAGTTTACGATAAGGAAGAAGCATTGGAAAATATTGCTTGGTTTTTTGCTAAAAATGTACCCAAGTTCCCTTTTCCAGAACCTGTAGGCGTATCGGGTGCTCGTTATAACGTAGTTCTTTCTTTATCCCCTCAAATCGCAGGCGATGAGCTTGACACATTTATTAATGGTTTTTTAAACACTTAAATATTTGGCAAACAAAAACGCATTGCGTTGATCACAAATTTCGAATGAGATCTAAATTAGTTGTCCATTTCGAAATTTTCATAGATGGCACAATTTATATAAAAATCCAACTTATTGTGGAGGTTTTTATTAATTTATATAGAATTAATTCTATTAATAGTATTTTACAGCACTTATTAAGCGGAAGGGGGTATTTAATAAATTGTTACTTAAGCCTACAGTAGTATCTCTTTTTGCAGGTGCTGGTGGCATGGATTTGGGATTAGAAAATGCGGGTTTTGATGTGATCTGGGCTAATGATATAGATAAAGATGCTTGTGAAACATATAAATCTTGGTCAAATGCTTATGTACATCAAGGCGATATATCAAAAATAAATTTCAAAGAAATACCTGAATCAGATGTAATTGTAGGAGGATTTCCCTGTCAAGGTTTTAGCTTAGCAGGTCCAAGAAAAATTAATGATAAAAGGAATACATTATATCGTTACTTTGTAAAACTAGTAGAAGAAATGCAGCCTTATGCATTTGTTGCTGAAAATGTAAAAGGTTTGTTAACTCTTGGCAATGGTGCTATATTAGAAGCAATAATTTCTGATTTTAAATCGAAAAATTATGATGTTACATATAAATTATTAAATGCGGCACATTATAGTGTACCCCAAGATAGGTGGAGAGTTATTTTAGTAGGAATGAAGAGAGGGTATGGTTTGAATTATAATTTTCCGGAAAAACATGTAAAACAAACAGAACTCATTGAAACTATAGGGATGTTGCCGGAACCTAGGTCAAAAGATGTTTGTGAGGCACCTTTTTCTTCAAGGTATATGAGTAGAAATAGGCGTAGAGGGTGGAATGAGGTTTCTTATACTATTCCAGCTATGGCAAAACAAGTTACGCTTCATCCTTCATCTCCTGAAATGATTAAGTTAGGAAGGGATGAATGGAGATTTGGGAGAGGAAAGACCCGGAGGTTTTCATGGCAAGAAGCGGCAGTTATTCAAACGTTCCCTTATGGAATGGATTTTGCGGGTGATTTAACTTCAAAGTATAAGCAAATCGGTAATGCAGTACCGGTAAAGTTAGCAGAAGAAATTGGCAAACAGATAATTAAATCTTTAAATCGAATATACGAACCTGAAAAACTAGCAAAAGTGAGCGGATAATATGCCTACTCAAAACATAAGAGGTAAAGCATTTGAGTATGCTTGTTTGTCAGCACTCTATACTTTTTTAAACGGAACCCAGCCTGTGGAGATTGTGGCATCTTCAAGCGTAGAAAAGGCTCATCAATCCTATTTTAATCTGAGCAATAGGCTAAGGGAAAGCATGGATTTAGCTGCAGATGCTGCTGTTCGTGTTTTAATCCGCCTTGAACCCCAGCTTGAAAATTTCATGGAAAATATTCCGCTTTACTTAGAAATCCAGCCAGACAGCCAGGGACAAGTTGGCGATGTCCGGGATATTTTAGCCCTACGAAGACAGAATAATTGGGAAATTGGATTGTCAGCAAAACATAATCATGCCGCAGTAAAGCATTCCAGGTTATCACAAACTATAGATTTTGGGGATAAGTGGTTGCAGGTCCCTTGTAGTTATCAATATTTCACAGAAATTAACCCATATTTTACTAGGCTCAGTGTTTTGAGAGAGCAGAGGGCAGAATGGAACAGTGTCCCCGATAAAGCACAAGAATACTACATTCCTATACTAGATGCTTTTATTAGGGAGTTACAATCAATTTATGAGCAGCATGGCGCGATGATACCACAAAGGTTACTTAGCTATTTATTGGGAAGGTATGACTTTTACAAAATTATTGCGCATAAAAGTACTAGAACTACTGAAATTCAAGGCTTTTCATTATATGGGACATTAAATAATCAGGCAGGCGGAATACGGCCTCAAGTAAGGATGCCAAGGGTTCGGCTGCCTAGTCGCTTTCACTCAATTGACTATAAACCAGGCTCAGATAATACAATTTTTATTGTATGTGATGAGGGATGGACAATATCGGCCAGGCTCCATAACGCCAGAACATTAGTAGAGCCTAGTGTAAAATTTGATATTACATTAATTGGTGTACCTCCATCGCTTTACAGGCACCATGAACCATGGTAATTATTATAACGGCATGTGCCTGTACATGCCGTTATTCATTTTAAATAATCTAAAGGTGAGGCATTATGGCATATAACTTTGAAACAACTCCTCAAAGGTCAAACATTATGAAAAAAATACGTGGAATAAATACCGGTCCTGAGGTGATGCTTAGAAAAGGCCTTTGGGAAAAGGGGATAAGGTATAGGAAAAACTATAATAAACTACCTGGGAAACCTGATATCTTAATAACTAAGAATAAAATAGCCATTTTTGTAGATGGGGAATTTTGGCATGGACATAATTGGGAAGAAAAGAAATGCAGAATCAAATCTAATAGGGATTATTGGATTAAAAAAATTGAAAGGAACATTGAACGTGATAAAGAAAATACCAAAAAATTAGAAGAATTAGGCTTTGTAGTAATTAGATTTTGGGAAAAAGAAGTAAAGAATGACCTTCAATCTTGCGTACAGAAAATAATTGATTTAACTGAAAACCAGTGAAACTAATCGATCGACCAATATACTTATATAATAACATTAAAATTTTTGTTTAGTTACTACTAATTCACTAAAAATATGTTTAGGGCATGGATCATTTTTTTTCCAGTATTCTATTTTATCGCGGTGGGGGATAGACACCTTACGGGATGTTCTGGAAGAACCCATGCAATTAAATGACAAAACTAGACAATTTACTACAAAGGGATTTCGACAAGTTTGCAGAAATAAGATGTAAATAGAATAATTATCCATTAATTATTCACTTGGAATCAGTGAAGAGGGCAGAGCTAAAATAGTTTCTATCTCTTTTAACAAATGTGAAGAATAGTGTTTTAATATTGTGGAACATTTCAGGATAACGCTTTAACATATTAAATTGGTGGACTGACCCCATTTAGGTGATTTTTAAGAAAGTGCAGAAGCTAAGTAAAATAGATATTACGAACGGAAAATATAAATGGTAACTTTGCGAACTTGCCCTGTAAGCCTCTGTATATGATGGCCAAGGAATCAGGAAATATTTTGATACGACAAGCGTAGTATTTAGACACAATACTTTTTAAGAAATAAGAGGTGCATATGTCTAAAAATATCTCTTACAATTTACCCGGGTATGGATCTCTTAATGCAAATTTATTTACCTATACCAAAATTTTATATCGTTTTTTAAGCTACTACGGTCATGATATCAGACTAAATAGCACTAACCAACTTGGAGTTTTAAGAAATGTGCTACCTGGCGCTCATCATACTCGTTATGAATATGTATTTATTCAGTGGGTCTTAGTAACGGAACTTTCAAGATTAAAAGGTGCCGGTAATGGTAATCTAAATCTTAGCGCTAAAAGAAAAGAATTTGGAAGACTACCAGGAATAGACAAATACCCGTCTGGAGCTGAAGTATTGCAGTCGATTATTCTTTTAGCCAATATTGGACACCTACCTGAAACATTTACTGCAAGTAGAGCATTTTTGCACTATTTGCACTCAAACAAAGAAATACGTAATATTTTTAAATCAGGACTTGCTAGAGAAGATAGACCCTATTTTGAAAAAGTTCTAGACGGATTTCAAATTTATTCTGTTCAGTATATTGTTGCTCTTTTTTTGTTACAAAGATATAAAAGATATGGTAAAAGACAAGACTATGTATCTTATCCGATAAATGTAATTAGAGCTTATATAAATCGAGATAATGGAACTAAAGAAGCACTAAATAAAATATGGACATTATATGGAAATGTAAGAAGAGTTTCGTAAGCGTCTAATAAGTCAGTGGATATAAAAAAAGCAAAAACTAGTGTAAACTAAGTTTTTGCCTCTTTTTCTTTACTTGCAGTTTTCCTGGACATCCTGACTCCATGGAAGATAATCTTCAAGGAACTCTGGATGTTGCCCAAACTGTACGCCTGGAAGCTCGCTAAAGATGAAATATAGGTACTTGTATGGATTTAGGTCATTAGCCTTGGCACTTTCAATGATACTGTAAACGGCTGCACTTGCTGCAGCTCCTTTAGGGCTTCCGCTAAAAAGCCAGTTCTTTCGTCCAATAGTAAAGGGACGGATACTGTTTTCTGCCAGGTTGTTGGAAATAGAGCAGTTGCCATCCTCAAGATAATTCGTTAGCTCTTTCTTATGGTTTAGGGCATAGTTCAAGGCTTCGCTCAATTTAGATTTGGGAAGCACCTTTTTCTTGGTGGAATAAATCCACGACCAAAAGGCCTCCAAAACAGGCTTTTCCTGCTTCAGACGCTCTACTTTGCGCTGTTCACTTGGTAGCTTCTCGAGATTTTTTTCAGTCTCAAAAAGTTTGTTGCAGTAGGCAATGCCTTGGCTTGAAAAGGTAGCTTCAGGTCGATGGGCATCTTTGGGAAGTGCATCGACAAACTTCCTTCGGACATGTGCCCAGCACAGGCATCTTATGATTCCTGGAATCTTCTTGTACCCAGAATATGCATCTGAGTGGAGATACCCTTCATAGTCTTTCAGGAACTCCTGCGGGTACTTGCCACTCCTTCCCGGTTGATACTCGAAGATCCGGATGGGGTGTTTGGCATGCTGGCCAGAACTGTATAACCACATGTAGGAATCTGTTGTGTTCTTGCGCCCCACTTCGTTCATTACTTGCACGGGCGTTTCATCTGCATGTATATAATGCTCCTGCATCAGCTTTTGGTGCATCAGCTCCACCAAAGGACGCAACCAGTCACGGGATGCAGCCAGAATCCAATTGGACATGGTAGCGCGGCTTAGGTTCACACCAAGTGTCTTCCATTCCTTTTCCTGCCGATAAAGGGGAAGGGCATTGACGAATTTCTGATGCATAACCCAAGCCACTGTAGATGGAGACGCCATGGAATGCTGAATTACCGGATAAGGCATCGGCGACTTCTCCATGTATGGTTTTCCATCTTTACGACAGGTTCGGCACTCGAAGGTTTCACGGTAATAATCAATGACCCTGACTTTGGCAGGAATATACTCAACTTCGGTGCGGATAAATTCTTCACCAACTGATAAAAGAGTGGTGTCACATTCTTCACAGAAGCGATCTTCTTCAGCAAGAGTGCAGAGGCGTTTATCGCGAGGGATATCTTTCAATAGCTCCATTCGCTGTCCCTTAAATTTCTTTCTTCGATAACCCTGCACTTCCTTAAGGTCAGGTTCTGGGGCCTTCGGATTCGCTTCTATTTCTGCCTCATCAAAAAGAGACATCTGTCCCGTGGGTAGGGACGATGTCTTCTCAGAGCTTTTCCCGAAAAGTTTACGTGTCAGATACTCGACTGTATCGTGGAGCTTTTTGTTTTCCTGCTCCAGTTGGGATATACGGTTTTCTAATTTTTCTAACAACTGCTCGGATGCGCTCATAAATGATGGTTTCCTTTGGTATTTTTACTATATTTAGTATAGCATAAAAACGTCCAGAAAGCCAGTGTTTATGGGCATTCTTAGCACTTTTTTTAGTTAAAAACCACCCTCTATCTTAACTTTTTTTACGGCCTTTGGTTGGTCAATGGAAAGTCCCTCCAAGAGCCACCGAAGCTCCTGATTTGTAATAGAGCGAACTGCTTCGGCGTTCATTGGCCACTGGAACTTTCCGTTTTCTAATCGCTTGTACAGGAGCACGAATCCATCTTCTTCCCAGTAGAGTGCTTTGATTCGATCGCGGCGCCGGCCACAGAAGAGAAACAAACTGTTCTGAAAGGGATTTAACTGAAAGTTTTGTTGGACGATAGCAGCAAGTCCATCAATTGCCTTTCTCATGTCAGTATAACCACAAGCAATATATATTTTCTCGGCTTTGGAGATATCACCGAACATTTTGTAGTGCCCTTAAGGTATTTTCGATTAACGTCGTGGATGCATTGTTGCGAAGCTCCAATGTAACAGAACCAAACCGCAGAATAATTTGTGAAGTCGACTCTGAAACTGGACCGTCTGCATTTGCTGGAATGTTTACTGGTACGATTGAACTATTTTCTTCAAGAGATGGGATGGCTTCGCATGCCGCCTCACGTACTTTCCGCAACCAATAGTAGTAAGTTTTTGGGTTGATGTCATGGTCAGCGCACCATACCTTGACGGTTTGTCCACTACTGCGACATTCGCGGATAATTTGAGTCCATTGATTCAGCCGGTACTTTCTAGTAACTTCCCTGGTGTTCAACTCTAAACCTCCTTTTGGAGTTTTTCGACCTGGTCGAAAAACTCTACAAATTCTAATTTAGAGAATTGTCTCATATTACTAGGGAAGTTACCATACACCGACTTATTGAGCGCTTACAGAGTTTCTTATTTGGCACTTGATTCTCATTATGCACCAGTACCTTTTTCATTAAACCTAGCTTCAATAATTTTAAGTTTTAACGATGTGTTTGAAGATATTTTTGAATCCGATGCTGGCTTTCAATCTGCTTTAGTACAACTTGATTCAGTTATGCGTAGAAATGTTTATATGAGCGCACCTTCTCTACTAGAAATTTCAAGAGTTACAGAGAAGACTGTCAAAAATTTATATGAAGTTAGAGATGAATGCTCTAATATTAATGATTTATGCAATTTATTGAAACCCTCAAATCCTGGGAAACTTTACAAGATCAAAAAAGTTTTTAATATTCAATCACTTTCGCAGTCTCCTGAACCAGATTGGGATAGAAAAGCTACAATATATTTAGAATATCTCTTGGACCCCAATACGATTGAGAAACAAATTGGAGATACCGTTAAATTAGAAATGGCAAAGAGGATAAAAATCGGAAAGAGTTATTGTAGAGTTGGAGTACAATTTGATGCTGAAAAAAAATACTTGAATATTGCTTATGGAATTAATGAACAAATATCCGATATAAAAAAGTTAAAGGTTGCGTGCTCAATTCTATCAGATATAATAAGTTTTGAAAATTCACTAAACGGACATTTTGTTGTTCAGAATAATATAATAAATAATCATTTAAATTGTATAAAATTTGTTTTAAAAGCAATATTTTCTTGGTCAATAAAAATTAAGCTAGAAAGCCCAAATATTAGAATACTACCTCCAACATTTATAGGTAGAGGTTCGCTAAAGGCTAGTCAATGGGTAAAGCAATACGCAAAAAACCAAAATGCCAAAGGAATAACCAACAATGATTATCTTCATGAATTACAATTTATGGCTTATATTTTAGAAATATTAAAAGTTAAAGGTTTTATAATGTGCTATGTAGGCTCGACAAAGATAATATTGGATAGTTCGAATACTGAAGATGCTGAATTTGATGGTTTAATTTTTTTGCCAAATGAGAATCACAATGAAAAGTTTGCAATTATAGTTGAAGCCAAGAATGAAGTAAATGGTCATACAACCGGGAAAAAACAACTTAGAGCAAGGTTAGAAAAATTATGCGTTAAAAACATAGATTATGAAATTATAGCAGTTAAAAGAAAGGGAGCCTATGCAATATTAAGAATTACGAAATAAAGGAAAAAAATTATTTTCATAACTTTAAAGTTGTGGGGGACAGTTGTGGGGGACTGACCCCAATTAGGAGATTCTGGAAATTGCCAAAGGGCAAGGACCTGAATCTCCGGGCACGAGGTGATAATGATGATTCTGGTAGAATTTCAAAAAGGTAGTAATAGAGTATTTAATGATATACCGCCAGAGATTAATAGTAGCAGATGGAATCAACTATGCAATATAGGTTTAATTACTAATAGAATAAGACTAATTCATTCTGGTGCAATGCATTATTTAGATTACTCAGGGCTTGATCAAGAATTAAAAATTAGAATAGTAAAGGCAAACTTTTCATCTTGCTATGAAAACTCTTCAAGACTAAAGTTTAAAAGAGATCCTTCAACGGATCAAAGAAAAGATATAGGGTTACTTATGGGAACTGCGATAGGAGTTGAATCAATATTATCATCCTCAGATATAATTAAACCAGCAAATTTAAATAAAATAAGGCACATCAATTCTAGTAAAATAGCTGATTTTCAAGTGATCGGTCCTGGTTTAAATCAAATAACATTTGAAGTAAAAGGCAGGCAAAATGCATCGATTGAAATGGTTCGCAATAGCTGCGTAGAACAATTAGCTACTTACCCTAGACCAAAATATTCATTTATAACTAAAATTAAGTATAATGAGCAATCTGCTTGCACATGTTTTATTGATGATCCTGAACAGGATTTTACCAAAAGTGACGAAAGAACTAGTATAGTTAATGCACTTAGATATTATTCAAGTTGCATGAACTGGGCAGGTTTTTATCAACTTGCCGAACGTTTATATTATCGTTCAATAGAAATTGAAAAAGAAGCTAATCAAGGTTATCTTGCTTTTAATAGAAAAGGTTTAGACAGTCAATTAGTCAGAAAAATAGGCGTGGAAATAGATATTTTTAAGATTATTAATCAAGATTTTGGAGTGAAACTTAGGACGTTTATTCCGAAATCCACTCAATTTGATGATAGGGGTATGGTTATAACAGATAGCTATAGGATTGGCTTTTTTGTAACCCAAAGGTTAATTGAGACATTAATAGAACAGGATTTTCAAAATATTTTAGGTTTTAAAGAGGACGAAATAACTTATGAAGAAGGAAATATGTCTTTTGATTTGAGGCAAGATGGTACAGTTCTTTCTATAGAAAACTTTCGCGTGTAGTAAATCAATCTATCAATCTGTACTATTTAGAAGTTAATAAAGGGGGACAAAATGGATTTATTCGAGGAAAAAGTTGAAGAGTTGAATAAGCATTTAGCTTGTGAAAATCAGAATTGGATATTTGGTGCTGGCATTAGCTATGAAGCAAATATTCCATTAATGAAAACATTAACGAAAAGAGTTGAAAATTTACTTCCAGAAGGTGTCTTAAAAGAAATGTATAATAATATTACAGACGATCTACCAGATGATTACCATATTGAACATGTTTTAAGTCATATTGGCGATTTTATAACGCTATCTGAAAGGTCAAAGCATAGTAGTGTTGAATTAAAAAATAAAACTTACTCAACAGAAGAACTTGTTAGCCTGCATTTTGAATTAGTAAGTCAAATCGGAATAACAATTAGGTATGGTTATACAGAGGCCGCAAATGGAATTCCTGAAAGAATAGGTTCGATAGAAAATCCTATTGTGGATATTAAAAATCACAGAAATTTTGTAAAAGCACTTGTATCTTCAAAAGCTAATCTACTTCCCCGTTCCTCAATTTCATTCTTTACCACAAATTATGACACCCTTATGGAAGATGCATTAGCCCTTGAAAAATTTAATGTAAATGATGGGTTTAATGGCGCCGCTATCGGATTTTGGGATCCGGAAGTGTCTTTCAATACGAGTCCAGGTATTAATATTATTAAGCTTCATGGTTCTGTTGATTGGATCAAAGATACAAAAGATGGAATGATCCGTAATCGATATGGTGTAAATTATTTAGATCACTCTTCATGCGTCATAATTTATCCCCAAGCTACAAAATATATAGAAACACAAAAAGATCCGTTTGCGGCACTTTTCACAAAATTTAGAGAACAACTACATTCCCCTTTAGAGCATGTTACTATATTTGCAGGGTATAGTTTCGGAGATTATCATATAAATTCAGAAATAGAAATAGCTCTGAAATCTATTGGGAACAAAACAACATTAATTGTGTTTATTGATGATATAAATGAAGTATTATCAACTTGGCTTAAAGAACAAACAATTGCAAATAAAATATTTATAGCAACTAAAAAAGGTATATATCATGGTTCTGATACACTTATCTACAAAAGGGAAGAGGATACGTTAAACTGGTGGAAATTTAGCGAATTAATAAATTTCCTAAAGGATGGTGAACCATTATGATTTTGTTTAAAGAACACAATGATTTAAAAATAGGTAAAATAATCGAGGTAAACGGCAATTCAATAAAAGTTGAACTGGACAACAAACTAGGTAACTTGAGCAGAACTATAGATGGTAGAGTTTATTCTATTGGTCAGATGGCAAGTGTTATAAAAATCCATTTTGGTAGAAAAGTAATATTTGGATTTGTAAAAATGCTCAGAATGAGCTCGGAGGTTGACTTAATAGACGAAAAAAAGATAAGCCCCTCGGATGACTCTCGAATATTGGAAGCAGATTTATTTGGTGAAGCTTTCTGGAGTGAATCAAAAAGCAAATTAAGTTTCAATAGAGGTGTTGAAACTTACCCTTTACCATTGCAATATGCTTATCTGACAACAAAAGATGAATTAGAAAAAATCTATCAGTCGGCGGAAAAGGCAGCAGAAAGTCATCTTGACCCAATGCTTTCTATAGGTACTTATGTTGGAGCAAATTCAGCAGTTTGTAGAGCTAATATGGACAAGTTGTTTGGAAATCATTGTGCGATATTAGGTTCAACAGGATCTGGTAAATCAGCGACAGTTGCAGCTATTCTTCATTCTGTTATTGAATATAAATATGAGACTGACAAATCGCTTTCACCAAGAATAATACTTATAGATCCTCATGGTGAATATGCAAAAGCATTTCCAAATGATGCGATAGTTTACCGGGCATATTCCGAATCATCTGCTGGTGGTGAAGCTACAACAGAATTGAAGTTACCTTATTGGTTGATGTCTGGAGATGAATTTCGTTCCATAATTATTGGCAAAACAGAGCATGAAGCAACCTCGCAAAATAATATTGTATATGAGGCGCTTACTTATGCGCGTATGGTACAAGCTGGAGTTGTCAAGTCATTAGATAATCCCGATGGTGACCAAATCCCAGATTTGGTTGAAGGAAAAATTGAAGACGATAGATCAAATTTTGATAGGGATAAACCATTGGCCTTTAAAATGGGAGAACTCATCAAGCATATTGAACAGGTTCAAGGTAGGAAAACCGGTAAAAAAGATTCAAGAACAGCTTCCGATTCTATTTGGCAAAGAGTCGACTCTGTATTAAAAAAGATACGTGTCCTTAAAGCCAATCCGCAATTAAAGTTTCTAATGGAAGAATACTCCACCGATTCACCATCAATTAATAAAGTATTAGCGCAATTCATTGGGCAGGTTCCTGATTGTGAGAATAAGAATATACGTATTATTGATATTTCTGGCCTTCCGAATGAAATTTCAGGACCGCTCACAGCTGTTATTGCTCGATTGCTTTTTCAATATAAACTGTGGCAAACTCCCGAAGAAAGAAAAATGGATCCTATATTAATAGCTTGTGAAGAAGCTCATAAATATGTACCGAACCAAGGTGAAGCACAATACAAAGAAGCACAGGAATCGATCAGGAGAATAGCTAAAGAAGGACGTAAATATGGAATTGGACTCATGCTTATTTCACAGAGACCGTCTGACGTAGAAAGTACTGTTTTATCCCAATGCAATTCATGGATTGTGTTAAGATTAACAAACTCAAGAGATCAGGAGCAGGTTGCGAGATTCTTACCAGATAGCCTATCTGGGCTTACAAGAATTTTATCGTCTTTAACAAGACGTGAAGCGGTGTTTGTAGGTGAAGCAGCAGCATTACCAAGCAGAATAAAAATCAGGGAACTTAACCAGGACCAATTACCGGATTCGGCAGATATTTCATTTATTGAAGGTTGGGTAAATGCTCTTCATGATAACGAAAAGTTGCAAGAGGTAACAAATCGTTGGACAGGGCAGTAAAAAACAAAGAATGCACTTACAAAACATAACTTTAATACGGTTGTTTCTAATATAAAATTATACTAAATCTGTGTTTGTTTTGTTCGGAAATTCCGTCTCTTGCCCCTCGGGCAATTTCCCAAATTTCCTAAACGGGGCCCAGTCCCCAGTCCCCTTCTGGGACGAAATGGAAGGGCTCTGAAGTGACTTCCGTTCCGACCGAGCAACTCCCTTTAGGGAACTGCAGAGCCCGCATGACAGCTTATCTGATAAGTCAGTACCATGATATGGGCTTTCCAGTTTTGGAAGAGGGTCATGAAGGAGAAGCATTCGAAATAACCTATTTAACCTGGTCTTCCAGTTAATCGATATCATTATATTTATACCATAGCGTTTTACGGCACTGGTGCCCGGGAGTTTCCGGCCCTTGCCCCTTGGCAATTTCCAGAAACTCCCTCTCAGGGTCAGTCCCCCCACAACTTTAAAGCACTAAAGTATTTTTCTTTTTGTAAATATTTAATACTCTTGTGCTTATTCCGGCTAAATGGGACACCAGTTCCACCAGAATTGGACAAACCGTTTTGGAAAGATAAGAACAAAGGGTTTCGATAGCCCTTTATTAGGAGATTCTAGAAAATTACGAAAACAGGGGCCGAATTTTTACAGCGGAATATGTATTGATACTCGTATTCACTCTTAACATGCACCCTGGTCTGGAGGATATTAAGTAATGGACAAGGTGATCCGAAAGGGAATCGTTCAGATTCTCAGGAGAAACAAGAATTTACTAAGAATTCCCATACGTCAGAAAGCCAAGTTTGAAGGCTGGCTTAAATTTGAGCTTGCTCATTACCTCGAAGCAATAGGTATGAAAAGTGTCGAGGTTGAGTCTAAGGCTTGGCGCCGCCGGGATAGAACGGACATAACATTCTTTTATGGTGGGGAACCTTACAGTGTAGAATTAAAGACGCCAAATACTAATTGGAGAGTTGAAGGTGTAAATTCTAATGTCCGACCAATTACGAAAAATATTCAGTCTATCATCGATGACGCAATTAAGCTTAATTCCCCCAATGGGATTGTTGGTTTTGTTCTCTTTCCAATCCCAAGATGCGACAATCGTTGGAAAGTATATTTGAATCGCATCAACGATAACATCAATTTGGGATTGAGTAAAGATGAAAACTGTGAGTTAGTTGATATTCGCATTGATGCAGTTAACAAATGCAGCCTAGTTGTCTGCACGTTTAAGTCGAAGCGATTCTGCAATTGGCCTTGAGGATCAGGTGATTTTCGTTGAAATTGATTGTTGTTCCATGCCACGGTATTAAAAGGAATCTGCAGTTGTTCTGGAAACTAAATATCATTTATATAGCGGGAAAAAAGGTTAACTAAGTAACTTAAGTATCATATAGAGATAGGATGATATAATCACCAAATGTCGTTCAAAAAGCTGACCCTAAAAAACTGATTTTAAATTTAAATAAATGGGGTTGTAAGTGTATGAATAATATTAATAAAATTTATAGAGGTTATGAATACCAAATTGATGTAAGTGTATGGTGTGCTTTGCATCTGATTTTCGAGAGAGAAAAAGCAGAATATATTGAAATTGAACCAGCTTCACTGGAGGATATAGAAGCTGAATTTAAGATAGAATCAGATAAAAGTGAAGTAATTGCTACAACCCCTGGTAAAAAACTGATAGTTCAAGTTAAAAGCAAGTCAAATGGACCATGGGCTATTGTTGAAGTATCTAATATTCTAATAAAGTCAAAGAGTAATACAAAACCAAATAAATTATTACGAGTTAGCCCTATTGCACTTATGCAAAAAAATGAGGAATGTATTTATGTTCTAGTTACTGATGCCGATGTATCGAAAGATTTGCAACCTTTTTGTGTGCCGCAAATTGGAGATTTCTCGAAAGCAAAAGAATTTCCAGGCACAATTAAAAGAAAACTTAATCCAACGGTGGAAAATATTATTTTAGCTCATCGTTTTACCATTTTTTCAAAATTCACCTGGGATTATGCTAATAAACTATCTGAAGATATTTTACGTAAATTTGGAAATGTACCAATGCAATTTATTGTGGATTGCCGGCAAGAGATTGCAGAATCAGTAAGGAAAAGGCTACTAGGAAAATCTTCACGTAGATTAACTAAAACAGATATAGAAGATATTATAAAAAAATTTCAGGGATTGCCTCAACCAAATATTTTTTTAAATTATCATGTAATGCCACATGAACATACCCAAGCAAGAAAAATTCTCAATAAATATTATGCTATATTGATTTATGGTGAACCCGGAGTGGGAAAAAGTCTTTTTGCTGAAGCTTTAGCTTATGAATATAAAAAGCAAGAAATTCCATTTCAGGTTGTTACAGAATTGGACATGCCAAGAGGAATCTTGGATGCTTTTAATAGTGGAATGCCGGTTATTGCACATTTGGATGATCCTTGGGGAAGAATAACTCCTGGTCAAACTGCTGTGGAATGGTGTAATAGTATTGTAAACCTATTAAGACAAACAAGAGAGGATAGAAGGATAATTATTGTTTCTCGTGAGTCAGTTTTAGAAGATGTTTATCCCCTGGACAGTTTACCGATAGAACTTAAACGAATAGCGTTTAGGATTGATAAGGATTCTTATTCGGAAAAACAAAGGATTAAAATGATTGAAAGGCGATTAAAATATCTTCCAAATAGCAGTTTAAATCATAGAAAATTTATTAGAGAAAACTTGAGGGATATTTTAGATTCGCTTACTTATCCGGTAGAAATTATAGCTGTTATAGAAAGAATTAGTGAACAAGTGCCTCAGAATTATAAAGAATTCCAATTAACTCTAGAGAAATGCAAACAAGAAAATTTAATTCAAACTTATGTCGATGAACTCTGTTCAAAACCTTACAATCAAAAGTTGGCAGTAATACTGGCTTGGGTTCTTACTCGTACTTCACCAGAAAAATGGCAAGAAGATAGCGAAACTTTTAGAGAGTGGATAACACATTCCAATATTAGGCTATCGGAAGGGATTCCTGTAACCTCAACAATTAAATACCTTTTGAATATAGGATGGTTGAAAGTTGATGAGTATCGAGGATTATGCTTACGGGATCCACGTATTGAGCAGGCTATTGATGGGTTTTTTAATCGATATTCTGATGAGTGTAAAGATATTATAAAGATAATATTTAATAATTTGTTAGAATGCGATAGAGTATCTGACATCTTACGAATGATAGAAGGGCTCATCACTCAAAAGCTGCGACCATCTGATAAAATGTTAAGCACACTAGATGATTGGCTAACAGAAAATGCCTTGACATGTGAACAAAAGGAATTTCCTATGGCTTTACGTGCACTAGGTAATTGGCATGTAAAGGATAAGCCCTGGGCAATTCTGGCGAGAATTTTCTTTTCATCACAAATTAATAAAGAGAGGCCAAAAAGAAAAAAGACATTTTTTGAAGAAATTGACTTTGATAATTTAACTAGAGAAGATATTGAAGCAATTAAGAAATGTCCACAATCTAAGACTTTAGCAGAAAAGATAATAAGAGGATATTTTCCAGAGCATCACTCAGGTTTTAATCTAGACGAAGTAATCATAAAATTTAATCAATTTGACTGGTGTTTTCCTGATGCATGTTTAGAAGGTATTTTAAATAGTAAGAGAAAGGACATGATATTGCCTGTATTTGCACTAGGGTTAAAATTATGGGGCAATGAATTACAATTGGAACAAGCCCTTGAATACGTTATTCAGGAATATAATGATGCTAGTGTTTGGTATGACAAATGGCAAAATGATTATGGCAAAAAAATTGGTGAAGGAATTTTTAATGCAGGTTATGAAGCACATCTTTTGGAAGAACCAGGGGAAATTTTTATCCCACTCCAAGAAACTTTAGATATTTTAGTTGCTGGATTAGCCTTACGCAAGGATCCAATGTATTTAGAATATTTGGCTTCACGAAGTGAATTAACCAGTTCATGTTTTAATGCATTTGAAAATAATTTAGAAACTGTTTTTAATGAGGGATCATTTGAAAAATGTTTTTCTCATGCTAATGAGACGTATATTCGAAAAAATGCATGGCGTGCTATTGGAACCGCAAAATTGTACAACTTGGTTCCTAAATTACTGGATGCAATGGAAGCAAGCCATGTTGATGAAGTAAGAGGTGCTTTAGAGGGTTTAGCAAAATTATATGAGGCAGAAAAATTTGGGGCAATAATAAATAAAAAAGCAAACCAATGTAGATTTGTTTCAAAATGCAGACTATATGAAGCATCTAAAAACTTTGAAGGGCCTGATAAGTATATAAGTCCTAAAGAGTATCATCAGGCAATAAATATTAACTTTAGTGAAGATGAACAGGAAGTACTTAATATACTACCTAAAAGTGGTACAAATTTCGATGATATTGCAGGCATATGGGATAATCTTGCCACAATCCTTCAAGAAAAAGTAATATCTTTAGCAAGAGCAACTGATATTACAATTTCAAAAAGGGCACTAATATTTGCTGCATGTGGGCAAAATGGTCAGGTGCTTCCGTTAATCAAACATTGGTATAATTGTGATGAAAAAGAATATAGACTAGTAAAATTACAAGCCATTATTCAATACCCGGAAGAATATAATAAAGCTTTAGAAAAAGCAATTGAGGACGACCATTATCGCTGTCGTAAATTCGCAATAGAAAATATTGCTGTTGTTGCTAATAATAATCCAATATTAAAACAAAAAATTATTGACATGGCTTGCAATGACCCAAGCGCACTTATTCGTGAAACCTGTCTGAGTATAATAGGCGAATTTGTCTGGTCTGAAGGAATTAGTGGCTTAATTAAATTGTTAAAAGATAAAAGGGATAGAAGTGAAGGGTGGGAGTTACCGGATCATCATGTGGCACGGACAGCAGCTTTGCAAATTAGCAATTTTAGTAATTATGGCGACTTGTTACTACAACCTTTATTAGATTTTCTAACGGCAGGGAAAAAAGTACAGCCGGATATTTATGTTCATGTTTATGTAATTATATGTTTAAATAATTGGACAGGAAATAAAAATGTTATTGATTTTTTATCTGGGTTGCTCCTTGATGACTGGTATATTAAGACAGAAACTGGAAGTGGGTATATAAGACGTTTTGCTGCAGTCTGGGCTTTAGTCGGAGTAAAAGTAAATCAAATATATGAAAAATTAAAGACTTGTACTAGTGATGCGGATGATAGAATAGCGGGTCCGGCTATGATTGCTTTAGCAAATTATGGAGACTTAGGGAGGGAATCTTTAAGAAAGATAATACAATCTGATGAAAAAAAGATTTCAAAAAATAGAAAATTTCTGGCAGCTGTAATATTACTTGCAACTAAGACGAATAGTTTTCCATTTATGGAAGAATTGGCATCTGGAAATGATCCAATATTAGAACTGATAATAAAAATAAAAGACAATCAAGAATTGTTTGGGAAAATACCATTAACAGAGTGGTTAAATAATGATTCGAATCTATCAAGTATTGACCTGAATAAGGTATTTAAAGATTTAAAAGGACTCACACCTGCTTTATATTATATTATGGATTTTATTGTTGGTAAAGAGTGGGAAAAAGTATGTAAATTCAACATTTTGGAAGCAATTAATAAAACGATGCCAAATAGCATAGGAGTTATAAGTATTCGGTATTTTAATGGGTACGAATAATGTAAGAAGTGTGTTCGGCAAAATAGATGAAGGAAATAAACTATGAAAAGGCTTTAGAAAGAAATTAGTATAACCGCCAACCGTTTTGAAAACAAGCACCAAAATAAGGTGGTAAAAAATGCAACCCAAAATACTATACCCAAGGTAGAGATTAACGTAACATCATCAACTTGCACTAAAACTGTGATTAATGAGAACAATTGTTTGCTATATATTCTTCTTGAGCTTCATTTAATAGCCTGCCCTAAGTTTTTATATGGTATTTTTTGATTGTTGGATACAATACAATGACACTTGAACTGTTTCTTCCGCTAATTCATGTTGGTATGGGGTTGCTGCTCAAATATAGGGAACTGTTGAGGTTTATATAGGAGCGGGTAATCATCCTTCCCTATAAACACAATTAAATTTTCTTTCAAACATTTCTTTCAAACATCACTTTTGCATAATTTTCAACATCATCTGGCACAAGCATATTGTACTTTTGCTTTACAGCAGTGAAATACTCAGCAATCATCTCTTTGCTGATAATACGATTGGACTGTGCCTCAACAGGAAGGTTTCCACGAGTTTTTAACCATGGCATTTCAGAATGTGTAAAGCACTCCAGTATCTTTCCGCTATAGCAGCAGAAGTACTGAACGACACTGTCAATAATTGCTTTCTCTGCATCAGTAAAAACAGAAATATCAAAATCCTTTTCTCCCTCTATAGGGTCAAAACGATAACTGGAATATCGGTTATAGATATCTCTGTAAACGGGTCCATGCACCCAAGCTTCACAATCTTCCTCAAAAAGAAAATTACCCATGAATGCGTAATATAAACCCTGAACATAGTAAAGAGCTTTCTGCAAAGCCAATGGTGTAATATCCTCACATTTGAATAGCAAGTAATCAGTAACCTCATCTACTTTTGATTTTGATGATTGTAACTGACCAAGTATTTCTAATGTAGCTCTTTTACTCTTTTCATAAGCTGTTAATGATTTTAAATTCCCTTTGTTTTCCTCAAGTAAAGACATATAAAACTCAGGCTCATTATAAATCTTTTGCAAAGTATCTGAATATTGTTTTGTAGGCATATCTCCTTCGTAATATCGGGAAAAAGTCATTTCTCCCCAATTTAAAAGTAATGACAATGGTCGTTTTCCGATGTTATACTTTTGGGGTATTTCAAGAATGTTTTCAAGAGAAATTATCCCGTTCTTTTGTCGATAAGCATCGTATAAAGCTTTCAAGTTACCATCTTCAATTTCAGCCACATACACTTCATCATAGCATTTCGAACAAAATGCCTGATTACCTGCATATTCATATTCTTCGCCTTTCAAATTGTTTTTCATTGTTACAGTCTTTAAAAAATAAGGCTCTTCCTTTCTGCATGTTTCACAAAATGTCATTTTCTCCATCATAACGTTTCCTCCTTTCAATTCCGACCATTATCTAAGTAGATAATCAATCGGCTTGTTACGTTTATGGAATGATATAACAACTACTCGATTTCCTGATGCTAAATCAATAATATTAAACTTCGTGTATATATCCACCAATTCTTCTTTGCCGCTAAAATTAAATAGCATAACCTGAGGACAAAACACATATAATAGACATTCAACAACCTAATTTTTCCCATTCGAGCTAATTATACTAGATAATCACATTTAAGAAAAATATTTTCATAAATAGCGTTAATTTACAGATATTGCCTTGTACTATTTTCCCTTCTGTTATATGATAAAAACAGGAGGGGATGAACATGACTGCTGATATTGAAATGTACCATTGTGGCCCTGCTGCACTAATTTCAGCTCTATATGACCAGTTGAAGATTGGCAATACCATTGATGAAATGGTTTACTGGGATCCGGCACAGTGCCGACTTTCTCCTGGCACAAGAATTAAAGCACTGGTCATCAATATGTTTGGAGGACGCAAACCCCTATATCGAATGGATGAATTTTATGCAAATTTGGATATTGAAAACCTTTTCGGCAAGGGTGTAATCAAAAAAGATCTGACGGACTATACCCTGGCCCGTTCTTTAGATAAACTTGCAGATCGAGGGCCCCAGGAGGTGTTTTCCACCTTATGCCTTAGGGCCATATGTCATGAGCAAATTAAAATAAAGTATTTACACAATGACACAACATCTGTATCTGTGTACGGTGCTTATAACGAAGAAGACGGAGACGACTTTATCATTACGCAAGGACACAGCAAAGCCAAGAGGCCCGATCTTAACCAATTCTTATTTGGCCTTAGTGTAACTCAAGACAAAGTACCGGTCTGTGCGGAGGTAAAAAGCGGAAATACCAGCGATAAGACCTGGAACTTTAAATTTATCGAAAAACTAGCAGAAAATTTTGACCCAGATACTTTAAAAGACATTATATACGTGGCTGACTCATCTCTGGTTACTGAGAATAATTTGATGCAAATCGACAAGCACAAGCTAAAGTTTATTTCCCGACTCCCGGGCAATTTTTCACTGGAAAAAGAAATCAAGGCTAGGGCCTGGAAAGAAGATAGCTTTATAGAACTGGGAACCTTTTCTGATAAAAAAGATTCAGCTGTTTACCGGGTTCAGGAATTTACAGAGGAGCTCTGTGGAAAAAGCTATCGTTTTCTGGTGATGCATTCATCCAAGCTAGACGGTCGTAAAACCCGGTCTCTTGAAAAAAAGCTTCTTAAAAGGCAAAAAGAGCTAGAAAAGGCCATTGACGAACTAGAGAAAAATGCCTATGCCTGTGCACCTGATGCCGAAGCTGCTCTAAAAGCCTTTAAAAAACAGTGCGGGGATTCAATTTATCCCGTAACAGGTGAAGTCTTGGCTCGGGAAAAGCGAAAGCCCGGTCGACCGGGGAAGAATACCCCCAAAGAAATTGTCTATTTTCTTAAGCTTCAGTATTCCACCGATGAAAAAGAGATACAAAAAGAAAAGGAACGTCTGAGTTGTTTTGTGCTAATTACCAACCTGAATGAGTATACATCGTCTGAGATTTTAAAAGAATACAAAGCCCAGAGCAGTGTGGAAACTTCTTTTAAGTTTCTCAAAGACCCGTTTTTTGTCGGTCCTATTTACCTGAAGAACCCGGAACGGGTAGAAGCATTGGCCTATGTTTTGTTAATTGCTCTACTTATATTTGGTATCCTGGAACGTCGAGTCAGGGAAGCATTAAAAAAAGAAACGGAACCACTCGTCATCCCTGGAAAAGTGAAAACATTTAATCCAACCGGTAAAAAGATTCTGCAAAGCCTGGAATATGTGTTGGTAATGACCACTTCAAACCCTGATCGCCGTGCTTTTTCTAAAAGTTTTAAAGTGCCCAGAGTATTAGCACTCGCTGGTTTTGAGCCGGATATTTATCTTGATGTTAAAGATAATTCCTAGAAATTCCAGAAATTAACTAAAGATTTTTGTGTCCCAGGGTGTTGAATATCTAATATAAAACTTCATGCTCGAATCCTAAATTAGTATTCTGTAATGTATGACAAAAATCTTCTGGTTCAATTTTTAATAAAATTTCACTTTGTTTCCTACTGGTTAGATTGTATTCATTTTTAAGTAAGCGTCAAACTGTGCCCACATAGTAATCTTCCATAAAATATGCGATAATTTTCCTCAAGTAAACCAAGTGAGGAGGATTTGCATTTATGACAAAAGAAGAACTGAGAAAAATGTGGGAAGCACGGGTATCGGCTTTTAGAGTCAGTGGGCAGAGCACCACAGAATGGTGCGCTACACATGATATTAAACTTCATCAGTTACGCTACTGGCTTCGCAAATATAAAAACATAGAAAACTCTGCTGCTCCAGCACAATGGATGTCAATAGAAATAGACAGTTTAGGTTCCAACCCTGGGAACGCCATGCTAGTAAGAATAGGCAAAGCAGCCATAGAAGTAAAACCAGGATTTGACAAACAGCTACTCTCAGACCTGGTAATGACATTAGCAGACATATGCTGAACGAAAATACCGTAGAACGGGTATACCTGGCCTGCGGAAGCACGGATTTGAGAAAGGCGATCGACGGATTGGCAGTTCTGGTAAAAGAAGGCTTTGAACTGGACCCCTTCTCCCCCTGTTTATTTGTATTTTGCAACAGAAAGAGAGATAAGCTAAAGATTCTTCATTGGGAACACAATGGTTTTTGGCTATATTATCGACGTTTGGAGCGAGGCAAATTCCAATGGCCGGAACAGCCCAGCTTTAAGCCGATAAAAATCAGCTGCCGTCAGCTGCGCTGGTTACTGGATGGTCTGTCCTTAGATCAGCAACAGGCTCATTCGGCAGTAACAGCTCGTACGGTCATATAAAACATAGCAATTTCACAAAAAACCACTGTTTTTAGGAGGAATTAGCCTTATATTAGTCGAATTAATAATATATGAAAACAAAACCTAAAAATACCGCCAATTCTATAGATTACTATCAAAAACGCTGCGAAGAACTGGAAAAAGAAAATGCCGAGCTTAATGCCAAGGTAAACTGGTTTTTAGAACAATTTCGGCTCAACAAACAGCGGCAATTCGGATCATCCAGTGAAAAGACCAATCCAGATCAAATGCAGCTTTTTGATGAAGCAGAGGTAGAAGCACAGCCCCTTCTGGCTGAGCCTACAATTGAAACCATTACTTACCAACGACGTAAGAAAAAGAAGGGCCACCGTGAGGCCATGTTAAAAGATCTGCCCGTGGAGACGGTAGAGTACCGCCTGCCAGAAGAAGAGCAAATCTGCTCTTGTGGTCATCCTTTGCACGAGATGAGCACGGAGGTCAGGCAGGAGCTTAAAATCATTCCCGCTCAGGTAAAGGTAGTAAAGCATGTGCGCTATGTCTATTCCTGCCGAAACTGTGAAAAAAATGAGACAAACAACAGTCCTATAGTAACTGCTCCAATGCCTAACCCTGTGCTAAAGGGGAGCCTGGTTTCCCCGTCGTTCATGGCCTACGTTATGAGCCAAAAGTATTTAAATAGCATGCCTCTTTATCGGCAGGAACAGCAGTTTAAGTACCTGGGAATTGAATTATCCCGTCAGACCCTGGCCAACTGGGTGGTCTACGGAGCTGATAAGTGGTTAAAACTTCTATACGACCGTATGCACACTCACCTACTAAATCATGAAGTGCTACAAGCAGACGAAACCACCTTGCAGGTGCTAAAGGAACCGGAACGGCCAGCAGAATCAACTTCATACATGTGGTTGTATCGAACCGGTCGGGAAGGGCCGTCCATCGTCCTCTATGACTACCAAGAGACACGGGCCAAGGTCCATCCCCACAAGTTCCTTTCCGGTTTCAAAGGTTATCTGCAGGTTGATGGCTACGCTGGCTACAACGGTTTATCGGACGTTACCCTAGTCGGTTGTTTGAGCCACGCAAGACGGAAATTTGATGAGACGCTTAAGGCTCTGCCTAAGTCCAAAAAAAATGCTGAAGTAGCAGCAAAGAAAGGCCTGGACTTTTGCAACCGCCTATTTGCTATTGAACGTGATTTAAGCGAAAAAACCTTTGATGAACGTTATGAAAAACGCCTGGAGCGCAGCCGTCCTGTGCTGGATGCTTTTTTAGCATGGCTTAATCAACAAAAACCGCAGGTGCTCCCAAAAAGCTCTTTCGGTCAAGCTATTAATTACTGCCTAAACCAGTGGGATAAGCTTGAAGCTTTTATGCTGGATGGTCGCCTGGATATTGATAATAATCGTGCTGAGCGCTCCATCAAGCCTTTTGTAATCGGAAGAAAAAACTTCTTATTTGCTAATACCCCCCGGGGGGCTAAGTCCAGTGCTACTATCTACAGTGTCGTTGAAACGGCCAAGGAAAATGGATTAAATCCCTTTAATTACTTGAACTATTTGTTTGAGAAACTGCCTAACATAGATATTGAAAAACAGAATATTCTGGATCAACTGTTACCATGGTCTGATACTTTACCTGATAGTTGCCGGTTAAAAAATAGGTAGTTTAAATACCCTGCCTTAATTAAGGTGGGGATTATTTTACGCTTACATTTTTAAAATCTATATTTTCCTGCCTGTTTTGATTTTTTGAAATACTATATCTATTTTCTCTAACACAATCTTTTATAGTATCCAAAACAGAACAAATCTGTTTTCTCGTATAGTTCTGATTATAATGCTGACTCATTGCATCACCTCAATATAATGCAATGATACTATATTTTATGCATCATGTCAAATATTATGCATTAATAAGTTCTTTTTTTGAAGCAGGCAATTCACTTTTTGATGAAATGAAGGCAACAAACCTGCCTCTGATGCATGCAATAATATCAAGAATACATCACTGGTGAATATTTTTAAATTTTAAATTATGACATTATTGCGACAAACAAATGTTTGCATTTAGTTTCAACATATGTTATAATATTCCAGGGGTGAAAAGGTATGTTGATCGGATATTGCATTGAGGATTTCTTAAATTACTTAGAAGTGGAGCGGGGCTCAAGTCCCAATACTATTGAAGGGTATGCGGTTGACCTGGGTTTGTTCCTATCTTTTCTTAAGCAAAATGACCTGCCATTGAATGCCGAAGACATTACAGTACAGCATTTGAGGCAGTTTCTTGTTTATCTGAAGAAGGAAAGGGGTAATGCACCGGTAACTGTTAAAAGAAAAGTATCCACTATAAAATCTCTTTACAACTTTATTTGCCGGGAGAGAATTTATGGGATAGATTATAATCCGGCAATTCAGCTGGCAACTATTAAAACCTGCCGCAAGCTTCCACAGATTTTAAGCCTGGAGGAATGTAAAACATTTTTAAAAGGAATTAAACAGGTAAGTCTTTTTCCAGAGAGGGATTATGCTATGTTTCTATTGTTTTTACAGAGCGGCTGCCGTCTGTTGGAACTAAAGATGATGAAATTATCAGATCTTAACTTAAAGGAAAAAACCGTACGCTTTCTAGGAAAGGGAAATAAGGAAAGAATAGTGCCTTTAACAGGGGATACCTGCCGGTCGCTACAGGGCTACCTCGATGTCAGGCGTCCCAAGGTAGAAACAGATTATTTGTTTTTAAGCACCCATGGAAAACCTATTTCCAAAAGAGGAATCCAGCAAAATTTTCGAGACATGGCAGAAAAAACAGGGGTTTACCGTCCCGGTTTGAGCGTCCACAAGCTTCGGCATACTTCACTAACATTACTCTTAAAAGAGGGTGTGGATATCCGCTGTTTGCAGGAAATCGCCGGACATGCGGATATTTCTACGACCCAGGTTTACACTCATGTAGCCGGGGAAGATATTCGAAAGCAGATGGAAAAGCACCCGTTAGCAGTAATAGATAGTGATACGGAAAGCCAACTGATTAGAGAGATGGCTTATGAAGTTTACAATGTTTGTTGATGAATATATTACCTTTGCAGTGAAGCTTCTTGGCAAGTAGCACATGCCCGGGACCAGAAGATGGCAGGTAATCATGCTAGTGTACACGCTAGACTCTTTTTAATAAGACTTAAATCAAAAAGGTATAGTAGGAGGAGCGAGCGAATTGAAAACTAAAATTGATGGGGATAAACCCTTGGTGTATTTCTTCATTCTTAGCTTTATTCTCGCTTGGTTGCTTATGTCGATTGGGGTGGTGCAGAACTACGGATTAATACGTTTTTACATACCCTTAGAACCATTCATTATTCTTGGATCCTGGACGCCGAATATTGCAGCATTTTTAGTAATGGGCTTAATTGTTAGAAGGAGAGAGGGTATAAAACACCTGATTCTGGGCTGGGCTAAATGGAAAGTAAGCCCCCTATGGTATCTGGTTACTTTATCACCCGTTTTATTAAGCGTAACCACCCTTGGCATCTATAGAGTATTATACGGTGTCTTTCCAACTACAGAAGTATTTGCAAATCCGACGTTAGTGTTACCGCTGTTATTAATGCTTATTCTAACCGGGGCTACCGGAGAGCAACTGGGTTGGAGGGGTTTTGCACTGCCCTGGCTTCAAACTAAAATGAGTGCTCTGCTTTCCAGTATAGTTTTGGGACTGATCTGGTCCTTCTGGCATATTCCCTTATGGTTTGCCGGAATTGGTCACGAGTCTTTTCCGTTCTGGGCTTACACGATCATCGGTATCTCTTTTTCCATACTGGTTACCTGGGCCTGCACAATACCAGAGGCAGTATGCTGATCGCCAGTTTATTTCACCTCTTTTTAAATTTTGGGGTAAGTATGATTGATCCTATAGCAACTCCATTGCTAGTATTTGTTTTTGCACTATATACCTTGATTATTGTAATGATATTTGGGCCTCGGAAATTATCAAGAACCAATGAACTACCTATTAATAAGGATAAAAAATCATGGGTGATTGAGTAGAAATGCCAATAAGTATATCACACATTTTAAAGCTTTATCCTGCTGGAAGGTGTTTCTCCCTGGAAACACCTTCTACTAATCATATAACTGGTGCCCGAAAGTTTCCGACTATTTCCCCTTGTCAATTTCAAGAAATTGTTTTAATAGCCCTTTGTTGGCGATTCTGAAAATACCGAAGACAGGGGCCGGATCTTCGGGCAATAAATGACAAAACTAGACAATTTACTGCACAGGGATTACGGCAAGTTTGCAGAAATAAGATGTAATTAGAATAATTATCTATTAATTATTCACTTGGAATCAGTGAAGAGTTCGGAGCTAAAATTGTTTTATCTTTTTTAACAAACGTGAAGTTAGTGTTTTAATATTGTGGAACATTTCCGGATAACGCTTTAACACATTAAATTGGTGGGGGACTGGGGATTGCTACCCAATTAGGAGATTCTGCAAATTGCAATAAGGTAAGAGCCTGAATCTCCGGGCATTGCTTGAAAGGAGGTTAGATTAGTGTGGGTTTATAGCTTGTAATACTCACTCACACTAAAGATAAATAATGTTAAAAAGAACAGGAGTGATAGTTTTAACAGTGCTATGCTTTACTTTACTGTTAGCTGTTTGCTTAGCGGGCTGTAATGAAGATAGACCTGCACTGAAAGAGAATGAGGTTTTGCCATTACCTGTGGAAAGATATAAACATCCGATGCAGGTAGAGTATTACGTGCGTGATAATGGAGGCTGGTCTGTTTTTGAGTCAGCTGATATAGATGAGGTTAACTTTATACTGGAAGAATTCAGCAGAGGAAAACCAAATAATTATAATAAAAATATGAAAATTGGTGATATAGAGGTTTCTAAAATGCTGTACGATATGGATTTTCCTTCTGAAGACAATAAAGCATTGATGGTAGCGGTGAGGCGATTAGAGAGTGGATCAGTGCTGCTGGAGTTAAAAGGCAATGAGATATTATTCCAGCAGGAAAATCGTTTTCTGTTGCCTTGGAGTATTGATACAGTAACCACTGTAAAGATTTCTCAAGATTTAAAAGATTTCTTACTGGAGAGATTTTTAAAAACTGAACATTTTCATTAACGAATACTTTTGTAATATTATTGTCCTTTGGGATTTTTTTGAAAGTAATAGGTAATCAAGGGGGATTACATCAACAACACTTTGATATTTTATCCAATTGAACTTTTTTTTGTATTTGGGCCATTGGCTTTTTATGGAGCAGAATTATCTAAATTAATTGAGACATATTATCTTTATAATATGACGTTTGGAGATTAGATAAGTTAGTTTTTGTACGGAAGCTGCAGATTATAATTGTAATGTGGGGGGTGAAAACTTGAAACATCACTACTCTACTTTTAAGAAAATTGGTGCTTATATAGCAGTATTCCTATTAGGGGTGTTGTTATTGCAATTGATGGCTTCTGCTAATATTAAACTCATGGAAGCCAATCAGAGATTGCAAGCCGATAATATGGTAGTGCCTTACCTTATTAGAGCCACAGCTGCTATTTTGATGGGGGTGCTGGTCAAATGGCGTCGTGTCTTAGACATAGCATAAACACACCTGAAAATTCACTACATACAAAAGAAAATTTAAAGATAAATGGTGGAAAAACTTTAGAAGAAGCTATGGATTATTATTTATGGGAGATTAAACCTTCAATGGGTCTTAGGGGAAACTTTTTTACTGGAAGATATAGAATTATTGATACGTTAGAAACTTCTTCAAGCGTAACTGTATTCGCTTGGGTTATCTCTACATGGGTAGACACAAATGGTAATACTGTATCCGAGGGAAGTAGTATATGTGAAATTGGATTTAAAAAAGAAGATAATTTATACATATATGAAAATCATTATTATATAAAAGTTCCTGAGTTTCCTTATGTACCTCAGAAAGTAAGTGATATACTCAGTAATGATGATGGAAAAATTTACAGTGATTTGATGGCAGAAGTAGATAAAGATATCGAAAACTATTTAAATTCACAATAGAGCAAAAAAATAACATCCTATGACAATATAAGGTGCTGTGAATCAAAAGGGGCCTAACCCTGAAATCCCAATTGATGAGCTTACGCTAAAGGGAGGGTCTATGGGAAAGACCCCTCGCAGCGGCGAAGCAGAGCATTAAAAGAAAGTTGGGTAGAGCACTCTTGTAATTATTACCATTGACAAGTATAATTATCATAACTAATGATTGTTTTTTTCATAGTATAGTAATAATTATACCAAAAAGGTAAAGCCCTAATAATTGGTGAACTTTGAAGCTCCATTTATCCTAAAGGTGGAATATTATGTTATCTAAAGAAGAGCTAAATTTATTGAAGAAGATTTTAAAAGAATATCACCAAATAAAAGCAGCATATCTCTTTGGTTCCTTTGCAGAAAGTTTAGAAAATAGATTTAGTGATCTGGATTTAGGGATATTGTTAGAGGATAACTATATTATAGATATTAAACTGGATATTTTAACTGATTTGGCCAATCACAAGTTTTGTAATGTTGATTTAATTATTCTAAATAAGGCATGTGTCTTAACCCGCTTCGAGGTAGTAAAGCATAATAAAATAATATACAAAAAAGATAATTTTAACTCATCGTTATATTATTCCAAAGTCTTTAGAGAATTTCAGGATTTTCGTCATTTGCTTAATATTCAAAGATATTACATGAAGGAGAGATTATTAAATGGTTAACCGGGAGGTACTGTTAAGACGAATTGAAAAAGCTAAAGAATATTTGGATTTCCTATTCAAAATAAAAGATAATTGTAATATAGATGAATTCAAGCAAAATCCAATGGTATATGGCAGTTCAGAGAGATTTTTACATCTAAGTATAGAAGCAATTCTGGACATAGGTACCCATATTATTTCATATGAAAATCTCGGTAAAGTTGAATTTTACAGTGATGTGCCAAAATTGTTAAATCAGCATGGGTACTTGAATAAAGAGCTAACAGACATATATATTAGAATAATTGGTTTTCGCAATATTCTTGTTCATGATTATCTGGAAATAGATTTAGATATAGTGTATAAAGTGCTGCAAAATAACTTGACTGATTTGGAAAAAATACTAAAAGAAATGGCAAAAATATTATGAGGAAAAGAATACCCAAAAGGGTCTGGCCCGCAAATTGAAAACTAAAATTGATGGGGATAAACCCTTGGTGTATTTCTTCATTCTTAGCTTTATTCTCGCCTGGTTGCTTATGTCGATTGGGGTGGTGCAGAACTACGGATTAATACGTTTTTACATACCCTTAGAACCATTCATTATTCTTGGATCCTGGACGCCGAATATTGCAGCATTTTTAGTAATGGGCTTAATCGTTAGAAGGAGAGAGGGTATAAAACACCTGATTCTGGGCTGGGATAAATGGAAAGTAAGCCCCCTATGGTATCTGGTTACTTTATCACCCGTTTTATTAAGCGTTATTACCCTTGGCATCTATAGAGTATTATACGGTGTCTTTCCGACTACAGAAGTATTTGCAAATCCGACGTTAGTGTTACCGCTGTTATTAATGCTTATTCTAACCGGGGCTACCGGAGAGCAACTGGGTTGGAGGGGTTTTGCACTGCCCTGGCTTCAAACTAAAATGAGTGCTCTGTTTTCCAGTATAGTTTTGGGACTGATTTGGTCCTTCTGGCATATTCCCTTATGGTTTGTCGGAATTGGTCACGAGTCTTTTCCGTTCTGGGCTTACACAATCATCGGTATCTCTTTTTCCATACTGTCCGTTGGGATTTTTTTGAAAGAAATTCCCCTTAGTGGTATTACTTCGGATGAGTTGATAGTTTGTTTGCTTTATATTCTTCTTGCTTACGGAGGATAGGATGAGCAAATATCTAATAAGAGAAATAGAGCCTCATGAGTTATCCATACTTGAAGAGATGCTGTATGAGGCTATTTTTCAACCGGATGAGAATAATATTTTACCAAAAGATGTAATCAAACAACCTGAAATCAGTGTTTACATAGAACATTGGGGAAAACTTGATGATTTGTGCCTCGTTGTAGATGTAGACGGTAAAATTATTGGTGCTGTGTGGACTAGAATATTAGCCGGAAAGACAAAAGGCTATGGGAATATAGATGATCAAACACCAGAATTTGCCATATCTTTACTTAAGGAGTATAGAAAAAAAGGTATTGGAACTGATTTAATGACAAAGATGATAAACAAGCTAAAAGAACATGGGTATAAGCAGACATCTTTGAGTGTAGCAAAGGATAACTATGCTGTAAAAATGTACAAGAATCTTGGCTTTGAGGTTATTGCAGAGAAAGAAAATGATTATTTAATGTTACTTAAGTTAAATTAAGAAATGAATGGCTGGTAAATATTTTTAAGATGTAACATTATTAAAGCAAACAAAAGTTTGCATTACGTCTCAACATATGTTATAAAGGGTGATAATGATCTGTTAAATTTAAATGAATATCAAGGAATTAAAATTATAATGCCTGCTGGTTTTTTTAAATATTATCATTTAAGCGAGAAGACTCCTACCTCCGCTATTGCTTAGAGGAAGGGGTTTTCTCGCTTAAATGATAAAAAGAGAAGCCTCCGGTATTGTTCGGAGGATGTTTACTCACTAAACGGACTTATTACTTTTATCTCTTCATATATCTGGTTATGATTCAAATCTTCTGTCCAAATAATTTTGCAGTTCATTTTTTTAGCACTATTTACTATCATCGCGTCCCAAAAGGATATCTGGTTTCTTTTTTGTATTTTAATAGCTTCTAAAACGTCGTTAGTTTCTGGTATATGATGATTCCAGTTACTTAAATCAGCGATTATTTGAGATGCTGTTTCAAATGACAATGGATTTGCAATTTTTTGAACAACAGTTACGTAAAACTCCTGCATAACCTGGATACTTAAGCATCCGTTACGGGACTCCCAAAGATGAATTAACAGGTTTGTTGCGGCGGCTTGTTTTATTTTATTGGCATTATTGTATGCATAGACAAATATATTAGTATCTACAAATTCCTTACCTTCAGCGGTCATATAATTCATCTCTTTTCCAGTCAGTTTTATTTTCTATTCCCATGTCAAAACCTTCTTTTAATAGATGTAGTTGTGCAGCTTTAGCTTTTTGATAATCATCTTCTTTGGCAGCAATCAGTATCAGTTGTTCAGTTAACAGCTTAGAAACAGATGTGTTTTTCTCTACAGCGATATGTTTTATTTTTTTCAGCACGTTTTTTGGGATAGATAGAGTTATATTTTGATTATTCACCTAAAATCACCTCCACGTAAATAAGTGTATCACAAAAATTAGTGAATATCAATTCTATGTTTAAATGTTCAATGCCTCCTATCAGAAAAAGAGAATATTAAAGAAATTATAACCAGTATGGGATGAACTATGGGAAGAATTAGATGGGAGTAGGCCAGGGCTGAGATCGGTTATTTTTGGAAGGGGCGAGCCCAAAAGAGTGCGTATCACCGGTCAAGTTACTTGAGGAGAGTTTACTTTTATGTTATAGTGAAAAGGCATTTTTGAGAAAAGAGGATAGAAAATGTATCAAAAAACAGCGGGCTTTGCCTTTACTATAAATGCGCTGATTTTTTTCTTTCAGGCCTTAACCAAATCTATATACCCGCCTCTTATTTTGCCGTTAAGGGGTAAGCGTCTAATAAGTCAGTGGATATAAAAAAAGCAAAAACTAGTGTAAACTAAGTTTTTGCCTCTTTTTCTTTACTTGCAGTTTTCCTGGACATCCTGACTCCATGGAAGATAATCTTCAAGGAACTCTGGATGTTGCCCAAACTGTACGCCTGGAAGCTCGCTAAAGATGAAATATAGGTATTTGTATGGATTTAGGCCATTAGCCTTGGCACTTTCAATGATACTGTAAACGGCTGCACTTGCTGCAGCTCCTTTAGGGCTTCCGCTGAAAAGCCAGTTCTTTCGTCCAATAGTGAAGGGACGGATACTGTTTTCTGCCAGGTTGTTGGAAATAGAGCAGCTACCATCCTTAAGATAATTCGTTAGCTCCTTCTTATGGTTTAGGGCATAGTTCAAGGCTTCGCTCAATTTGGATTTGGGAAGCACCTTTTTCTTTGTGGAATAAATCCACGCCCAAAAGGCCTCCAAAACAGGCTTTTCCTGCTTCAGACGCTCTACTTTGCGCTGTTCACTTGGTAGCTTCTCGAGATTTTTTTCAATCTCAAAAAGTTTGTTGCAGTAGGCAATGCCTTGGCTTGAAAAGGTAGCTTCAGGTCGATGGGCATCTTTGGGAAGTGCATCGACAAACTTCCTTCTGACATGTGCCCAGCACAGGCATCTTATGATTCCTGGAATCTTTTTGTACCCAGAGTATGCATCCGAGTGGAGATACCCTTCATAGTCTTTCAGGAACTCCTGCGGGTACTTGCCGCTCCTTCCCGGTTGATACTCGAAGATCCGGATGGGGTGTTTGGCATGCTGGCCAGAACTGTATAACCACATGTAGGAATCTGTTGTGTTCTTGCGCCCCACTTCGTTCATTACTTGCACGGGCGTTTCATCTGCATGTATATAATGCTCCTGCATCAGCTTTTGGTGCATCAGCTCCACCAAAGGACGCAACCAGTCACGGGATGCAGCCAGAATCCAATTGGACATGGTAGCGCGGCTTAGGTTCACACCAAGTGTCTTCCATTCCTTTTCCTGCCGATAAAGGGGAAGGGCATTGACGAATTTCTGATGCATAACCCAAGCCACTGTAGATGGAGACGCCATGGAATGCTGAATTACCGGATAAGGCATCGGCGACTTCTCCATGTATGGTTTTCCATCTTTACGACAGGTTCGGCACTCGAAGGTTTCACGGTAATAATCAATGACCCTGACTTTGGCAGGAATATACTCAACTTCGGTGCGGATAAATTCTTCACCAACTGATAAAAGAGTGGTGTCACATTCTTCACAGAAGCGATCTTCTTCAGCAAGAGTGCAGAGGCGTTTATCGCGAGGGATATCTTTCAATAGCTCCATTCGCTGTCCCTTAAATTTCTTTCTTCGATAACCCTGCACTTCCTTAAGGTCAGGTTCTGGGGCCTTCGGATTCGCTTCTATTTCTGCCTCATCAAAAAGAGACATCTGTCCCGTGGGTAGGGACGATGTCTTCTCAGAGCTTTTCCCGAAAAGTTTACGTGTCAGATACTCGACTGTATCGTGGAGCTTTTTGTTTTCCTGCTCCAGTTGGGATATACGGTTTTCTAATTTTTCTAACAACTGCTCGGATGCGCTCATAAATGATGGTTTCCTTTGGTATTTTTACTATATTTAGTATAGCATAAAAACGTCCAGAAAGCCAGTGTTTATGGGCATTCTTAGCACTTTTTTTAGTTAAAAACCACCCTCTATCTTAACTTTTTTTACGGCCTTTGGTTGGTCAATGGAAAGTCCCTCCAAGAGCCACCGAAGCTCCTGATTTGTAATAGAACGAACTGCTTCGGCGTTCATTGGCCACTGGAACTTTCCGTTTTCTAATCGCTTGTACAGGAGCACGAATCCATCTTCTTCCCAGTAGAGTGCTTTGATTCGATCGCGGCGCCGGCCACAGAAGAGAAACAAACTGTTCTGAAAGGGATTTAACTGAAAGTTTTGTTGGACGATAGCAGCAAGTCCATCAATTGCCTTTCTCATGTCAGTATAACCACAAGCAATATATATTTTCTCGGCTTTGGAGATATCACCGAACATTTTGTAGTGCCCTTAAGGTATTTTCGATTAACGTCGTGGATGCATTGTTGCGAAGCTCCAATGTAACAGAACCAAACCGCAGAATAATTTGTGAAGTCGACTCTGAAACTGGACCGTCTGCATTTGCTGGAATGTTTACTGGTACGATTGAACTATTTTCTTCAAGAGATGGGATGGCTTCGCATGCCGCCTCACGTACTTTCCGCAACCAATAGTAGTAAGTTTTTGGGTTGATGTCATGGTCAGCGCACCATACCTTGACGGTTTGTCCACTGCTGCGACATTCGCGGATAATTTGAGTCCATTGATTCAGCCGGTACTTTCTAGTAACTTCCCTGGTGTTCAACTCTAAACCTCCTTTTGGAGTTTTTCGACCTGGTCGAAAAACTCTACAAATTCTAATTTAGAGAATTGTCTCATATTACTAGGGAAGTTACCATACACCGACTTATTGGGCGCTTACGTTAAGGGAAGCACTTGGCATTGATAACGCAGCCGTAGGTTTTTTGGTAACCCTTGTGTTTTTTGGATACGCATTAGCCCGCTATCCTTCCGGAGTAATGGCGGATAAATGGGGCTGCACCAAGACAATAATTATTGGGAGCCTGGCTATGGCTGTCTCATTTCTGGCGGTAGCTTTTTCCCGCAGCTTTTTCATTATTGCCTTGTTTACATTTTTACTGGGAGTAAGCAGTGGCCTTTATGTTACCGCCGGATATACGTTAGCCGTGCTTATCGGGACAAAACACCGTGCATCCTTAGCCACCGCCGCTTTTGAATCCTTTGGAATGGTGGCAGGGATTATTTCCCCTTTTCTGGTCTCCTTTTTTGTGCTTTATTTAAACTGGCCCTGGCTGTTTATAGTTCTTGGCGCGGCACTTTTCTAGTTGAGTGACTTTTTTGATGTGGAAATAACCACCAGTGATGAAATGCTGCAGGAGACTCTTCGGGGCAGCGCAGATCACCGTCTCAAAGATATTGTGGCCACTATTCAGTCGGAGCAAAATAAGATAATCCGGGCGAACCTGGAAAAACCTCTGATTGTACAGGGGGTGGCCGGTAGTGGTAAAACCACCATAGCCTTACATAGAATAGCGTATTTAATCTATACCTATGAAAAAACCTTTAAACCTGAAAATTTTATGATTATCGCGCCCAACAAAGTTTTTTTAAATTATATTTCAGATGTACTGCCGGAGCTTAGCGTGGAAGAGGCAAGACAGACTACTTTTGCGGAGTTTTGTTTTGATTTGCTTAATATAAAAAGCAAATTGACTAGACAGGAAGAAAAGTTAACCATTTTGATGGATGACCAAAAACAGTCGGAAAAGCAAAGGGAATTGATTGAATGGGCTTCGTTCTTTAAAGGTTCAATGACTTTTCGAAAGCTTATTGACAATTACCTGGTTCAAATTCAGCGGGAAATGCTGCCGCAGGAGGATGTCCTGTTGGATGTATTCCCTCTAATGACAGCACAAGAAGTAGAAGATAATTTCATTTATGAGTATGCTTACCTTCCCATTTATAAAAGGTTGGAGCAGATAAAAAAGAAATTATCTTTCCGAATAAGGCATAAGAAAAAGGAATTCATTAAATCTGTATCTGATGACTATGAGCAAAAAATTAAAACAGCCAGATTTTCAGCGGAGGACGAGGATGAGGCCCGGCAAAAGGCTGTATCCTTAATGTCTAAGCGGGATGAAATTTTAGTACGCATCGAAAAAGCTGCCAGAAATCTGGCGGCCAGCTATATCAAAAAGTTTAAAAAGAGTGATACCCTGTCGTGTTATAAAAAACTAATCACTGATCCAGATATGCTTCAATCATATTCGCCGGAGGTTCTTGACAGTGAGAAAGTGCGTTACTTGTGTAAGGCGTCGGAAACATATCTTAAGGAAAAGAAGCTGGAGCCGGAAGACCTGGCGGCACTTCTTTACTTGAAGTCTAAGCTGGAGGGGTTTAGGGATAAGGTGACATGCAGGTATGTAGTAATTGACGAAGCACAGGATTTCAGCCTGTTTCAATTTTATGTATTAAAGCACGTGTTGGACACAGAGAACTTTACTATCTTGGGTGATTTATCCCAGGGGATTTATGCTTATCGTGGGGTTTATAGCTGGCAGGATGTAGAAGAGCAAATTTTTTTGGCCAGGCGACATGCCTGACCCTGCGGCAGAGTTATCGGACAACCATTGAGATTATGGAACTGACCAATCAGATATTACAGCAAGGTATGGGAACCGACATGGTTTTGGCGGAGCCGGTGGTGAGGCATGGTAGTGAACCGGAAGTTAAGACTTATATGAAAACAAATGAACTGGCAACGGCGGCCATTGATAAGATAAATGCATTGCGCCGGGAAGGATGTTCTTCCGTTGCCATAATCGGGAAAACATTACAGGAGTGTAAAAAGATAAAAAAGCTTTTGGAAAAACAAGGCCTTGCTGGGCTTACCCTCCTTACCGGCGATGAAGACAGCTACCAGGCCGGTGTAATGATTGTGCCCTCCTATGCAGCTAAAGGCCTGGAGTTTGACGGGGTGCTGATAGTCACCATAGAAGCTAAGTATCACAAAAATGAATTGGATGCAAAGCTCCTCTATGTGGCTGTGACCCGGGCTATGCACAGCCTTGTTGTTTATGCAATGGAAAATACCATAGCTTTCACGAAATTAGAGGGTTTGAGCTCAACATAGCAGAAACACAATATAAATGCCAACGGAGGGTGGAAACGGTATATTTTAATGAACTTTACCAAAAAGCAGTATGAGATGCTTTTGCTGGTAACTGGCTGATTAATAGTCACAGGCTCTAGGATGAGCGGTTGGATAATTATGAACAATTAGAATATAAATTTAGAGGAGAAATTATGAATTATACTGAAGCTGAATTGGGAAGGATATTTATACTGCGGTTGGAACATGGTGACAAAATACCTGATATTATTGAGGAGTTTGCCGAAAATCAGGGAATAAAAGGGGCGCTGGTATTCTTTTTGGGAGGAGCTGAAAAGGGCAGCAGAGTAGTGGTGGGGCCGAAAGATGGAAAAGAAGCAAAACCTGTACCCATGCTTACAATGCTGAAAGATGTCAGCGAGGCACTGGGAACCGGTACATTGTTTGCGAATCAAGAGGGTAAACTTAAACTGCACCTGCATTCCGCTTTTGGTAGGGAGAGGGATACCGTAACGGGCTGTACCCGACAGGGAGTGGAAGTATGGCAAATAGGAGAGGCTGTAATACTGGAATTGACGGGCAGTTCTGCCTGCAGAAAAGTGGACCCGGAAACAGGGTTTGAGCTGTTGGAAGTATAACAGCTCCTTTTTGCTGTCAGTTCTCACAACTTTAAAAGCACTAAAGTACTCCCACAGGCTGCTAGGGGGATGACTATTCTACCACGACTGGAGGGTTTCACATGTATTCTCCTTTTACATTAGACATAAGTCCCATGGAACGATTGTTCCTCATCAACTTTGAGAAAGATCCGGACGAAATCTACATTGGCTTTGAGCCGCAGTGGTTTGATGATGCTTCCTACGGCACAGGCTTAAGAATTATAGCCTGGCGCAAGGACGGCTATATCGATGTGTATCAGCAACCTGGCCTAACCAAAGAGGATAAAATAGACGTAGCAGCAAAGGGGTTGGCTGATACCACTATAAGTCCCATGACCAATGCCTGGTTTAGCGTAACTACAGGCGGCGTTGATGTGGTCTTCGCCTTTGAGGACAAAGCTGGCCGCAAGGTGGAAGTTGAAATTGTGGAAAAAAGCCAGAAGCCAACCAAACCCTTTTCGCTATTGGCGCCTGTGGGAAGCTCCTCGGCTAATCCTTCGTCTCTACCGTTCTATCTGATGTTTAAGTTTGATTTTGTCCGCCGGGCCAATACTGATGTAACTATCAGCATTAACGGCCGCACTCATAAAGCAGATACCTTCCCATTCCCACTTAATGGTTCTCGCGTGTATTTCATGCGTTATAGTGCCGATACGTTTCTGGTGGACTGGTGCCCGGCACAGTCACAGGCGCTTGAGCCACTTAGAGGGGAAGGAAACAAGCTTTACGGGCCCAATGACACTCTTTATGAGCTTTTAGAGCAACAAAACTGTCCATCCTTTGCCCGCATTAGTTCAAGCCGTAAAAGCCATAGCTTTGCAGCCGAGTTTCACCCACCCTTTCCAGAAATTACCCACATCACAGATAATACTTCCCTTAGCGGCGAATTCGTCCTTAGCGGGGATGAGTCTGCAGGGGTGGTGAGAGGTACTTATGAGGTTAGCCGCAGTGGTGAAGAGGTGGAGGTAACCCTTAACCCCAGCGGCGGGTGGGAGCCACGCCCCAGGACCCTTTTCTTGAAGTTCTTGTTTAACGCCGGCAAGCTCTTCCGCCAGTGGCCAAAAACTTACCTGTGGACGGCAAAGATCAAGTTTAGTGAAGGCGCCCCGCCCTTTATGGAGTCCAGGTGGACGAGGATCTAACCCAAGGTGCTAGGCGTTAGGTGTTAGACATTTTGGAATTAGCAGTGTCCGAGAAGAAATTCTTTCAAACAATGATTCGTGATAATTATTTGTATTATCAATTTTTTAACTGAACAATATCTTCCCTCACCGGACGATAAAGGTTAGGAGGGATAGTATTAAATCAAAGAAACAAATGGGAATTATTATATTTGTGTTTTCGCTTCTAATATGGAGTACAATTGCTGTAATTGATTATAGACAGGTTTGTCTTCACTTTGAAAAACCTATTTTTGCAATAGGTACACAGACTCAAGATGATGGTGGTTCTGGGTTATATAAAGGTCTGGGTTACTCCTTTTTGATAAATGGAAATTTTATGCCAGAAGATGAATTTCCAGGTGTAACTCATGTGAATTTCTATTTATTTGGGAATATGGTGGAGCAGCGAATCAGAGAATAATCGTATGAACTTTCACATTCTTTATATATGGTACGTCACAAGGCAGTAATGGCTGAGCTTCACCTAATCCATATAAAGTGGAGTTTAAAGAAGAAATTATACAAAAATTGTCATTCTTCTAAAAGCCCCTACCTCTAAACTGAAAGTGTAGGTGGGGGAGGTTCAATCAATTTGTTCTTTTTCCTTTAGCAGTCCCTTGATTAACCCCAGCCTGTTCTGTGCCCGACGATACATGATATAGTCCACGATGTTCGCTGCACAGACAATGCCCAGTATGATGAACAATGCAGGTATGAATTCTACTTTGCTCTCCGTTTCACTGCCTGTCACCACCATGTATAAGAACACAATTAGTGCTGTGACGGATAAAGCGATGACATTGTTTATGAAGAAATAATTCCGGGGATTTGCCAGTTTGATGGAGATTATCGATGTCAGCCATTCTGTGATGAAACCGATAACAAATCCAATCCCTCCGGTGGCCAAGATCAGCATTAATCTGTAGGAAGTCGATACGGTGACATTGGCATTGAACTGCAGGATAACGCCGATAAAGATACCCAGAAAAAATGACTTTATGATGTTTTCCAAATGAACCTTTTCCATCATCGTCCTCCTATATTTTCAACGTACTTCTGAGTTTTTTTGAGTACATTTTAGACACTTCCAGTTCCACATTGTTATACATTCTCAGTACGTATCGCGAGTTGAACCAGGGGATGATTTCTTTTACGTGCAGCAGATTCACCAATTGCGACTTGTTGACACGTATGAACCCCTTTTCTGCCCATATGCTCTCATAATACTGTAGTGTTTCTTTCATCCTGTAATGATTCGTCGCAGTGTATGCCATGATGCCATCCGGGCCTGCTTCGAGATATGATATATCCTTGTATTCGATAACGGCGAACTTATTATCGTTGAACCCTGTAACAGTATTTGGATAATGCAAGCCTTTTTGGACGCTGGATACCAAAAGTTGAATAACATCCATATAATCGATGGCATCAAAAACAACAGCAAGTTTTCCGGCCGGTATGACATACCCTCTTTCCACCAGTACCAGATTACTATCCTCTATTATCTCAATCTGGTACTTGGATAATTCCTGTTTAAGTTTTTCATAGACTTTGCCGGAACCCAGTATTTGAACCATCGTCTCTCCTAATCGTCACCGAATATTTATTCTATTATCATTTTATCATATATCATCCTTATTCTAATCAATTCCTGTATACTTTTTTCCATGAAATCAAGTGAGCCGAAATTGGCAATGAAGTAGGTATCCTTATCCTTATCGTAGAACATGTATGTCCCGGTAATTCCCATACCGCCATAAACATTCGTCATTGACCTTAACAGGAACGACAGCTCACTGAAATCGAAATACATCATGCCCATCCCATAATATATACCTTTTTCGAACCTTTCACTGAAGTCGGTCATCTGCTGATGGACTTCATCTGATACCAGATTGCCATTTTCCAGAGCCATCATGAAAGTCAACAAATCATCCATCGTCGTAACAATGCCGCCGCTGGACCAGTCGATGGATAATGCGTTTCTCCCGCTGAAGTCAATGCCATTTAAATATATTCCCAGAATCTCCGCCGGCTCTTCCTGATAAAACAGCAGATAACTGTCCTTCATATCCAGAGGTTCAAAGATTCTTTCTTGTAATATGTCGGAATAAGATTTTCCTTCTATAGCCTCCATGATTAATCCCAGAAGAATGTAACCTGTATCCGAATAATGAAATTGCTGCTCCGGTTTACCCACAGGCTTTTGATGCTCCCTGGTAAAAGCAATCAGTTCTTCCGAAGTAAACAAAAGATCAGGGTTATCAGTAATCAGCTCCTCCATTGTCTTTCCACTTTTCACAGGATCTCCAAAATAACAACCGACGCCTGATGTGTGCTTTAGCAAGTGCCTTATGGTAACCTGATGGCTATAGTCCGTACCATTTAACACAAATAATCCTTCAAGAATATCGTCATCCAGCCAGGCCCTGATTGTATCGTCAAAGCTGATCCTGCCTTCATCCACCAGTATGCCAAAAACCGTCGCACACATGGTTTTCCCCACACTGGCCGAATGATACTGGCTGTCTATTTTAACCGGCTGATTCGAAGACAGGCTTTTAGTACCTATGGCAAATTGCTGAAGGGAGCCTGTTTTGTTGGAGTAGATGGTAAGCAGAGCACTGGATAACGAATCGTTCTCGTCTACCAGTTTTTCTAAGTGCTTCTGAATCCCTTCACGAACCGCCTCTTCAGAAATCGGCCTATTCATATTTGCCAGCATTCCTAATCCTATGATACCGATAACAACGACACCCACCAATATCTTCCACTTTAAATTCATTATTGACCACCTTCCCTTTCAAATATATCATGGATATATAATACTTCATGTTGTAAAAGGAATAAACGAGTTTCCGTCAAGTGGTCAGAATTTAAGGTTAAGACGTCTTTTGGAGTTGTTAAGAAGACCATAGGCATTCACTGGTTGGGCCAATAATCAATTCCTGATAGAGTTGGACAAAGTTGCAAAAGAAATTCCAGAATCGATGGAAAGAAATATGAACAGGGGGAAAATATTGCTCCTGCATAGAATATAAAAGAAGAGAGGGAAAGCAGTATGGTAAGGAAAAGGAATAAAATGTAAATTGTTGAAATTCTAATGATAAGATTTTGCATATCAGAAGGACTATACCAAAAACTAAACATAAATAAGTATTGAAGCCGTATTCTCAAGCTATAGGGGGAGATAAGTAATGACTAACGAAAGAATTAAAAAAGAATCACCATCCATTGACGAATGGTTAAAGGAGGCCAAAAAGGATCCTGCGGCTGCGAAGGTCGGAATGTTTCTAGTTCATAATGGTGTTGTCCGCCAAACCCCGAAAGCAAAGGTTCGCCGGGGGGTTGATGATGGTTCGCTGGTTGAGAGCATGGAATTCTCCTATGATGAAGCAAAGGTTAATGCAGCGATTGCGGAAACCTACAAGATGAATGGAATTTTTTATATTAAGGTGTGGCTTAATGAAGGCCGGCTTGAGATCGGCGAGGACATCATGTATGTATTAATTGGCGGCGATATTAGGCCTCATGTTGTTGATGCTCTTCAGTTTCTGGTGGGAAAAATCAAAACGGAATGTGTTACGGAAATAGAGAATAAAGCGTGAATTGTAAAAAGTGGAAGAGGAAAGTTCTAAATAGACCTCAATGATCCATTGAGTTTAAGGAGAAATATATAAATGAGAAAAGGTATTTGTCCAAAATGTAATTCCCAAGAGGTGTATTCCGGAGAAAATATCAGTTTCAAAAAGGGGCCTTATTCGATCAATACAATTCACATGGGAGGAGTACTGGGTTCTCAGGCGGCCCTGGACAATTACGTCTGCTGTGAATGCGGATACGTGGAAAGCTACATTAGCCATCCCAAAGATTTAAAAAAGATATCTGTACAGTGGGAGAAGGTAAGGTCTTAGACCTATGATATATTGATTAAAATGTGAGGTGCAGCCATGAAAATAAAATATCCTGCAATTGGAATATGCGGGCTTTCCTGCAGGCTGTGCCCCAGGTACAATACGGAGGCGAAAAGCCGGTGTTTGGGCTGCAAAAGCGAAGACAGGATGGCTGTCGGCTGTCCCTTTATCACCTGTGCGGTAAAGAAAAAAGGGGTTGAGTTCAATTACTAAGAGAGATGCTGCAGGAGTATAATGAAGGGCGCTCAAAAAATTATTACTGCATCGCTGCGAAAGTTTTAGAAATTGACGAATTAAAAGAAGCATTGGACAGGGCAAAAAAAGAGTCTGAGGGATTGAAGATGAAAGAGAAATCCAAACTGCTTCATTCTATACTGGATGAGGTTGCTGCTCAGAAAAAATGAAGTAAGATATAGACTAAGTCAGTATTATCATATCTTTAAAGTGGGGCTGTTATCGATGCAAACAATATTACCATTTTTCATTATGTTAGTAATAGCTGGAGCATTTACGTCTGCCCTGGCTGTTTATGTATTTAAGCACCGCAAGGTCCCAGGTGTTTTTCCTTTTATTTTGTTGATGGTATGTGCTTCCATATGGTCTTTAGGTTATGCAATGGAACTGTACAGTTTAACTTTTGAGAGTAAATTGTTTTGGTTGAATGTTAAGGTAACCGGTGCTATATTAGCTCCTGTTTTTTGGTTAGCCCTGGTTTTGGAATATTCGGGTCGCAAGTCCTGGGTTCAGGGAAAGCGCCTGTTTTACTGGTGCGTAATACCGTTATTGGCAATTTTATTAATTTGGACCAATGAATTTCACCACCTGATTAGGCTGGACGCGAGATTAATTGAATTTAATGCAATTACATATATTGAAATTACCCGCACCTCACTATCGTGGTTGTTTTTCTCTTATGGCTATATGAATATATTTTTATGCCTGATAATATTATTGGATGGATTATTCAGCAAGGGTTACTACTGGCAGCAGTTTGTAATTCTATTAATCAGTCTATTATTGCCTTTAGGATCCGATGCTGCAAATATGATGGGGTTTTTATATCCTTTCAACATAACTCCTTTATTATTTATTCCTTCGGGTCTTTTAATTGCCTGGGGATTATATCGCTATAAATTATTTGATATTCAGCCAATTGCCCGGGACAAAGTTATTGATATGATGGAGAGCGGTATACTGGTGGTTAATACCGACAAGCAGATTGTTGATTATAATATTAGAGCTGCTCAAATTATTGATAATGAACAGGATGAACAGGGCGGTTCTATGTCCTGGTATGTAGTTTCAGAAGTACTAAAAAAATGGCCGAAATGGGCGGCTGCTTATGACTGCCCTGAGGAATCAAGTTTTGAAATCAAGATGTCTCAAAAGGGTGGAGAACAGTATTATCGGGTGAGGACCAATCCCCTCTTAGATTCCCGGGAGGTTTTAGTCGGGTATTTATCAATTATCGATGATATTTCTGATCAAAAATTAAAAGAACAAGAATTGACCCACCTGGCAACTAGCGATAGTTTGACGGGAATAGCTAACAGAAGGTATTATCTGGAATTATCTGATAAGATATTTTCTGCCGCCAGGCGGTACAATCATAAACTATCTTTACTAATGTTAGATTTAGACAACTTCAAAAAAATAAACGATACTTACGGACATAGAACAGGAGATCTGTTGCTTAAAAAATTTGTGGTGGTTTGCCATGATATAATACGCAGTTCAGATGTGTTTGGACGGATTGGCGGCGAAGAGTTTGCAATAACTCTTCCTGAAACAGGCTTAACAGAGGCTTTTTATGCGGCAAAACGTATCCGGCAAAAAGTTGCTGATGTTAAACTGGATATCGGCAGAGGAGAAATGATTAGTTTTACCGTAAGTATTGGTGTTGCTGTAAAAGTGCCGGATGACAGATGTTTTGAAGATATACTGTTACGGGCGGACAATGCTTTATATGAAGCAAAGATTGAAAGAAATATGGTGAAAATTCAGGGCGGTTAAGTATCCTGGAAATATTATAGTTTCGCGGGGTTTACCCTCCTTACCGGCGATGATGAAAGCTACCAGGTCGGTGTAATAATTGTGCCCTCTTATGCAGCTAAAGGCCTGGAATTTGACGGGGTGCTGATAGTCAACCTGGAAGTTAAGTATCACAAAAATGAATTAGATACAAACTCCTTTATGTAGCTGTGACCCTGGAGGCCGGGAAGCTTTCTTTAGGAGATGCATTCATTAAAGAAAACACCGGTGATTTTTGGGGTTTAATTGGAACAAGGCCCTATATGCGTGCCTTAATGGGAATGGCTGACTGTTTGTGGAATATTGGTCAGAGGAAGGAAGCCCTTGCTATTTATCAAAATATTGTTTTGTGAGAAACATTCTTTTCATATGTTTTTATGCAACACTGCTAAGTAAAAATATGGTTCATGGCTTCCTTGATCAGGGAAGCTTTTTTTATTATTACCCCGTACCCTGATACAGAATTGCAGGAACAATTGTTCACTGTTGCATGTAAAGTGTAACAATTTATATATTTTTTCATACATTATAATATAGCCAATATTGTATGAGGAAGGGGGGGCAGAAATTGTCGTTTAGTGAGAGAATTGTTAATGGTGGATTTGAGACCGGAGCATTTCCTCCATGGGTATCATTTAATGCAACTATTACAAGTCAATTTAGTCATTCCGGTTTTTTTGCTGCTCGTTTAGCAGGCGGAGCTGTCAATATATATGTTTATCAAATCGTTCCAATAGTCCCAGGGGAAAGTTATGAGTTTATGGTGTCATTAGCTAAAGTTGGAACAGCCGTGAGTCCGCCAGTATCATTATCAATTTCGTATTATGATGCAGGTTTTAATTTTCTTGGGTATGGGCTTATTACCAACATTCCAGTTAATCGTATTACAAGTGTTTCTGAGCAAGATTGGCTCGTAGTCTATAAAACTACAGACCCAGCTCCTCTTGGAGCAACGCATGCACTTGTGCTAATCAATAAGTTAACGCATGCAGGTAGTGCAGATATAGTTGTTGACGATGTATCTTTGCTAGAAGTCGAGTCAACGGATGCAACGGGAGCCACTGGAGCTACTGGCGCCACCGGAGCCATGGGAGTAACCGGAGCCACGGGAGTAACCGGAGCCACAGGAGTAACCGGAGCCACGGGTGGAGCTACTGGCGCCACCGGAGCCATGGGAGTAACCGGAGCCACGGGAGTAACCGGAGCCACAGGAGTAACCGGAGCTACTGGAGCTACTGGCGCCACCGGAGCCATGGGAGTAACCGGAGCCATGGGAGTAACCGGAGCCATGGGAGTAACCGGAGCCATGGGAGTAACCGGAGCTACTGGAGCTACTGGCGCCACCGGAGCCACGGGAGTAACCGGAGCAATGGGAGTAACCGGAGCCACGGGAGCCACGGGCGCAACTGGAATCGAAGGGCTATCAGATTATGCTTATATCTACAATTTGGATCCTCAAGTAGTGGCATTAGAGGCGGATATAACCTTTAGCCATAATGGTGTCATTGTTGGTGCCATCACGCATACACCAGGAACAGCTACAATTACCCTTGGTACTGCAGGCGATTATTCAATTATATTTAACGTTACAGGTGTGGAAACAAATCAGTTTACACTTTTCCAAAATGGTACGCCTGTTCCAGGAGCCACTTATGGCTCTGGTGCAGGTACTCAGGCGAATCCTGGTTTTGTGACTATTACAGCTGCTGTTGGTGATGTGTTAACTTTAAGAAACCATACCAGTTCAGCTGCAATTACTTTGCAAACTCTGGCAGGTGGTATTCAAACCAATTCCAATGCTTCTATACAAATCCAAAAGATAAATTAGATAGACAAATAAAATTGTTAATCAAGATTATCATAATGAGAAAGCACCTTTTCGATAATGAATCGGTGCTTTCTTATATAAAAGTCCATAAATATAATGATTATAATAACCTTAAGCTGGCCGCTCACAACCATTTAAGCCTCCGGCCCGGTTATAAAGTTTCTGTCGCTGTCTTGCAGAGAGCACACGAACTTTATCCTGAACAAGTAGCTACTTTCTTTTTTTCGTTTTGACTGAAAAGATCTGATTATGGGGCTACTATTCTTGTCCCAGTCCTTACGGGGATACCCGTTTCAGCATGTTTATAGCGCCTGTGGCCATCGTAACCTTTCTTAAGCACTTTGCCGACATCTCAGCGGTTAGCAAAGTAGTTGAAGAGGATTTTCTTAAAGATCCAAACACTTCCAGTTCCACGTTGTTATACATTCTCAGTACGTATCGCGAGTTGAACCAGGGGATGATTTATTTTACGTGCAGCAGATTTACCATTTGAGATTTGTTGACACGTATGAACCCCTTTTCTGCCCATATGCTCTCATAATACTGTAGTGTTTCTTTCATCCTGTAATGATTCGTCGCAGTGTATGCCATGATGCCATCCGGGCCTGCTTCAAGATATGATAAGATTTCCGCTAATAACTTACAGCTTGTATTCAACGAACTCATAATTGCATGGGTTTCCGTAAGCTATATACATCTTTTGATCTACCGGGACCATTACAAAGGCAGCCAGGGTTTCCGATACTACAGGTGCCCGGGATATATCAACATGTTTGCAGATAGAGTTGGGGTGGTTTTCATGGTCCCTCATAATCTCCATCATTACCTGAGGAGTTAATTTACAAAGGCTTTCATTCATTAATTTTTCAATCCTTTCAATTCTAAAAAAACTGTCCGGGATTGCCTGGCTGGCCATGTCCCTTTCTTTGAATCTTTCAGTTAGATAATGGTTTGAGTGAACCATCATATCCTGTTCAGGTGTTAATATTTCAAAATCGTTGTGGACACTTTCTATCCCCACCATTTCACCTTCAGCACTGGCCAGGTGGTAATAACCAAGACCTCTGGCAGCCTCCTTTAAAACTTCTAAAGCCTCATTTATATTTTTCTGTCTCATTGCTTTAGGCAGGTAGCATCCCAGGGGTATGTTAAAGGAATAATCCATCCCAAAGGTGGCATTGGCACACATTCCAAAACCGGTTGAGCTGATGGTGTACTCTACAAAACTCCCTATAACCAGGGATAACTGCACAAGCCCATCTGCATGGCGTATTCTTAAAAGGTCCAGGGGAGTATCCGGGGTCCAGTCTATAGTCTGTCCAAGCATTGTTTTCCCGTCTTCCACAGCTTTTCCGGAAGCAGCAAAAGATGTGCATAAAGCTGATATCTGGTTGTAGTAAATCAACAGTTCCGACATACACCGCAGGGAAAAAACCTCTTCAAAATTTAACCCAGCTCCTTTTGCCTGGCCCTTCAGCATCTCAATTAAATACGGGTCAAAATCCCGCACCCGGGGAAGAAATTTTGATGTATTTGCGGTTACATCCTGCCTGGAAGCATTGTAAAAGGCTGATAAACCGTATAGATTCATTTCCAGGGATTTTTTTATGTTGTCTCTACATGCCTCTCCGTACTGCTGACCAATTTCATAGGGAGTGCCGCTGCACTCGATGACTTTAAAACTTTTTTCCTGTTTCATAACAACCACCTCTTTAAAATTATTTATAAATTCCAGCTAACTTTTTGACATCGTAACACAGTTTAAGAATTATTGTTTTTTTAGTCCTAACCACAGGTCTCTCCAAAAGTTTTTAATATATTTTTCTTTCTTCAATTCCGGCATAACCATCATCCAATTTATAATCCCTTCCCTAAAGAACCGAAAAGACAAGGACATTCTAATAGGGCAATCTTTCCTGAAAAACCCTTTTTCGATTCCTTCTTCAAAGATCTTTTCCATCTTTTTTTGTATGCGTCCGTCACAGTTTGCAACGTGGGCAAAGAACTTTTCCTTTATTACAGGAGGTGTAAAAAGGGTAATCTGATTCCAGAAAGCTTGTATCTCAGGATTTTTCATGTAGTAAATCATATATTGCTGGAAAATAAAGAAAAGTTTATCTTCCATGTCCATATTTTCAGCAGTGCCCATAATTTTTTCCATTAAGTAAACATACTCGTTGGCCAGGTCTTCATAAACTGAAAAAAACAACTCTTCCTTACTGGTAAAATGCGCATAAAGTGATGGTGTTTTGATACCCACCAATTCAGCAATATCTTTCATTGTTGTGCCGTCATAGCCCCGTTGGGCAAATAATGAGAGAGCTTTTTCTTTAATTATATCTTTAGTTGAACTGTTCATTTTGGGATTACTTCACTCCCTAACTAATATTAGTTAGGTTAAGTTTACAACAAATTCGTTTAGCTGTCAACACTGAATTACTTCCACTTAACCTGTGTGAGGTTTGAAGAGGGAGTAGTGGCAGCTCCACCTCAAGCCCAGCTGCTTTGAAGGCCCGGCGATTTACTGCAGGCGCTGGCTTATTGTTCCCTCCAGTTACCCCGGCGGCATATAGGCTGCCCAAAACGCCTGCGCCAAAAATTAGATATTTCATGTTTTTCATCTCTGCTCAACTTCTTCTGATTTTGTATCTATCATAATGAAACTGGAAACGCTTTTCATAGTATTTTAAAAGGAGGATTGTACCCAATTAATGAGGAATAATTAAAATTAATAAAAATTGTAAGAGGTGAATATTTTATGGAAAAGATTGATTTAATTTTTGACGGGAGCCGTGAGCCTTTGGAGGAGGAGTTACTGGATTATATGGATAATCCGGGCAGAAAACTCTGGGAGGGCATTAATGACTTTATCCAGGAGAAATATAAGACTTCTCCCAAGATGGCGTACAGTAAATGCTCCGGTAAGCCCGGTTGGAACAGGAAATATAAAAAATCCGGGAAGTCCCTCTGTACCCTTTACCCGGAAAAGGACGGCTTTGTAGCGTTGATTGTCATTTTACAGGATTCTCTCCCGGTGGTGGAAGCCATGTACCCTGACTTTGAAAAAGAAGTGGTTGATGTGATTACATCTGCTCAGCCGTTTAACGGGACCTTCTGGCTGATGGTTCCCGTAAAAAACAGCAGGGCACTGGAGAATGTGAAAGACCTGCTTCTTTTAAAACATAACCCGGAGAAGTATTCCAAACGGTAATAAGCTTTTCGGGCATACCGAAGAAGTCTTTCTACAGAGTTAGAATACAACCGGATATCTGCTGGAAAAAGTTCTTATAATACTCAAGTCAAAAACTCTCTGAACTGCCATATACCATGGGATTTTGCTTAAATTCATCTATATTACAATTATCTTTTATTATAAACAGTAGTCAATCAAAAGTTGAGTCAAAAGCCCTTTGGTATTCTACTAATGTAACTTACCTATAAGCTGGCAGCAGCAGGTATTGACCTAAACATGATGGGTATTCAAAGGTTCGCAGCACAAAAGAGATCATTTCCCTTGACAAAAAGTGAACTGCTGAAGTATACTAAACACGTAACTTAGTAAATTACTAAATAAAAAAATTACTAAATTACAAAAATACTAAACCTTAAAAGGTCAGATAGGATGTTATGAATAAATGAAAATACCCACAACGCTGAAACATAAACCGGTTATTGTCTCGGAAAACTATGAAAATGTGGATGGAAGGAATGCGTATAATTCAGATGCAAAGGGATTATCCCTTGGGCTTGCCCAGTGGAATGAACGGGGTAAACTGGACATTTCTGCTAAGGTATGGCGTTATACTGGGGAAAAATGGTCCAGGCAGTCGGAAGAACTGCCCCTGCACCGGGTAATAGATCTGTCTATCCTTATCTGCAGGTCCATGCTTCATTTTAGAGAGGCATACCGTTATGAAAAGCTGTTCGATTCTGAAAAACCTGTTATTGACAGAGTTGGAATGCAGGGAGATGCCATGACTGTATCTGTTTGTACAGATAATCCAATGATTGAAGGAGATATTAAGCTGTTTCAGCAGGCCCTTAGTAATGATGATGAGTTAATTGGGGAACGTTTAAGGACACTTTCAAAAATATTAAAAGATATGGGTTACTAAAGATGAGCAATAAAAGTGAGAGAAAAAAAGAACTTATCCTTGAATACAAGTCACGAAAAATCTCAGGTGGGGTATATAAGATAACCAATACTGCCAATGGCTGGTATTGGTTAAAAGCGGACTTAAATATACAGGGACAAAAAAACCGTTTTGAGTTTTCAAAAAAGACTAATTCATGTGTCCTGTTAAGGTTAAAAAAGGATTGGGATCAGTATGGAAGCCAGGCGTTTACTTTCGAGATTTTGGAAGAAATTGAAATGAAAGATACTCAGACGTTGAAAGAGTTTAAAGATGATTTACTGGTTCTCGAAGAAATGTGGGCGGAGAGGTTTGATGCTGAAAAATCTTATTTGAGTTTAAAGAAAAAAATATAAATGAGAAAAGGCATTTGTTCAAAATATAATTTCCAAGAGGATTTTTCAATAGCCGAGAATAGCCTTCCCCGGGTAGGCAAAGAACAGTTTGCAAAAATTAGGAGAGCTGCTTTTGTTTCTCCGAAAACTTAAGAGGGAGATTTTCAATTAACTGCGTTTATCAGAACTAATTTTGAAATTTTAAATTTCTGGAAGTAGGGGGAAATATGAAATACTATGTCTTGCTTTTAATTTTCGCTATAATTTTAATGATACTTATAGTTGTAGGGAATGCTGCATCTTTAAAAAACCTTTACAGAAAAGAAAAAAATGAAGAGCTTAATCAATATTCGGGCCTGGAAAGAGAATCCATAATATCGGAGAAAGATATTGAACATTTACCTGAACCTGTTCAGAATTACCTTAAGTATTGTGGGTTCATTGAACACGAGGAAATAATTAATGCTGAAGTAATTTGGAGTGATAGTTACATCAAATTAGCCCCTGAAAGAAAATGGATGAAATTAAAAACACAGCAATTCAATTCTGTTCCAGAACCAATGAGAATTGCTTACATGAAAGCCGCTATACTGGGGGTAATCCCTTTTGAAGGAAGAGATATTTATCGTGATGGCAGGGGAAATATGCTGGGGAAAATTGCAGGAATCTTCACTGTGTTTAACTCTCAAGATAAAGAAACATCACAATCTGCATTAATCACTATCTTAGCTGAAGTTCCTTTGGTACCTGGCTATGCCCTTGCAGACTATATTACATGGGAAGAGATTGATAAAAATACTGCTAACGCAAGGATTCTTCATAAGGGATTAGATGTAGGAGGCACTTTTTTCTTTAATGATAAAGGAGAATATATCCGTTTTGAAACAGATGATAGATATTATAACGATCCAAAAGGAGATTATAAAAAAATAAAATTCACTGCTTTAGTCGACGACTACACAGAAAAAGAAGGCCTAAAATTTCCTACAAAAGTTAAAGCTATCTGGCATCTTCCTGAGGGAGAGTATGAATATTGGAAGGGTACAATTTCAGATATATACTTTAATGTAAAAGATATTGATTGAAAAGTGATATTCATAAGCTAGAAAAAGAGTCAGCTGACGCTAACTCTTTTCTTGCTTTTAAGCCAACCCTAGACTTTCATCATACGGCCCGTTTTTATATAGTGGTTTAACAGCTCCTCCATGGATTCCACTTCAAAAGTAAATTCATCCTCAGAAATACTATCAATGTATTCGCTGCCTTTTTCAGTTAAAGCAGTAAAGGTATAATCCACCCTGGCCTTTGTGTTTCCGTCTTCATCTTTATTTAAAGCTACTGCAAACCTTACAATCATAAGATCATTGGCGTACTGAATGAATAAAATTTTATGGTTTGCCTGATCATACTCAGCAACATACCATACAGTACCCTCCACATACTCATCTGTTGTAAAAATACATCCTTCTTCAATTAACCCGGAATTAGAATAAATCATTTCATATTCCCAACCCGGTATCCATTCAAGTTCCCTCACGGGGCACAACAGGGGAAACACCACATCAGGGGCAGCATTAAAGGAAAGACTATAACTCCAAATTGTTCTTTTTTCCTTAAAGGGTTTCAATTAGTAATCATCCTTTCATTTTTTAATGTATTCATCTTAAACTATAAAGTTATAGTCAGGTCAACCGGTTAATTTAAAAAGCTGTGGAAATTTATCCACAGCTTTTTAAAATCTCCTGTTATAATTACCGCTTCATAATAATAGTTTGAGCTTCAGTTCTTATTTCTTTAATTTCTTCCTGGTTAAAGCCCAGCGCCCGGAGAAACTCTTGATGACTTTGTGGTGATAACTTTTCTAATTCCCCGTGTAATTTACACATATCCAGTTCATCAAAACCAGCATTACTCAGCAGGTTTATTAATAAATCTTTATCAATGAACGTGAGACTCTCCAGCAGCTTCTCATTTTTAAGAATATCAATAATCATCCTCTGTTGACTGCGAATTTTTAGTATATATTCGTTTAATTCCATCAACCTGGAATCAAGAACTTCCCTGGTAGCATTACCATCACAATCCAGGATTTCCTTGATTTCCTTTATGGAAAGACCTGTCTGTCGGTACATACATATCTGCTCTAACCTGTTGATATCTTCGTCTGAATACTTTCTATAATTTTTATCTGTTCTTCCGGATGCTTTTAGAAGGCCGACGGAATCATAGTATAAAAGGGTGCTTCTAGAAAGATTGAATTTTTTACTTAAAAAGCCAATAGAATAGCTCATATTATCACTCCTTGGAAACAATACGGACATGCATTGCAATTCTGCTCTTTCATATTTTTGACCTCAAGTTCGTAAGGGTTACTCCGGTGATGATAAGAAGCTCCTACCTCTAAACTGTAAGTATAGGTGGGGAGGTTCACTCTCATTATAGCATTGTTTTAATTTAAATTTAATGAGTCAGGGTGAGTCAGGGGACAATTCCTTGACTCACTTTGATTTACATGGTACGATTTACCTTACAAGATAAAGTAATGAGGTTATTATGCCAAGAAAAACAGGAAACTGAGTGAAACCAATATTTATCATGTTATGATAAGAGGAAGCGAGAAAAAGATATAAAGATCTTCACTGAATGATCGGTAACTGGGCAAGGGATAGGCCCATATATTGGTAACAGGGTTAATTGCTGTAAGTCAAGTTCCGGAATCTCCGGGCATTGATTGTAATCCCATTAGTACACAACAAGTAGAAATCAGTAGGGCCATCACATGATTGGAAATTGATGATAGGAAAAGAAAGGAATCTAAATGGAATTATTAGATCAGATCGTTCATTATAGTCAGATTATAAGAGAGTTTGGCTATGCCGCTATGTTAATAATTAGTGCTGCAATTATAATGCAGTGTCATGTACCAATGATTCCTTTTGCTGTTGTTGCTGGTGTGTGCGGTTATCTTTATAATTTTCAACAAGGTATGCTGCTAGCATGGGGAAGTGTCGTAGCAGGTTCATTTATTGCTTTAAATGTTTTTAGGTTTTTTAAGCTAGACCGGTTTACCAGTAAATTATTGTCTCGATATAAAGTTCTGCCTAAATTAAGTGATAAATTTGTGATAGGTTTTATAGTGATCGTTCATAATATACCAGCAATACCTATAGCTATACCCAATATCGTAGCAGCAATGAGCAGCATATCACTTTCCAGGTTTATTATATTTACCGCTGTAGGATTACTAGTTCCTTGTGTCTTATTTACTGGCTTTGGTGCAGGGGTAGATGCCTTTTTTGCTAATCCTGGAATCCTAACCTTAATTCCAATATTGGTTATAATAGTATTTTTATTTCTAATAAAGTTTATTAATTTAGATGAGTTATTATCTAAATACGAGTAAAAATTCCTTCATTTGACGTTGTTTTCATCCTTGATAATTTTCCCATAATTGACAAGAAATGTATTATTTAAACCAGGAAAGATATTGTTTTTCACGCAAACATGTGATGCCTATTTATGTGGAGGTGTTTTTATAAAAATATCAAGTTAAGGAAAAGCTTTCATGGAGTAGGGAAGATTAAGTAATTGCTTTTCAAGTTAATCAAGGTTGGGCATTGACAGGTACATAATGAGGAATTTGGCCGGGGTCGAAGAGATTACCTTACTATATTAATAAGTCAGGGTATTGTGAACTACGTTGGACAATTTCTCTATGGAAAATGGTTTTTTTATGGCTCCTTTAAAGCCGTAACCTTTGTAATTGGCTATTGATGAATCCTCAGAGTAGCCGCTGGAGACGATTGCTTTTACTTCAGGGTCTTTCTTTAATAGCTCTTTCAACGTGTCCTTACCGCCCATGCCGCCGGGGATAGTCAGGTCCAAAATTACCAGGTCAAAGGGGCAGCCGTTTTTCTGCGCATCCATATACTTTTCTATGGTTTCCTGCCCGTTTTTTGCATGAGAAACATTATAACCGATGGTAGTTAATATTTCTTCTGCTACCTTCAGTAAATCCTCCTGGTCATCCATGATCAGGATTTTTCCGGTTCCGTAAGAAATATTCTCTACTGCAGGAACTTGTGCCCTGTCTCTGTTGGAGGCAGGCAAATAAATAAAAAAGCTGGTTCCTACTTCGGTTTCGGATTCTGCGGAGATATAGCCGCCGTGATTCTTAATAATGGAGTAACACGTTGCCAGGCCCAGGCCGCTTCCCTGTTGTTTCGTGGTAAAAAATGGGTCAAATATTTTATTTATATATTCCTTCGGTATGCCGACCCCTTCATCTCGAATGGTAATTTTCACATAGTTCCCCTCAGGTAACAGTGAGGCATGAAAGTTAGCTTTTACTTCTGTGTTTTCTGCAGTTATGTACAACTCTCCCCCGTCGGGCATTGCCTGCAGGGAATTGATGACAATATTGTTTAATACCTGGCTAAATTGTCCTTCATCAATTTCTACCATGTAAAGGTTTTCGTCGATGTAAAATTTACAGCAGACATTGGAACCGCTTAAGGTAAACTTCACGTTACTAACTAAAGACTGTTTAATGGATACTGTTTTTTTAACCGGGGCAGCGCCGTTAGCAAAGGTAAATAACTGATTGGATAGGTCTTTCACCCGAAGGATTGCCTGCTCTATATTTTCCAGCTTCTCCAACACTTTTTGTGGATCTTCTATATAAAACTTGGCCAGAGATGTATTGCCTAACAGTGCAGCTAAATAGTTATTGAAGTCATGGGCAATTCCACCGGCAAGGGTACTGATTGACTCAAGCTTGTCTATTTTAAAGATTTCCTGCTCCAGTTTTTTATGTTCTGTAATGTCTCTGTTTGTCCCGGTTATGCTGGTGATCATCCCTTTTTCATCAAACACCGGCATCAAGACGGTATTGTATGTATGTTTAGTGCCGTCAGGTATAATGATTGTGGTCTCAGCTTCTACAGATTTTTCTGTTTCAAGAACCTTTAAAATCTGTTTTTCAAATTCTTGAGCCAGGTCTTTGGGAATGTTAAGCTCATAATTATTTTTGCCAATAATCTCGTGAGATTCAAGCTGGAAAGTTTTGCAAAGGCTCTGGTTGACAGCGATATACCGCATTTCCGGGTTATAGCTGTAAATATGGTCTGGCGTATTATCCACCAGCAGACGGTATTTTGCTTCTGAAGCCTGGAGCTTTTTTCTGCTCTCATTCAGGGCATCCTCTGCCTGTTTGCGCTCGGTAATATCTCGGCTTACAACTGCGGCTCCAACGACTTTTGAATCTTCACTTGAAAAACACGGGGAGTAGGTGACATCCACATATCTGCAGCCCAAACCCGGGAGATCAAACCATGCGGCATAGTTGACGGTTTCTCCGGAAAAACAGCGGTCAATGGCAGGTTTTACGGTATCATGAAAGGCCTGTTCACCCAGGAACTCTGAAACATGCCTGCCAATAATATCCTCTTTTTTAAAACCACCCTTTTTTGTATAAGATTTGTTTACGAATCTGTATCTGTATTCCCTGTCCACCAGGGACATGAAATCATTGGAAGAAGATACGATCTGCTCGTAAACCTTTAACTCTTCTTCCTGTGCCTGCTTCCGCTGGGTGATGTCAGCAGCCATTTCCATTCTCACCATGCGGCCATCTACCCAGCGTAAAGCTATGTCACGGCACTCATACCACCGGTTGTTTCTATTGTTTTTATGTTCATGTATGTAAGTCCCAGTGGGCTGGCCGTTTGCATCCAGCAGCTTATCATTGGTACAAAATTCGCAGGGCCCTGTTTGGCCTGCCTGGATTACCTTCCAGCATTTCTTTCCGACAACATTACCGAGATTCTTTTTGCCGTATTCATTAATAAATAATATTTCATATGTCTCCATATCTGCCACGTAAATTAAGGCTGCAGTATTGTCCAGTACCGTCAGCAGCCCCTGGTGCCTCTCTTTTATCCGCTGCTCTGCCTTTTTGTGTTTGGTCATGTCCTTAAAGGAAGCCATTATTTGAATTGGTTTTCCACCCTGCGTGTAAACCATAGCTGCCGTAATGTGAAGAAATTTAATTTCATTATCTTGTATCTTGGCATCCAGCTGGATCTCGTAACTGCCCTTTTCCATTAAATTTTTAAGAATTGCTGCAGCCTTTTCGCTTCCCTTCCAAAAATCCATTACCGGGCGGCCCACAACTTCATTTTCATGCTCATAACCCCACAGGCGCAAAAACGCAGGATTCACATATGTCAGAATTCCATCCAGGTCGGCTAATGCAATGGCAATGATAGAAGAATTTATAGCCTGTTCTTTGATATAGAGGTTCATTTCTGCCTGCCTACATTTAGCGATATCAAAGGCCATAAAATTTGCTTCAGTTATCTTTCCACTGTCACTTTCTTGACACATAACTTACCTCCTGATACTAATAAGTATTGTTTTAGTCATCATTTTAAAATGTTGAATAAATCATCAAATGTAATTACTATAACACTTCGATGTTCACCCATAATATTCCTTGGGATAATTTGCTATCTTTTGTCGAATAGTATTTTTCTTTAATAATTATTACTTTGCCGCAGCCGGTTTAGGCGGGTTAGTCCAATGGGTGCTGTTGGACATTATAATTGATGAGAAACAAAGCCGGAAGCAGTATGTTGATGATAACAAACATTTTCCCGTAAGAAGGAAATTTAAATGCAGCATGGAAATATTATCTTGAGCAGGAAAAAGAGACCGTTTTCTTTATCGGCTCTGTATGTAAACTCATCGCAGATGCTGAAATGCAGCCGTTGTGGCAGGGAAAATTATTTTTGCACAAATAACATCATTTCCGCCAAAGCATCTGATTTCCGGTTCTTAGCGATACATGTCTACGTATAAATAAGTAATTACCATAAGCTTAAAATAAAAAGGAGGAATCATGTGTGCCCCGGTTATGGGACAGATGGCAGCTTTAGAAGCATTGAAAGGAAACATTCTGGCAGGCCTGGCAGGAACAGTTCCCAATACTTATTCTATAATACAAAGCATAATTCAATTTCCCACTGCATGTGATCAATATTTTTAAGCAAATGTACTGTACCTTTGGAAAAGATTCAAATGGTTATGAAATTATCAACCCCGACGAATTAGTGCCTCTAATTTATATAAAACCTCTACCAGCTTATCTTCTGGCAGCGTGCATATGAATTCAACGTTTCTATCTGACCAATCAAGATTTTTCACCTGGTCAGATAGTATGACACCTTTAACCGGACAATCTTTTGGTAGGATAACTTCAAATGGATAGCCTTTAACCTGAGAAGTGATGGGGCAAAAAATTGCAAGCCCTACTTTTTTATTGTACTCTTTGGGAGAAATACACACAGCGGGCCTTTTGCCCGCCTGTTCATGTCCTGTTTGTGGTGAAAAATTTAACCATACAATATCTCCTCTTTGTGGGAAATATTTTTTTAATTTCACCATATTTCTTTCCCCCTTGGTTTCCCGGTGGAGTACTCGCTGTGAATGTTATTTTCATTTACCTCTGACAACAAATCATTTAGTTTATATTTATTTTGTTTTAATGGTTCAATAATTAATTTTCCATTTTCTATTGTTAAGTTTATTTTTGTACCGGTATCCAGATTAATTTCTTTTGCAAAAGATTTTGGAATCCTTAGGGCTAGACTGTTTCCCCATTTTTTAATTTGTAAAATCACTAATAATAACCTCCTTACACAAATGTATATACAATGATAATACATTAACAATGATTTAGAGTCAACAGAAACAACATGCAAAAACATATGTCTGCATGCATGCCTAAAAACATGTTATAATATACCAGGGGTGCAAAGATTTGTGCGCGGATATAATTTATGTACTAATTGGTGGCGATATTAGGCCTCATGTTGTAGATGCTCTTCAGTTTCTAGTAGGAAAAATCAAAACGGAATGTGTTACTGAAATAGAATATAAAGCATAAACTGCCATTACTTATAGCTAGCCTTTAAGAAAGATGGGTTTGTTTACGTATAGTGTAAAAGAGGTTCTGATCATGTTTAGTCTGATACGGAGCACAGTCAGTACAATATGACCGGTCAAAGCAGGCAAATATGTCATCGAGGCTGTAACGATTGATCTGGAGTTATTTCTATCTTTTCTTGAGCAAAATGAACTGCCATTGAATGCTGAAGACATTACAGTGCAGCATTTGAGGCAGTTTCTTATAATGCTCTTAAGGAGCTTTGTAAATTAAATAATTAAATGCCCGGAGTAATTAAAACTAAGCGTGGCCTTAATCCGTCTTTATATATAACTAAAAAAATCTTTCTTCGGGGGGTTTCAAAATGAAAATAAAAGAGATATTTGTTTTATGTTTTGTCTGCCTGGCTTTATTACTGCTTGCCGCCTGTCAGTCTTCAGAACCTGTAATTATCAACACAATTGAACCAGGGCAGGGTTTTGTTGGGACGGTGATTACCATCCACGGTTCTGGATTCACCATGTTGGAAAATGATGTAGAATTTGTTCATGAAAATTTAACTTTTAACCAGGACAACACTGCATATCATCAAAACGTTTCATCACCGGATGGAAAGAGCATAACGTTTACACTGCCGGAATATCTGGCTGCCGGTGCCCCATCCCAACATGAGGCTATGCCTGACATTGCAATCTCCATGCCCAGAGGCGAAGTTCAGATATCAATTCTTAATAAAAACGGAAGAAGCAATCCCGTTAATTTCACCATTAAGGAGGCCGACGTGAACGAAAATATTTATGATATTGATAACGAAGATGAGTTTTGGGCCGGCGTAGAGTTTGATAAACCTACCGAAAAATGGTTCAATCCCGGTCCCCTGGGATATGGTATCAGCACCGGGCCGGTGCCGCCAGGATCCGAAGTAAGTATTTATGTGACTCCTGATAAAAAAATGAATGTTGATGTCTTGGAAATAAGGGCTAAACTGACCCACAGGGACGAGAACTGGGCTTTATTAGAAGAGTTGAAGAAAAATACGGTTTTGGTGGAAAATGTAAAGACATATGATGTTCTTACAGTGAAACTTCCTGAAAACCAGGGAGAATACTACCTGCTGACAGCGGAAATAATCGGAGAAAAAGGAGAAGTGCTGGATACCCTGCTGTCTAAAATCTATGTTCCCCTTCAAGGGCTCTCCGCTGATCTGGTGGTTGAGAGGAAAGTCTATGACTCAAAAGATACGGTAAAATTTCAGGTGATAAACCACGGCCCTACGGTGCTGCATTTTGGCAGGCCCTTCGCCGTTGAAGCCGAAAAAAATGGAAAATGGGTGGAATTACCCCTGGAGCTGATGTTCACCATGGAATTGATCATGCTGAAACCCGGGGAATTTTTAGAGCAGACCCTGGGCCTCAAGGATTTTCAAGAACATTTTAAAGAAGGCCGTTACCGAATAGTTAAACAGGTAAGCGGTGAGGGAACCGATATCCAGGATGAACTGTCTGTGGAATTTGAAGTAAGATAAAAAATTTGCTATGTTTCATGAGGAGGGCTTAGTCTAATTACTATTATCAGGCTAACTGGCTGGAAATTAACTAATGTGGAGCTTCTAAACTAATTATACGAGGAGAATATTAATGATAAAAATGGTAAGTTACTTTCATGGCAAACGTTTGCGTGTCCTTGTAATAGGCCTGCTATGCTTGTTTTTACTGGGAAGCATCCTGTTAACAAGCGGTTTAACATCAAATAATGATCCATCTTCAGCAACATTAAGTGACATGGCAGCAGATATTTACAAGCATAGAACGCTTTATGTGGGTGATAACAGCAAGGTGGTAAACCTGCTCAGTCAATTGCCTTTTGCCGAATTTCGCCGGGAAGTGTCTCTTAAAACCAATGAACAACCATACGGCATTACTGTTAAGTATGAAATCACAGACCTTGGTAACTCAAATATGGATGATGTCTTTTACAATAACGCTGTAATCCTCTTTACTCTCATTGATAATGTAGACCAGTTAACGTTTGAAGTGAGTGGTTTGCAAAGTCAAACATACAATTTTACCCGCAGTAGTATACAAAACAAATATCTTGAAGACTTACGCACCCATGCCCAGAGCTTGGAGCAATTTCAAGACTTTCTTTTTGATCTGTTATTTACTGTCTATGCAGCACCGGAGGCATATACACTGGTTTTGTCCTATACGCCGGGGATTCAATTTTTAGCAGATTATATTGAGAAAGATGTTACTGTTCGTTACAACGCTACAAACGGAATATGGCTAACTTGGGATGCCTCAGGAAATATAACCCGGAAAGGGCCCTCAGTTCAAATGTCTCCGGGAAAACAAGTGTACTGGACTCCACTGGCGGATAACGGGGAGGTCTCGGAAGAGGAGACTACTCAAGTTACAATCACTATTCTAGATAGTAAAGATAATATGCTAGCAGAAAAGCAAGTCTATATTGCTTATGACGGGGATGAATATTATTTCGTTATGCCCTCGCGCGGGGTTAGATTAAATGCAGAACTTGATAACTAGTTGGAACAGCAGGCTTCTCAATTTTCTTGAATCATAAGGAGATAGTGCTGATTCTGGCGGTGGGGCTGTTGGCTTTCAGCATCGGTCAGGCTTGAAATATTTACTTATTTCATCTTGATTTGTTTAACATATACGATATAATCATAATCATATACATAACTTGATGCAAATTATTATTCTTACCGGGTGTAAAATCTAAAACTTTTACTTCTCCCTGATAGCGTTTTATTAGCCCAATCCAAATTTTTTGCGTGGTTGACTTCCATGATCTACTGGGAAACCAACGGGCGAAATATTTTAACTTTCAGTAAAAAGGAGATGATATGATAATGTGGTGGAAAAAGAAAGAAAAGGAACCTGAAAAGAGTAAAGTACGTATAAAGAACGAGTGGAGTCAGGAAACAATGGATAAAATAGAAAGAATTTTATCCGAAGGAAGGTCACTGACAGAAGAGGAAATGGTGGACATTTTAAAAGCCGAAGGTAGAAGCAGAAGGGCCCTGGCCAGTCTGGTGTACAGCATTAGACAGAAATTAATAAGAAAAGGTGTATTAAAAGAGCGATCGACTTAACAATTCAGGAAGAAAAATTGCTTTATAAATACTCCTCGGGCCAGTACTCTTTTTTTACTATTCTCCAATTACTAAAGTTATTTTTAGGTTGATAGAGCCTGAATCAGGCTTAGAGGCGGGAGACTTCTTGCTTATAATGTTAAAATATATATAAGAGAAACTTCCGGGCAGCCTCCTGGGAGGAGCATTTGAAAACTGTTTTTGAAAAAATATGTAAAGGTACCTGTCTTAAATGCACAAGGCCCTGCTGAATCTTATGGCCTTGTTTTTATTTTAATTTCAACATGTATTTATCCATTTTATAACCCTTTTATAAATGGAAGCCGCAGAAAAAATATTGAGATTTTAACCCATATAGTATAAAATATATATACTTGTATATACATATTGGATCAAGAGAATAAAGCATGAAGACAGTGCAGAAATGGGAACTTAATGTTCCTGATGTAACAGCTGTTTTGCTTTGACAAAATGGCCAAACGTAAAGTGTTTCAGCGTTTTCAGAAAAACTAGTTATCTAATGGAGAACCGGTGATTGAAAGGACTCAATATAATCAAGAACTAAAAGCATATACAGCGGAAGTGATAATAAGCAGGAGGGGATGATGTTATGAACATAAAACTAAATGAAAACAGAGTCAAAGTAACAATTGAAGGAATTCGGGAATTGACGGTTTCCACCAGTGAAAACTTGTATATGTCCCTGGCTTCTGAGGGAGTTATGCTGGATGCTCCCTGTGCAGGAAATGGAACCTGCGGCCAGTGCAGGGTTAACATACTGGAGGGAGAGGTGGTTGATCATTCGGGTACCCCGGCCAAACCCAAAGCCGACGGTACTTTTCTGGCATGCCAGGTGTATCCCGCCAGTGATCTGGTTATAGGTAAAATTAAGGGGATGGGGATCAGTTCAAAGGGGAAAGTGAGTACAATCAATGTTGCTGAAAATGAACTGAAGCAGATTGTAAAAAAAGTGCCCGTCAGTCCGGTATATCCCACTTTGAAAAACAGCTGTTCTCTGCAGGAAATGATAAGCAGGGCTTTATCCGGGGTGGAACCTGTGGAACCTCAGGTTCTCAGGAAACTTGCAGATATGGCGTCACAAAAAAAGCAGGAGCTTACCCTGGTACTGGTTAATGACGAGATAACCTCCATAGAAGCAGGGGATACCGGCGGCAATTTATATGGAGCTGCCTTTGATGTTGGGACAACTACCGTAGCCGGCATGCTGGTAAATCTGGCCGAAGGAAAAGTGATAGCGGCTGCCTCCGCTACAAACCCTCAAACGCCCTTCGGAGCAGATGTAATCTCCCGTATCAGCTTTGCCAGGGACCCGGAGGGTTTAAATACGTTGTCTGCAGTCATCAGGCAGACTTTAAACAATATTATTCTAGAACTGTGTGAAGCAGTTAATATTACCCCACAGTCAATATACCTGGTGACTGCTGCCGGAAACTCAACCATGGAGCATCTTTTGTTGGGAGTATCCCCTCATTCCCTGGCTGCCAGCCCCTATGTTACAACATTTCGCCGTCTGCCACCCCTGAAAGGACAGGAATTAGGCCTGGAAATAAATCCTGGCGGCAGGGTTCAGCTGCTTCCCAATATTGCCAGTTTTGTGGGGGCAGACACCGTAGCAGGCATTGTTGCCGTGGATCAAGATTTATCAAATAGATTAACCCTTCTCATTGATTTAGGTACCAATGGCGAGATTGCCCTGGGCAATAAAGACAGGCTGTTGGTCAGCTCTACCGCTGCCGGCCCGGCCTTTGAAGGGGCTCAGTTGAGTTATGGAATGCGGGCGGTGGAAGGTGCTATTGACATGGTAAGAGTAAACAATGGTGAACTTACTTTTGATACCATCAACGGTGGTAAACCAAGAGGCATCTGCGGTTCAGGAATTGTCATGGCTTTGGCAGAGCTCTATCAGGTGGGATTGATTTCCAGTAGGGGCAGGCTGGTTGACGACCCGGAGTCTGTGAAGTATCCCCACCTTATTAAAGAACGCCTTAGGGACATTGACGGTAAAAGAGAGTTTGTCCTTGCCTTTGCGGAAGAAGGGGAAAACGGTGAGGAAATTATAATTTCCCAGAAGGACATAAGGGAAATCCAGCTGGTTAAATCATCAATATATACAGGGGTTCAAATCCTGGCGGAAAACTTTGGCATAGGAGTAGAAGATATTGAACAAATATTAATTGCCGGGGCTTTTGGGAATTACATTAATATTGACAGCGCCCTGATTCTGGGGCTTCTGCCTTCAGCAAACAAGAACATGATAAGATCGGTTGGAAATGCTGCCGGGGAAGGATCCGCCAAAGCCCTCATGTCGGAGTCTCATTTAAATCGCTGTTTCCAGGTATTAGAAAAGGCTGAATTTATTGAGCTGGCCAATGATGCCGCGTTCCAGAAAAGATTTATTACCAACCTGTCATTCCCGCCGCTGAAGTAATGAGAGTATTGCTATCAGAATAAATTCAACATGACATTATCACAGAATAGCTACAGTAACTACAAAATTAGGTAACTAAAAAATAATAAAAAGTGCTTGCCTTTTTGAAACGGGCATGGTAAGATGATTATGTAATAACATGTATATACATGTTATTACCGGAAAACAACAGGAGAGGGGGGAAATTTTTGTGATAATTGTAGGCGAGAAAATAAACGGCACCATTCCAGCAGTCAAAAAAGCCATAGTTGAAAAAAATCATGAATACATACGGAATCTTGCCGTCGAACAGGACAAGGCCGGCGCTGATTATATTGATGTATGTGCCGGTACCGCTCCCGATGTGGAGGCAGAAACTTTAAAATGGTTGATAGATATTGTGCAGGAGGTCAGCGATAAACCATTATGTATTGACAGCCCTAACGTGAGAACCATCGAAAAGGTGCTGGAGTCTGCAGACCGTCCGGGTTTAATCAACTCGGTTTCTCTGGAAGGAGATAAATGCGAAGTGATCTATCCTGTAATGCAGGGTACGGAGTGGGAAGTAATTGCCCTGACCTGTGACAACAATGGAATACCATCGGATGTGCAGACACGAATAGACCTAACGAAAGCATTGGTTGAAAAGGCACAAAAGTATGAAATTGCTCCGGAGCGAATTTATATAGACCCATTGGTAATTGCTATATCCACAGACAGCCACTCGGTATTAAAATTTGTAGAAACCACAAAAAAAGTAAAAGAACTCTATCCAGGTATAAAAGTTATCTCCGGCCTCAGCAACATATCCTTCGGTATGCCTCTTCGAAAAATAATTAACAAAACATTTTTAACTATGGCAACCTTTGCCGGCATGGATTCAGCCATCCTGGACCCCTGTGACAGGGACATGCTGGCGGTAATTTTTGCCAACAATGCTCTGTTAGGGAAAGACCCTTACTGCAGAGCATTTGCCAATGCTTATCGGAAAAATTTAATCGGTTCAAGGAAAGGTTAATAAAAAGGTTTTTGCTTTACAAAATAAATGCAAGGGGGAAGAAGTATGGCAGACTTACAAGCGATTAAAAAGGCTGTAGGAGAGTTGGACGAAGAAACAGTACTCAGTTTGCTGGATAACTTTGTGGCGTCAAACCCCACAGAGGAAGAGACGCAGCAGGTAGTTACAGCCTGTCAGCAGGGAATGGCTGAGGTAGGGGAATTGTTTGAAAAAGAGGAATACTTCGTAGGAGACCTGATCTTTGCCGGGGATCTCCTTACATCGGCCATTGAAAAACTGAAACCCGCCCTGGGAAGTGGAGCCTCTGCAAAAATCGGCACCATGGTATTGGGCACTGTAGAGGGTGATTTGCACGACATTGGGAAAAATATTTTTAAAAGCATGGCCGACGCTGCAGGATTTGAGATTTATGACCTGGGAATTGATGTTTCACCGGAGGTTTTCATTGATAAAATAAAAGAAGTAAAACCTCAAATAGTGGGAATGAGCGGGGTATTAACCCTGGCCATTGATTCGATGAAAAAAACGGTGGATGCTTTTAAAGAAGCCGGCATTAGAGACGATATTAAGATTATTATAGGCGGAAACCCTGTAACAGAAGAAGTGTGCAGGATGGTTGGAGCCGATGCATTTACCATCAATGCTGCTGAAGGGGTTAAAATAAGCCAGGGGTGGGTGAGTTAGATGACTGACAAAGAAAAGCTGTTTCAGGAGAGAGTAAACAGATTCATGACAACCGCTGACCTTCAGGAACCAGACCGGGTCCCGGTGTTATCCTTAGTTGACACATATGCCATAGCTTACGCTAATTCAACCGTAGAAGAATGTTTGGAAAATCCCGAAAAAGAGCGTGAGATATACGGAAAAATTTATAAGGACATTTATTTTGATGGAGCCATGGAATTTGGATTTTCTCGTGCCATGAAAGTTTATGATGCCCTGGGAAGCAGTGCCTATTTTATCTCGGAAGATGGAGTTACTCTTCAACACCGGGAAAACTGTCCCATGCTCCCCGAAGATTACGATGAGTTCATTGCTGACTACAAAAAATTTACTGACAATGTATTTTTCAAGAGGAAGTATCCCAACTTAAACAAACCCTACCCGGAAAATAAAGAAGCATTAAAAAAAGCAGCTTATGAAGCAGCACATCTTGGCAAAAAAATATCTGATAATGTTAAATACTTACAAGATATGGGCATTCCTCTAATAGCGGGAAAACTGTCATTAGCCCCATTAGATATAATTTTCGACTTTTACAGAGGTTTTGTCGGAACAACACTGGATATCAGAAGAGTGCCTGAGAAAATTAAAGAGGCCGCGGAAATATTGGTTGACTACTCTATCGGGCTTGCTACAGGTGGAGCAGATAAAATGGATCCGTTCCCCTGGGTAATGACACCGCTGCATATTCCAACATATTTGGGGCCTGAAAAATTCGGTAAATTCTACTGGCCCTCCTATAAAAAGTTCCTTTTGGCCGTTCATGAGCGAGGGGGTAAGGTCTTTGCTGCCCTGGAAGGGCTGTGGGATAACTATTATGAATATTTACAAGAACTGCCAAAAGGCCTCATGATTGCGACATTAGAAAGAGATGATATTTTCAAAGCCAAAAAAGCAATTGGAAATACTATTACCCTATCAGGTGGTATGCCCCTTGATAAACTAAAACTGGGAACGAAGCAGGAGTGCATAGACTACGCTAAAAAACTAGTAGATCAGTGTGCTCCCGGCGGCGGTTACATTTTTACCACGAATCTAGTTTTGCTCTCCAGTGGGGATGCTAATCCGGAGAATTTAAAAGCGGTTAATGAGTTTGTTCATGAATATGGAAAATATTAATTAAGGGGGTTTAGTATTATGTCAAAGGAGCTGACCATTGAGGAATTGTTTGCGGAGATAAAAGAGGAATTGGAATTCTTACCCGATGATGATACTGCCAGAGAAGGTTTTTTGCATATGTTAAGATTGCTCATGTTAATGTAAATCAGCAAAAAGTTAACGAAAGGTTCTCCCATCATATACAGAAATGAATTATCCTCACTGCCCGGGTACTCTGACATTCGGGCAGTGAGGTTTTTAAAGGAAGTCACATTGCCTTTGACAAAAAACAATTCTTAAACTATTATATTATCTAGACTTGTATACTTATGTATATAATAGTAGATTTATTTAAATAGAGTTCAGCTGTAGATTGGTTTTGGACAGGGGTTATTGTCCTGCTTATCTAAGTGAATAATGATCTTGAGTTAAAAACATTTGTTGAGCAAGGAGGATGAAATGGAAACCCTGGAAAGTTTAAGGAGCTTAATTATAGATGCGGTGGAAAAACTTGACGAGGAAAAGGTTCTGGAATTTTCAGAACAGGCACTTCGTTATGGCATGGAGCCGTTTACCCTGCTGGAAACAATCAACGAAGGGATGCAGAGAGTTGGAGAACTGTATGAGAATAAAACGTATTTTATTGCTGATTTAATTATGGCGGGTATTATATTTAAAGAGGTACTGAAAATAGATCAGATGCTGAAAAGCTTTCAGAGTGACAGCAGTAAAAAGATCGGGAAAATAGTTCTGGGCACAGTCAAAGGCGATGTGCATGATATCGGCAAAGATATCTTTCGCGGCATGGTAGAAACCAAGTCTTTTGAAGTGATTGATTTAGGAGTAGATGTACCGGGTGAGTTATTTTTAGAAAAAGTTAAAGAATATAAGCCGGAGATCCTGGGGCTAAGCGGGGTCTTAACGTATACCACTGATGCCATGAGGGAAGTGGTTGAAAAAATGAAGGAGGCCGGCTTACGGGATCAGCTGAAGATAATTATTGGCGGTAGTTTTCTTACCGAAGATACCTGTCTATATACCGGGGCTGACGGATTTGCCAGGGATGCCTTGAATGGGGTTAAGATTTGTTCCAGCTGGATTGGAGAGGGGAAAGGGAAGGAAAGTAAATGAGAAAAACACCTGTTTATGTGCAAATTGCAGAAAAAATTAAAAATAAAATAAATACAGGGCAGTTAGAAACCGGGGATGCCATCGACTCAGAAAATGAAATTTGCCGGGAGTTTAATGTCAGCCGGATGACCGTAAGAAAAAGCCTGGCAATTCTTATTAATGAGGGTTATATTTATTCAATACCAGGAAAAGGAAACTATGTGAAGAAACCTGAGTTTTCTAAGTATGTTGTTCAATATGATGAGATGAAGAACAGCATAAACAGTGTGGACCGTACCAAATTATTAGAAGTAAATATAGTAAAACCCGATGATAAGCTGGCAGATAAGCTTCGGATATCAAAAAATAAAAATGTTATTATGATACGAAGAATTTTTTATACCGAGGGGGAGCCTGTAGCATACGATATAAAATTCCTGGTTTACTACCGCGGTATGCCTATTGTGGAAAAGGAGATTCAGTATGCAACTTTCCCGGAGATGGTTTCAAAGAAAACACCATTATTTTCAATGAAAAAAGAGATATTAATTTCTGTTGAAGCTGCCGATGAAGAAAAAAAACGTTATTTAAATATATATAATGATGTCCCTTTGCTGGTGGTTGAGCAGAAGTTTACCGATCAAGAAAATAAGCCTCTGGGGGTTGGTATTACATATTTCAGGGGCGACTATATTAAGCTTTGGGGAGAAAGCCTGTAATATTCCTGATATTCTAAATTGGATATTAATAAGGAAGGTGTAACAGGGGAAGTCTTGATAGCTCACTGTTTTTTTGTTGGTGAACAGCTTAAGATATTTGTTCTGCGGGGGCTAGTTACTAAATTTATATATTTATATTTTCCGGTGTTGACAAAGAGAATGGAACCATAATATAATTTGTATATACATGTATATTATAAGGCGTAGTAGAAATAGCGGTAACAGGAAAATAATAAAGCCGTAGGCTGTATTATAGATAACGGTATTAGAAAATTTCAAGCTTCTAGTTCAAGGCACGAATAACTGATAATAATGATTGCCTGAAAGAGAGAATATTATCAGTGTAATTTTATAACGGCAGCTGTTATTGAGAGGGAGATAGAAAGGATGACAGGAATGAATAACTATCTAGACAAGAATTACTGGAGTGGACTATTAAAAATGGGCTTATCTCGTTTTTTTATACTGAGTATATTAAAGAGCAGCCCTATGCACTGTTACGCAATTGCTAAACGGATTAATATGATGACCAGTGGACGCTGCTCCCCCAGTGAAGGTGCTTTATATCCTGTACTGAATGAATTTTTAAAGGGTGGCTACGTGAATTGTACTATAAAAAAAGTATCGGGAAGAAAGAGGAAAATATATGCTTTGACTATGAAGGGAATGGAAGCTTATAAAACAGCAAGAGAATCATGGCAGGAAATGAACCGGGTGTTATTCAAACCCACTGATAGCTATTATTTGTTTGAAGAACGAGCCGGTGAAAATATCTAATCTTAAGAAAGTTCTATGCTTGAGCCTTTGGTTATTTTGAGGTAATTATCTTATAATAATTTACACTTTAAAATTGTATGAATCACTGCAATTAATTATTTAAAAAATGGGGCTGATACGTATGAACAATATTATTATTGCCTGCAGAGTGCTCCAGGATGAACTGGATATGGTTATAAAACTAACCAAAAAAAATTACCCCATAAACTGGGTGGATTCAGATTACCATATGGATCCCGATAAACTAAGGGGCAAGCTGCAAAGTGAAATAGACCAGCTAAAAGATGTTGATAATGTACTTTTTGCCTTCGGGTGCTGTGGTAATGGCCTGGTTGGGTTAAAAGCTTCTACAGCTAACCTTATTATTCCAAAGACGGATGACTGTATATCTATGTTGATGAGTCTTCCAACTGAAAACTTTACACGAAAAACAAATACTTATTTTCTCACGAAAGGCTGGATGGAAAGTAAAAAAAGCATACTGAATGAATACAGCCATGTTTTAAAAAAGTTCGGGCCCAAAAAGGCAAAAAGAGTGTTTGACCTGATGCTTAAGCACTATGATTATCTGATGTTAATTGATACCGGAGCTTATAAAGTTGAAGACGCTTTGCCCGGTGCTGAAGAGTTTGCTCAAAAAACCAACTTGCAGCTGGTCTTAGAAAAGGGAGATATTTGGTTTTTAAAAAAGCTCCTGACAGGTCCATACGATGAACACTTTTGCATCATATCCAAAGGGGAATCGGTGAGTATACATCACTTTACTGCAGGGGCACACTATCGGCGGGATAACGTAGTAGCCGACTTTGAAGGATGATTCAGGTTGAATATCGTAACATCTTTACCGTTTCTACATATAATAGAGTGAAACTTCTATCAGTGGGGTTTCTTCATCTCCTTTTGATAGTTAGTGGAACAAACCTAGTGACTGTACAGTTATTATCAGCACTTATCTAAGTTGGGGGTAAAACTGTTAGTCATCGGATAAAGTAGATTAATTTAGACAAGGAGGAAAAACTATGAGTGGTAATATCCCTCCTCCCCCAAAAGTTTGCACAGGGTTTATATATACTGTGCAGAGAGGAGATACCCTTTTTTTAATTGCGCAAAGGTTTAATGTATCCCTAGATAACTTAATTGCTGTTAATCCTCAAATTCCAAATTCTAATATTATTTTTCCAGGACAGCAAATTTGCGTACCAACCAGAATTCCAACTATTGAATGCTGTATGCTGTTGTTTAGGACCGCAAACGTTCCAGTACTGCCGGAAGCAGAAGCCGGCGGTGTTGCTCGGGTTTTCCAAACTCCTGAGGGAGGAAACGTATTGGTCTCTACTATTGGACTGCCACCCCCAGAAACTTTTGGTGGGGAAATCTATGTCGCTTGGATTAGACGCCCCGGCCTTCCCCCAATTCCCTTTCAATTGCTCCAGACAGGGCCTGTTATAATAGAGCCCGGTGTTTGGGTGGGAGCCTTTTTATTTGGAGAAGGTGAACAAATAGCCCCCTTCCAGGACATCATTGTAACAGCAGAGACGGGGTTCCCGGTGGTAGAACCAAATCTGGACGGTATTGTATTAATTGGCCTCTTTGAACAATGTCGTCCCCAGTAAAAAAGGCTTATGTAAAACTATTTTAGTCCTATTTGATGGTGCATTGATAAAGAATAAAACGAGAAGATAAAATGAAAAATTTGTAGAATAAGCTCGTACTGTGCGAGTTTATTTTTTTTGTTTAAAAACATGAAGGTAGGAGATATTGACCCTAGGGCCAGAAGAAAATATTGTTTCACCATATCGGATAAAGCCAGGGCAGTTGCCGGGGGAGTTCTGGAGGCAGTCTTGTGTATTACCAGTGGGCTGCAGAAAAGAGTTAACAGTGGGCTGCAGAAAAGAGATAAACAGGTCTGTTTCCGTAAAGGATTTGGTTAACCTCTACAGTTTATATATTATCATCACAAGGCTGCTTTCAAAAGGAGACAGAAAATGAAAATACATCTGATGTTAGAGGGAGATATCAGGCTGGGGAAATCTCAAATAATTCGGCAATCCCTTCTCCCCTACGGGGACCTGTCGGGGGGATTTTTTGTCCAGCGAATTTATGTGGGAGAAAGTTACCAGGGTTTTACTGTAAATAGTCTTGGGAATATGGAAACCTATGTGTTGGAAAAACATGTTCAAAACCTATCTGAGGTGGAACCCTTTTTTTACCGCAGCGGAAGCCGGTGGAAGGTAAGGGGAGAGGTCTTTATCAAAACGGTTACTAATGCATTAAGAAGGGCAGAAGCCCAAGGCAAAAAAATTATTCTAATGGATGAAATTGGAGGAGTGGAACTGGGAAAGTTTATTACAGCGGCCAGGGGAAAGTGCTGGTCATGGATGATGAAAGGAAAATTCGGGAGGTAGCCTGTGAAATGCTTTCCCTGCTGGGTTATGAATCGGATTTTGCCAGGGATGGGGCAGAAGCCATAGAGAAATACATTCAAGCCCTGGAGGAAGGTAAACCCTTTGACTTGGTTGTTATGGACCTGACTATACCAGGTGGAATGGGCGGAAGGGAAACTATCAAAAGGCTTTTAAAAATCGACCCTACAATAAAAGCCATTGTTTCCAGTGGTTATTCCAGTGACCCTGTCATGTCCTATTATAGTGAATATGGTTTCAGTGGTGTTGTATCCAAGCCCTATAAAATTGAAGAACTAGCAGAAGTAATAAGTAAGTTTTTACATTCGAAAAGTGAAAATGCATAAGGAAATATGTTGTTAGATCAGCAGGCCTTTATTTTTTGCATTTGCGTCCTGGATTGAACCAATGGCAGTTCCAATAACTAACCCAAACGAGAATCCCAATGCTAAGTTGTTAATCAATAATCCTAAAATAAATCCAAAGGCAACCCCCATTGATAAATAAGTTTCGAAATAGTGCCCATCTTTCACCAATTTGTGCTCACTTTGAAGATGAGCTATTATTTTTTTTAAATTCAAATGATGAACTTCCAGCGCCGCCTGGTCTATAGAATTTGGGTTAGCGTCAAGTTCTTTGAGGATTCTCTCTGTTTGCATAATAAAGTTTCCACAGTCAATGCAGTCATCAGAAAATTCTATAATACGCTTTATGAATCTCTCAAGTAAATCAAGCTTTAATTTTGCAGCAAGTTTAGTGTCAGTATTTTCTTTTAAAGATTCAGTTATTTTTAATAAATTATCTTTTGCCTCTTCTAACATTTAATAGCCCTCCTTTCTTACTCCGCACGTGCGATCTAAGAGACCTTTTCCCATATGTAATTATATTTTAACACATTTACAAAGGTCAGTCATTTTCATTTGCTGTTACAATTGATGGTGAATATGTTGTGTTGTCTAATAATAACAGCCAAATTATAGAGCGCATGTTAGAAAAAATCCCGCATAGTGATAGAGATGAAAAGGGAATATTTTTTCAAGGTTCTGTTCACCTGGGAGAGATAAGCTTTAATAGAGAACAACTGGGGAAGATTGATCAGAAGAATGGTTACGGTGTTGTGCTGGACGGCATACCGATTTTTAAAAATAACTCTCTAACGAAGAATCAGTTATTAATAATGTTACATTGATTGGATTTGTTTTACATTGTATAGATATTACATCATGGACTACTGGAGCATATCCGAATTCCGCCGCCGGCATCTTGATGCCCCGATTCAAATTGTTTATTAACTTTTCGTAACAAAAATATTATTATTGTATACACATTTAAGATCAGCCTTTAACAGAATTGAGCTCTGTGTGTGGTATAATAGAAATCAGGACGGGGATGTGTAATTTTTTGGGATATTCCCCAAAGGCTCGTCTACAATTAATTTCTGGTTACACACAGAACAGCTGTCAAAGGTGTTTTTTTTTAACTTGAGTTTTTCATTATAAGATTTGAGGAGATGCAAAAAATGAGTTTTCCATACTTTAATTATACTTTTGAAATTGGTTTCGCACTTCTTTTGGCTATATTATTATGGGCTGTTTTGCTTAAGATTCGAAAAACCAGGAATATTCATATCCGGGTCGCCTCTTTGACAGTGGAAGAACTTGAGGATCACGCCAGGAATATGGGGTTAGAACATGCTGTTACTTCCAAAACAAACATACTGAATTGGCCTTTGACCCGGATGAATGATAATTATAGCTATATTCTTCGTGTCTACAAAGGATTAAACGATGATGTGATGGCGAAGCGAACAGTTCCGCCTGCTGCAGAATGGCTCCTTGATAATTTTTATATTATTGAAGAACAGGTAAAAAGCATCCGACAAGACCTATCAAAGAAGGAATACTTTGGTTTGCCGGTATTAAAAAATGGACCGTATAAGGGTTATACAAGAATCTTTGCCATAGCACTGGAACTGGTAGCCCAGATTGATGGTCAAATTGGTGAAAGTACGCTGCTCAAATATCTCAAGGCCTACCAATCTCACAATATTCTTTTTGAGAGGGAGATATGTATCATTCCCACAGTGATTAGACTGGCTCTCATAGAGAAGATAAGAATACTGAGTGAAAAAATAGAGGAAACACAAAAGCAGTGGAATTTAGCGGATAAAATCGTTGAAGAATGGTTGTCCGAAGATTCTGTTGAATTAGAAAATATTGTAAAGCTATTTGAAAACAATAAAGCAGCCATTGATGAAGCCAATCCATCCTTCGTGGAACACTTATTCTACAGATTAAGAAGATCAGGCCGCCGGTACTCAGATGTTCTAAGATATATTGACGAAAACCTTGATAAATTTAATACCACAGCAGAAATTATTGCTCAAAAAGAACATAATAAGCAGGCTGTTAGCACTGTCTCTATGGGAAACTGCATCGTAAGTCTTAAATATGTTTCAAACCTTAATTGGGTTGATGTGTTTGAGTCAACCAGCTTTTTGGAAAAGATCCTCAGGCAGGATCCCGATGGAACATATACGCTTATGGATACCAACTCCCGTAATTATTACAGGAGGCAAATTGCAAAGCTTGCAAAGGCGTATGGCGTTTCAGAACTTCAGATAGCAAGAGAAGCCATAGGCCTTGCTCAGGAAGCTTACGTAGAAAACATAAATAGAAAAGATGACGAGAACAAATATAGCAGAAGAGCCCACGTGGGATATTATCTAGTAGGGAAAGGGGTCAGAAAACTTGAAAGCGGACAACTTGAAAAGAGAACATTTTTCAGAAAGATAATACATTCAGTAAAAAATAACCCCGCTCTAATTTACATGGGTTCCATAAGCGCCCTCACCATGCTTGTCCTAATATTTCCCATAAACTATGCCCTGAAATTTCTAGATGCAAATTATCTGTTTTATGCAGTTATTGCAGGGTTAGCTGTTCTTATCCCTGCTTCAGAGATGGTTATTTCTATTGTGAATTGGTTGGTCTGTAAAGTAACAAAACCAGTAGTTTTCCCACGGCTTGAACTAAAGGATGGGGTTTTAGATGCCATGAGCACCATGGTTGTAATCCCAGCCCTGCTTCCAGATGCGAAACGGGTAACAGAACTATTGGGAAATATGGAAAATCATTACCTGGCAAATACCGAAGATAACTTATACTTCGCCTTAATTGGAGCATTTCAAGATGCAGCTGAATCAAGCAAAGATGAAGATGAGAGTGTTTTGCTGGAAGCCTTTGAGGGAATAAAGGCTTTGAATAAAAAGTATGCAAAAGAAGAACAGGACATTTTCTTTTTTTATAACAGATGCAGGAAATACAATGCAGGTGATGACCTCTGGACAGGATGGGAAAGAAAAAGAGGTGCATTAATAGAACTTAATGACATGCTACTTGGTTCAGACGAGACTAGTTTCTCCTTTTATTCCAACACATCCATTCCCACCCATATCAAATATATTATAACCTTAGATGCGGATACGGTTTTGCCTCTGGGGATGGCCAAAAAAATGATTGGCACCATGGCCCATCCTCTCAATATGCCTGTCATTGATCATAGGAAAGGTATTGTTACCGAAGGGCATGGACTCATGCAGCCTAGAATTTCTTTTGATATGGACAGCTCCAACAGGTCCATCTTCTCAAGGATTTATACAGGGCAGGAGGGAATAGACCCCTATGCCAGTGCAATATCCGATGTGTATCAGGATCTTTTTGGAGAAGGGATTTTTACAGGTAAGGGCATTTATGATTTAAGAGTTTTTCAAAGTATATTAAAAGAGGCAGTACCTGATAATGCCATCCTCAGCCATGATTTATTGGAAGGCTCTTATGTAAGAGCTGCACTGGTCACAGACCTGGAACTGGTGGATTCTTATCCATCTAAATATAATTCTTATATGACAAGACTTTATAGATGGATAAGAGGAGATTGGCAGTTAATACCATGGTTACGGAGTAATGTTAATGATAGAAATAATAGGCTCATAAAAAACCCACTGTCATTTATTTCCATCTGGAAGATTGGGGACAACTTAAGAAGAAGTCTCTTGGCGCCTTCTATAATGGTTTTGATTTTTCTAGGCTTTAGTGTTCTTCCAGGAAGCAGCTGTTTTTGGACAGGCTTTGGTATTGCTGCACTTTTAGTCACTTTTGGCATAAGTTTATGGGAGCAGATGTTTGCTGGCGGGCTGAAATCAGACAAAATTAAGAGGCATATTCCAGGCTTCTTTGGACTAAAGGCTGCATTCTACCAATTCTTGCTAGCGATCATTTTTCTACCATATCAGGCAAAAAGGGCCTTAGATGCTATTGTGGTCACACTAGTCCGTGTCCTTATCACCAAGAAAAACATGCTGGAATGGGTAACCTCCGCCGATGCTGATAAGTATCAAAGCAGTTCTTTAAAAAGTTATTTATCTGCCATGTCAATAAGTGTTATTCAGGGTTTCGCCCTTGCTGTTTTGGCCTACTTTTTTAAGCCGGAAAGTTTACATTTAAGTTTAGTATTTTTGGTTATATGGGGGGTTTCTCCCTTTATTGCCTACGTTATCAGTAAAGACATTAATATTGAGCAGGAAAAGTTAGGTCAGGAAGCTTTGTTAGAGTTGGGTAAAATAACAAGAAAAACGTGGCGGTATTTTGAAGAGTTTGCAAACGCCAAAAACAATTTCCTTGCTCCAGATAATTTTCAGGAAGATCCTCCAAGAGGAATTGCCTATAGAACATCTCCAACCAATATCGGATTAGGGCTTTTGGCCTCTCTTTCGGGAAGAGATATGGGGTATACAGGGATACTGGAAACCTTTGAAGCAATTTCGAAAACGGTAACTACTATCGAAAAAATGGAGAAGTGGAATGGACATTTATATAACTGGTATGATACCAGAACTCTTGAACCACTAAAACCCCTTTACGTATCTACGGTGGATAGCGGGAATTTTGTTTGCTACTTGATTACCCTGGCTCAAGGTTTGAAGGAGTATTATTCCAGACCTCTGGTGGATGCTGTCTTTGTCAAAGGAATTAATGATACTCTTCGAAATGGCCTCCAGGAGGCAGAAGAGCTTCCCGGTTTTTCCTGTTTTGATTTTGTGAAAAATGAGAGCGATATCAACCCAATGGCATGGAATCAGGCATTGGATGAGTTTATTGAGGGCACTGTGGTTACCCATATTAAGAAGCCAGCATGGAAAACCAAAGTGGAGCGAATGGCTGAAATTTTTAAAAAGGAACTGGAGATATTTGCCCCCTGGGTTTATATGACAGAAACTATGCCCGAAGACATGCTGTCAGAGGGTTTGTTGGTGGAGACACATAAATTATTGGACATCCTAAAAACAAACGTATGTTTAAAAGATTTAGCTGATTTTAACAGTCTTGTGCTAACAAGAATTGACCAGTTATTAGAAGAAACAGAGAAAATGGAGGGGGTATCTTTTCAGGAAGGGCTGGCCTGGCTTCATGAATTAAGAAATGCTGTAATAGAATCTAACGACTATACTCTAGAATTTTTAGAAAAGTATTATCAATTAATTGAGCGAATAGATGTTTTGTCACAAGATACTAAGTTCACGTTTTTGTATGACCAGAGAAGGCAGCTTTTTTCCATTGGTTACAGTATCAATGACAAAAAGCTGACAAATTCATATTATGATTTATTGGCATCAGAAGCCAGACAGACCAGTTATATAGCCATAGCAAGAGGAGAGGTTCCCCCCAAGCATTGGTTTATGCTGGGGAGAGCTCTTACGGTGGTTGATCATTATAAGGGTCTCATTTCCTGGAGTGGAACCATGTTTGAGTATCTCATGCCGCTGGTTATCATGAGGAGCTATAGAAACACCCTGTTAGATGAAACTTACTCCTTTGTAATAAAAAGTCAGAAAAAGTATGGTAAGCAAAGAGGAATGCCCTGGGGGAGTTCAGAGTCTTCTTTTAATTTAATGGATATAAACCTTGATTATCAGTACAAAGCCATTGGAGTTCCCTGGCTGGGACTAAAAAGAGGTTTGATTGAAGATGCGGTAACTGCACCCTATGCCACCTTCTTAGCACTGATGGTAAACCCCGGGGATGCGTATAAAAACATTCAATATTTAAAAGCGGAGGGTTTAGATGGGCCCTATGGTTATTACGAAGCAGCAGATTATACGCCGGAACGCCTTGGTTCCCAGTCTGAAAGAGTAGTAATCAGAAGTTTCATGGCACATCATCAGGGTATGAGCTTATTGGCTCTGAATAACTATTTAAATAAATATACCATGCAGAAGCGGTTCTCCAGGGATCCCTATGTGAAGGCAGCAAGGCTTCTTCTACAGGAAAAAGTTCCTTTGAATGTGGTCTTTACCAAGGAGAACAAGGAAAAAGTAATTCCCCGTCAAGGAATGGTCTATGAGGATAAGGCCGCACATAGAAGATTTAGAGCGCCGAGCCTTGGTCTTCCCAAGGCCCATATTTTATCCAATGGCCTTTACTCTGTTATGCTAACGGACAAAGGAACAGGTTACAGCAGGAGCAAAACCGTTGACATATCAAGGTGGAGACAAGACCCTATTCTTGATAACTATGGAATGTTCTTCTATATCAAAAATATTGATAAAAATCAAAAGTGGTCTGCTGCCTATGCTCCCCTGCAGGTTCTCCCAGACAATTATGAGGTGGTTTTTTCGCCGGATAAAGCCACCTATAGACGGACAGACGGAGACATAGAAACCTTTACGGAAGTTGCAGTTGCCTCGGGGGAAATTGCGGAAATTCGAAGAGTCCGGCTCAAAAACAATGGAACCACTCCCTGTGTTATAGAGGTGACCAGCTATTTTGAACCTGTTTTGGCTCCCCAGGAGTGTGATCTGGCCCATCCTGCCTTTAGTAATCTTTTTGTGAGAACAGAATTTAATTCTGAGTATAAAGCGCTGTTGGCCAATCGGCGGCCAAGGAGCCCAGCAGAAAAAGGAATGTGGATTGCAGAAATACCAGTGATTGATGGGGAAATGGTAGGGGATATACAGTATGAAACCGACAGAATGAATTTTATTGGCAGAGGCCATACGCTCAATAATCCGACAATCATTGAGCGGGATAAACCTCTATCTAACACAGTGGGGGCAGTGTTAGATCCAATATTTAGCCTTAGGGCAAGAGTCAAGATTGAACCAGGAAAGGCAGCCCGAATTTCCTTTGTAACCACAATGGCCGATAATAAAAAGTCCCTTATGGAACTGGTAGAAAAATATTCAAAGGTAGAGACATGTGATGCTGCATTTTGGCTGGCGATTACCAGAAGTCAGGTCGAGACCAAGTATCTAAATATTAAGGAGTCACAGATGGAATTGTATCAAGAAATGATCTCTCATATCCTGTTTATCAGTCCCCTCAGGGTGCGGCACCAACAGCTCATCAAAGAAAACCGTATAGGGCAGTCATCTTTGTGGCCATATGCAATCTCTGGAGATAGACCCATCATTCTTTTGATTCTCAATAACATAGAGGAAGTAGAAATCCTCTATGAGGTGCTAAAAGCTCATGAATACTGGCGGTTGAAAGATTTGAGGGTGGATTTGGTAATTCTTTGCAAGGAGGAGAATAGTTACACCAATCCGTTGTTTTCGCTGATCAAAGAGGTTGTATATTCCAGTCAAACCCATGATGTTTTAAGTTCTTGCGGGGACGTGTTTATTCTGAATACAAATAATATGTTAACTCAGGAGATTAATCTTTTTTCTGCCACAGCCAGGATGACATTTAATGGCCAAGATGGCACCATGGAAGAACAGATCAAAAACGTATCTAGTATAGAGCTTCCGCCCTTAAGAGACACTGTTGAAAAGGATTCAAATGATGATCTGTTTACAGAATCTAAGGATGAGCCACTAGAACAACGGCTTTTCCCAGAGCCTACAGCCGATGAAAAGGAACTATCCTATTTCAATGGTTTAGGGGGTTTTGACAGGGAGGGCAAAGAGTATGTCATAAGGCTTGAACAGGGTCAAACAACTCCAGCGCCTTGGGCCAATGTGATTGCCAATCCGGAATTTGGGTTTATGGTTACGGAGTCTGGCGGGGGATTTACCTGGTGCGAAAACAGCAGAGAAAACAAACTCTCCCCATGGTCAAATAATCCAGTCATTGACAATCCCGGAGAAATATTTTATTTAAGCGATAAATCGGGGAAACCATGGTCCATTACGCCCCTTCCCATACGGGAAGAGGAGGCTTACACCATCAAACATGGATTTGGGTATTCTGAATTTGAACATGTGAGCCATGGGATATCACAAAGTTTGGTGCAGTTTGTGCCCGTAGAAGGTACGGTTAAGATCAGTATTATAAGTTTGCGCAATAACAGTCCCACGGCCAGAGATTTAAACATAACCTATTATGTTAGTCCTGTTCTGGGAGTAAATACGCAAGAAACTGCCAGGCATCTGGTAAGCGCCAAAACTAATCGAGGAACCTTAATCATTGAGAATCCCTATAATAGAGAATTTGCAGATCGGGTCTGCTTTATGGATACATCTATTGAAGAACGTTCTATAACGGGAGACCGAAAAGAGTTCTTTGGAAAAGGCAAAATAGAATCGCCAGAATCCTTAAAACGAAAGTATTTGTCTGGGACAGTCGGAGCGGGCTATGACCCCTGCGCTGCTATGCAGGTAGATATTGGAATGAAGGCCTATGAAACAAAGGAAATTGTTTTCGTATTTGGAATGGCTGGGAATTTGAAAAAAGTCCATGAATTAGTAGAAAAGTTTAATAGTGTACATGGGGCAAAGAAATCTTTAACTGATGTTAAGAAGTTTTGGCAAGATAAACTACAGGTTATCCAAGTAAAAACGCCTGATACAGCCATGAATATTATGCTGAACGGGTGGCTTATATATCAAACGATTTCCTGCAGAATGTGGGCAAGATCTGGTTTTTATCAAGCTGGCGGTGCCTTGGGATTCCGAGATCAGCTGCAGGATTGTTTAGCTATTGCTGCAATCTGGCCGCAAATTGCTAAGAAACAGATTTTAAAGCATGCCCGGCATCAGTTTGTGGAAGGCGATGTTTTGCATTGGTGGCATGAACCCGCCGGAAAGGGTACCAGAACCCGGATTTCTGATGACTATTTGTGGTTACCCTATGTTACGGCAGAGTATGTCAGGATTACAGGAGATTTTGATATTTTGCATAATAAGATTTCATTTTTGGAAGAGGATATTTTAAAAGATCATGAGGATGAGAGATACTGTCAGCCCAAAATTTCTAAAGAGATTTCTTCCCTTTATGATCATTGTATTCGGGCATTAGAAAACGGTTTGAAATTTGGCGAACGGGGACTGCCATTGATGGGCGGGGGAGACTGGAACGATGGGATGAACACGGTAGGGATTGAAGGAAAGGGTGAGAGTGTATGGCTGGGATGGTTTTTACACACAACACTAGAAATGTTTATTCCAATCTGCCAAGAAATGGGAGAAGTTGACAGGTCAGATCGTTATCTTGCGTTAAGTGGAAGAATCGTTAATGCCATTGAAGAAAATGCATGGGATGGCAATTGGTACAAACGGGCCTTTTTTGACAATGGGGCACCTCTGGGTTCGATAAACAATAGGGAGTGCAAAATTGACTCCATAGCTCAAGCCTGGGCGGTGATTTCAGGTGCGGGGAATGATGAAAGGGCTGCAAGAGCGATGGATTCCCTTGAAGATTACCTGGTAATGAGGGATGACGGTTTGATAAAACTGCTGACCCCTCCTTTTGATGAGGGTGAGATGGAACCTGGATATATTAAAGGTTATCCTCCCGGGGTAAGAGAGAATGGTGGTCAGTACACCCATGCGGCTGCCTGGGTTGTTACAGCATTTGCCATGCTGGGTGATGGAGATAAAGCGTGGGAACTTTTTGGGATGTTGAATCCCATTAACCATACCCGTACTGATAGAGAGTATGCCACCTACAAAGTAGAGCCCTATGTAATGGCTGCTGATGTATATGGTGAGCATCCCCACATAGGACGAGGAGGATGGACTTGGTATACTGGATCCGCAGGTTGGGTGTATCAGGCTGGATTAGAAGATATCCTCGGATTCAGCAAAAATGGTGACCAACTAATCATAAAACCATGTATACCTAAGAACTGGACAGAGTATTCTGTGATGTATCGATACGAAGAGACAACCTATGAAATCATTGTTAGAAATCCCAAAAACCTCAATCAAGGGGTATCCAGTATATCTGTAGATGGAGAAAACCTGGAGGATAGTATTATAAAGCTTTTAAATGATAAAAAAACACACTATATTGAGGTAATTATGGGTTCTCCTTTTTAGGAATTTCTGAAAGCAATAAAGAAGTTCAGTAATAAAGGGCTTTCCAGCGTTTGTCGCTTTGCGTCAAAATAATGGTGCAAAGCGATTGTAGGAAAGCCATGTTTTTTATATTGTGATGCAACAGGGCTACAGTGTTTTATCATCTGCGGGAGAACCCTCCCCGGCAACACTTATGATACTTCTCTCTATGCGATTTGTGTAATAACAAGGTGTGCTGAAACAGGCCTTGTTCCTCCGGCTAGAGGAGTGATGGTTAGTGCCGCTGGATTGCCGGCTGGATTACGCACAGTGAGTATTGAATTGATGGACGTCGTAGTCACAAGAGCTATTCCTACTATCTGAGTTGTGCCTGTCGCTCGGCCGACTACTGTATAGGCAAGGTCAGCGCCATTAAGAGTTAGAATCAGTTGACCTGCTTCGTCCACACTCACCTGAAACAAGACCTGATAAGTGCCAATATCAGACAAGTTAAATGTGCTGGGACCAGTACGGAAAATAGTAGTCCCGCTGGTAGGCCCATCTTGGGGAAAGTCTACATCTGTACCGGGAGCAACTGTTGCAGCATTATCAGGAGGCATCAACGCAAAAAAATCTGCGTAACTTAACAATCCTCCTGCTGGCCCTTGTTCCCCTTGAGGACCCTGTGGCCCAGTCTCACCCTGTTCCCCTTGAGGACCCTGTGGCCCGGTCTCACCCTGTTCCCCTTGAGGACCCTGTGGTCCTTCTGGTCCAGGAGGTCCTGGAGGGCAAATACATTTTCCCATATTATCACATCCTTACTACTAGATTTATTTTTATGATATTCAAAACACATGAAAGGTGTGATGATAAAAAGCAAAAGCAGCTACGATGACAATATCTCTAATCTAGCATAATATAATTAAAGAAATTGAAAAACAAGGATGGAGTAATAGTGGTTGATTGCCCATTAATAGTATTTTGGTACCTAAGAGGAAGAAAAGAAAAAGAATATTGAAACTCAAAAAAGCATATACAAGGACATTAATAACTTTAAGTATGAACAGCTAATCTATCGAAGGCCGATAGAATATGCTTACTACCTTTCGATCCACTAAACTGGACAATGGGTTTACAAAACAGCCCATTAAATTTTTTTCCGGGAGGGAAATTGATATTTTCCTAAAATCTAGTATAATAGTAATTGAAAAGAGCATATGTTTAAAATTGAGGGAGGCGTTAAATGATGATAAATATTGCTGATCTTTTGGGCACTGACGCGGAGTATTTATTAGAGCATAAATGTGAGACCATACCGGCTTCAATGCTTCATCTGCCTGGGCCGGATTTTGTCGACAGAGTGGTTGCGGGTACCGATCGTCCTATTCCGGTGTTAAGGGCAATGGAGCAGATATTTAATTATGGCAGGCTGGCAGGTACAGGGTTTGTTTCTATATTACCGGTGGACCAGGGGATTGAACATTCGGCCGGAGCTTCATTTGCCCCTAATCCTATATATTTCGATCCAGAAAATATTGTAAAACTGGCTGTGGAAGGCGGCTGTAATGCTGTAGCGTCAACCCTGGGAGTTTTAGGAGCGGTAAGTAGAAAATATGCGCACAAAATTCCTTTTATTGTAAAGTTAAATCACAACGAAATTCTGTCATTTCCCAATACATATGACCAGGTGATGTTTGCCAAAGTGAAGCAGGCATGGAATCTAGGAGCATTAGGTGTGGGGGCCACCATTTATTTCGGTTCCGAGAAATCAAGGAGGCAAATCCAGGAGGTATCGGAAGCTTTTAGTATGGCCCATCAGCTGGGTCTGTTTACGGTACTTTGGTGCTATCTGCGCAATTCTGCTTTTAAGATAGATGGTAAAGACTATCACAGCTCTGCAGATCTTACCTCTCAGGCCAATCACCTGGGTGTTACCATTGAAGCGGATATCATTAAGCAGAAGCTGCCGGAAACAAATTCCGGATACATGGCCGTAAGCCAGGCTGCAGGCAAAGAGTTCGGTAAAACCAATAAAAGAGTATACGGAGAACTGACCAGTGATCATCCTATTGATTTGGCCCGTTACCAGGTAGCCGGTTGTTACATGGGCCGTGCAGGGCTGATTAACTCCGGTGGGGCTTCTGGACAAAATGATCTGTCTGAGGTTGTCCGTACTGCGGTTATTAATAAAAGGGCCGGGGGCATGGGTTTGATTTCTGGCCGTAAAGCTTTTCAACGGCCAATGGGTCATGGAGTGGAACTCTTAAATGCTATTCAGGATGTATATCTTGATCCACAGATAACAGTATCATAATGTAAGTAAATTACTAAAATATTTAAGACTCTTTTACGTTTCGTAGAAGAGTCTTTTTGCTGTGCATTTCATAGAAAGGAAGAATCTTCTTATTTTTTCCAGGCCAGGCTATTTGGGTGGCGGCAGAACGTGAAGGTAAATAAATTATAATAATTGTTGTAAGGAAAAATTGGCCAGAGAAAAATAAATTAGTAGGCCGGATATATCTTTTATCGTAGTTATCAACGGATTTGAAGAGGCCGCCGGGTCAAAGCCGTATTTGTGGCTCAACATTGGAATGAGATAACCAATGGTAGAAGCCAAAGTGCAGGTGAGAGTCATGCTCAGAAAAACTACAAGGCTAATCAGGGGTTCTCGCTGCCAGAAGTAAGCAATTAATGCTGCCGCTGAACCGGATAAGGCTCCTATGGCAAAACCAATTAGTGTTTCTTTTCCCAAAAAGGTCCAAATACTTTTTCCATCAATCTGTCCCAATACTACGCCCCGAATGACAATGGTATAAGCTTGAATAAAATAATAAAAGTAGCAGATTATAAATCTAATGAAAAAAATATTATTAAGGAGACTCTAATGGACAAAATAACAGGATTTGAAGGTATTAGTTTTGAAAATCCACCACAGCCATATTGGATGGCCCAGTGGAAGACCACAGACTATCCTGTTTTAGATAAGGATATTAAGGTAGATGTTGCAGTGGTTGGGGGCGGAATTGTTGGAATTACTGCTGCGTATCTTCTAAAACAGGAAAATCTAACAGTTGCAGTAATTGAAGCCGATAAGATTGTCCAAGGGACTACAGGACACACCACTGCTAAAATAACCTCTCAGCACAGTTTAATTTACAGTAAGCTCATAAAGCATTTGGGTAAAGAAAAGGCCCAGCAGTATGCAGATGCCAATGAATACGCCATAGCGTTTATAGAGGGATTGATTAATGAAAAGCAGATTGATTGTGATTTTTCCAGGCAGGATGCTTATGTATATACTCACTCTGAAAAATACATAAAACAGATACAAAGTGAGGTAGAAGCAGCTTCAAGTCTGGGGATTAAAGCTTATTATGAAGAAGAACTTCCTCTTCCCTTTAAAATTAAGGCAGCTGAGCGTTTTGACAATCAGGCTCAGTTTCATCCCCGTAAGTATATAGCTGCCCTTGCCAGGGATATACCAGGAGATGGCAGTTATATATTTGAACAATCTAGAGCAGTTGATTTCCACGAAGGGAATCCTTGCAAGGTAATTATTGAAGGAGGGCAAACAGTTACTGCAGGAAAAGTGATTATTGCTTCTCATTTCCCGGCCTATGGAAGCAGCGGCTACTATTTTGCCAGGATGTACCCGGAAAGATCTTATGTCCTGGGTTTAACTATAAAAGAAAAATTTCCCGGAGGTATGTATATTACCGCGGAAGATCCCGGAAGGTCTCTTCGTTTTACCCCTTATGAAAATGGACAGCTTGTGCTGATGGGGGGGGAACACCATAAAACAGGACAGGGGCCCAACACAGATATTCACTATAAAAATCTAATGAAATTTGCTAAAGAAACATATGAAGTCACAGGAATACCTTACAGGTGGTCTACGCAGGATTACACAACTTTAGATGATGTGCCTTATGTAGGAAATATTACTTCAAAAAGTCCGGACGTTTACGTTGCTACAGGTTTTAAAAAATGGGGAATGACCAATGGCACAGTTTCTGCAATATTGTTAAAAGATTTAATTGTAAAAGGAGAAAGTCCCTGGGCTCCTGTTTATAATCCTTCTAGATTTGAAGGAGACCCAATGATAAAGAACTTTGCATCTGCCAACTTTGATGTAGTAAAGCATTTAATCGGGGATAAACTGAAGGCTGTTTCAAAAGATATGGATATAAAACCAGGAGAAGCAAAAATTGTTGTACATGATGATGAGAAAGTGGGAATATATAAGGATGAAAAGAACAAGATTCATGCCGTAAATGTTACCTGTACTCATATGGGGTGTGACCTTGCCTGGAATACAGCGGAACTTTCCTGGGACTGCCCATGTCATGGTTCAAGATTCACATACGAGGGAGATATTATAGAAGGCCCGGCATTAAAAACTCTTAGAACTGATGATCCTTTAAAATTTAATCCATGAATGTGAGTTTTGGTCCAGCAGTTTGTTTTTACTTATGAAAAAATGATATTTTTACTACTGTTATCAATCATCTTTTGTTTGACGGTCTTAGATAATCTACCTTATAATAGGGGGGTAGATGACTTACAATGAAAGAGGGAATCAAAAGATGGATGTTCTTTATATTGACTGTAGTGCAGGAATATGTGGAGAAATGATGACAGGAGCTCTTATGAACTTAAGCTATAACCTTAATCATAATATACAAGAAATAACGCTGGCAGATAACTTGATAATAGGAAACAATGATTTAAAATTATCAATAGATGCAGAAATAAATCAAAGAAATTCTGTAAAAGCTTTTGTTCCTAAAATAAAAGGCTATAAACCATTAAATGGGAATATGAAAACATTAAAAGAGCTAAAAAATTTGTGGGGGATGCTTAAAATCTCTCAAGAATCAAAAATCAGAGGGATAGAGATTATAGATTTATGGGCAAAAGCAAAGGCAAAACTAAACCATATGAGACCAGAAGAGTTGATCTTTTGTAATGAGGATTACTTGAAAGAAATATTTTTTTTAGCAGCTTCTCTAGAACTGATAAATCATATTAAGATTAATACAGTAACTGCCTCGCCCCTACCTTTTTATATAGATACAGGCAGCAGCAAACAGGCAGTGGATCTTTTACTTTCTTCTGAAGTAATGGAAATATGTAAACTAAAAAAAATTCTTCTTTATTCCCCCGAATCAGTGTTAACATGCAGTACAACGCCTCTCTTTGCTGCCTTTCTCGGAGTAATTGTTGACAGATTTGGGACTCCCCAGGTTTTGGAAATAAAAGAAACTGGGTATGGAACTAAAAGCTGTGAAAACAATTCTCCCCTTATGAGAATCATATGGGCAGACAGCACGGATCAAAACGAGCATACAAAATATGGTTTTGAAAGGAATGTTTTCCTGGAAACTAACATTGACGATATGAACCCGGAATATTATGAGTATCTATTGGAACAGCTGCTGGTAAACGGAGCTTTAGATGTTTATATGACTTCCATTCAGATGAAAAAAAACCGACCTGCCATTAAATTATCTATCTTAACTACAACAGAAAAAACATCTTTGATGAGAGATATAATTTTTAAAGAAACCTCCAGCATAGGGATAAGGGAAACTTTAGTTAACAAATGGTATTTAACACGAAAAATTGAAAAAGTAGAAACAAAGTGGGGGAGCATTCGGGTAAAAACATGCCTATTAGACAATGAAATTGTAAACCAGTCACCGGAGTATGAAGATTGTCTTCAAGTGGCTAGAAATTATAAAATACCCCTTAAAGAAGTATATGATACTGTAAAATCTATTTTGTTCAACAGCAAAAGATCAATATAATGAACTGCTGGAGGCGTATCTTTTATCGTCTTTTTTTTATGCCAACAATAGTTGCATCATTTTAATGTTGGTAAAACTCACATTGCAGCCGAACGTTTTGTTTGCCACGATAAGGATGAATACATGATTATCGTAGAAATGTTTGCTCAAAAGACAAAAGTTAATTAAAATAAAAATGAAGCAGCCGATATAAGTGTGATCTAACAAAGAAAAATATTAATGAGGTACAAATATGAACAGTTTATATTTTCAATGCTTTTCCGGAATAAGTGGCGACATGATATTGGGGGCTTTCTTAGATTTAGGACTGGACTTGGAAGAACTTAAACGGGAGTTAGAAAAGCTTAATCTGGTTGGGTACGAATTAGAAGCAAAAAAAGTCAAAAAAACCGGCATTTCCGGAACAAAATTTGACGTAGTAATAAAAGAAAAACAGACTAAACACAGACATTTTTCAGACATTAACAATATTATCGGCAAATCTCAACTGGAACAAAACATTAAGGATTTAAGCCTAAAAATTTTTCAAAAATTAGCTCAGGCAGAAGCAAAAATACACGGTACTACCATAGAAAGAGTTCACTTTCATGAAGTCGGCGGTATTGACACAATTATTGACATTGTAGGAGCCTGCATATGCTTGCAAAAATTTAAAATAGAAAAAATTTATTGCTCAAAGATAAACGTTGGGTCAGGCTACGTCAGGTGTCAGCACGGTATTATGCCGGTCCCTGCACCAGCCACTCAGGAATTATTAACAAATATCCCCATTTATTCTTTTTTAGCGGATAAAGAACTGGTTACACCAACTGGAGCTGCCATTATCAGTACTATCTGCAGCAGTTTTAGCGGTCTTCCTGAATTTGTGGTATCTAAGATAGGATATGGTGCAGGAAAAATGGATTTAGAATTACCTAATATGCTCAGACTGCTTTTAGGAACATCAAAATGACAAAATACCGGAGGTGGCAATAATGACTGAAGATTTTATGCGCAGCTTACTGAATAACTACAAAGAAGGACATTTGAGCCTGACGGAAGCCCTAAAAGAACTTAAAAAACTGCCCTATGAAGATCTAGGTTTTGCTAAAATAGATCACCATAGAGCTATGAGAAATGGTTTTCCCGAAGTAATATTCTGTCAGGGAAAAACAGTAGACCAGGTAGCTAAAATTTTTAAAACTTTGGCTGAACACAATAAAAATATATTGGGCACCCGGGCCAACAAAGAAATGTCGGAAAAAATAATAAAGGAGTTTCCCCAGGCCAAATACCATGAAATGGCCGGAATAATAAGCATGATACACAAGGAAAAATATATTTCCGACAAAAAGCTTTTAATTCTTACTGCCGGGACTGCTGATATGCCTGTAGCTGAGGAGGCAGCTATAACAGCTGAAGTTATGGGTCACAGGGTAGAACGGGTATATGATGCCGGAGTAGCAGGAATTCACCGTTTATTCAATAGCTATGATAAAATAGAATCAGCCTCTGTAATTATAGTAGTGGCAGGAATGGAAGGTGCTCTGGCCAGTGTAGTAGGAGGGCTGGTGGATGTGCCGGTAATTGCTGTTCCCACCAGTGTAGGGTATGGCGCTCACTTTAACGGATTGGCTCCACTTTTGTCCATGCTGAACAGCTGTGCCACTGGAATAGGTGTTGTAAATATAGATAACGGGTATGGGGCTGCAGCTCTGGCAGACACCATTATTAGAGTGAGCCTAAAAAAAGAGTAGATTTTTCTTCCTTTCACATAATCTTTACTGAGAATTCTTCTATCAAGGAGAATGAAATATGACTAATGTACGAGAAAAAATGTCTAATTTAATAGATATTATAAAAAGCTGTGAAAAGGTTATAGTTGCCTATTCCGGTGGGGTAGACAGCACCTTTTTGGCCAAAGTTGCCTGTGATACCTTAAAGGACAAATCACTGGCCGTTATGGCCTTTTTAGATACCAGCCCTTCAAGGGAGTTAAACCATGCTCTAAAAATGGCCGATATTCTGCAGTTAAATTACCAGTCAATTACCATAGATCAAACTAAGAACAAATTATTTTTACACAATACCCCCAAACGATGCTATCATTGTAAAAAAGTGCTCTTTGAAAAACTCCGGCAGCTGGCGGAAATAGAGGGATATTTACAGGTTTTTGACGGTACTAACTATGATGACAGGCTAAAATACCGCCCGGGATCAAAGGCAGCAGAAGAAATGAGTATAAGGAGTCCTCTCAAGGAAGCAAAACTAACAAAAAATGAAATACGACAGTTATCTAAGGAAATGAAAATACCCACCTGGAACAGAATTTCTTATACCTGCCTGGCAACCCGTATACCCTACGGGGAAAAAATTACTCTTCCAGCCCTTCAAAGAATCGAAAAAGCTGAAGATTACCTTTACTCTCTAGGCCTTTTAATATTTAGAGTCAGACACCACGACTCTTTAGCCCGCATCGAAGTTCCTTGGGAAAAGTCTGAGATAATATTAAAAAACAGGAAAGAACTTATTCAAATCTTTAAAAATATTGGGTACACTAACATTACCCTGGACCTGCAGGGTTTCCGGAGTGGTAGTATGGATGAAATGTAAGTAAGAGCTTTCTATCGCTGAACCGGTGGAAAATAGGGCAACCTAAGGATAATACCTCTTGAGAAGTGACCAGGGGGATGGGAACTTTTCTAAGACAATAGAAGAACTTTTATATAGGGGAGGAAAATTAATTATGTTTGAGGAGAAAACGGTATATACCCAAAAAATTTTTTCAGGTAGATTGATAAAACTAAGGGTGGATCGGGTGATTCTTCCTGATGGCAGGCAAAGCACCCGGGAAATTGTAGAGCATCCCGGAGCTGCAGCGGTAATTCCCTTAGACGATGATAATTATGTATACCTGGTTAGGCAGTATCGAAAGCCTCTGGAGAAACATTTATTAGAAATCCCTGCAGGTACCCTGGAACCCGGTGAAGAACCCCGGTCCTGCGTGCAGCGGGAATTATCTGAAGAAGTTGGTCTGGGAGCGGGAAAACTAAACCTGCTGGCATCTCTCAGTACCGCCCCAGGATTTTGTAACGAGGTGATTCATATTTTTTTAGCAACACAGCTTTTCCCAAATCCGGGTAAATTGGACCAGGACGAGTTTTTAAAGGTGGAAAAATATCACTTCCAGGAGGCTCTCACCATGATTCAGCAGGGTGAGATTACCGACGGCAAAACCGTTTCCGGACTTCTGCTGGCTGCCCGCTGTCTGACTTAAATCTGGAATAATAGTTTCCCAATATCCCTTAAAATTGAATCCATAAATGATGAGTAATTGGTCCAACAGCTTGTTCTTACTTATGAAACGATTGTATTTTTACCGTCTGCTTTTGCTTCATATAATTTTTCATCAGCACGATGAAGAATTGAATCCATATCATCCTGAGGCCTAAGAGAAACGATACCAAAGCTGCAGCTTATGAGCTTTGGTTCTGCATCGAACTTTTTGATTGCTTCTTGAATTCTGATTATTAATTCAACGGCTTCTTTTTCTTTAGTGTTAGGGAGTAGGATAATAAATTCATCTCCTCCCCATCTGGCAAATATATCATTCTTTCTAATATTTTTCTGAACTATTTCAGTAAGCTTGATAATAATATCGTCCCCGGCAAGATGACCGTAATGGTCGTTTATTTCTTTAAAATTATCAATATCAAATAAAACGAGAGAAAATGGTGTTTTGTCATCTTTTGAAATTTGAATGAAATGGGGTAATTCCTGGTTTAATTTTTGTCTGTTGAATATACCTGAAAGAGGATCGGTGATGGATTGGTGATGAAGGTTTTTGCTGTATAAATATTTCATTCGTTTAAAATAATTGACTCTGTGAGAGGAAATGCTGTTAAGTAATATTACAATAAAGATGTAAACTAAAGATGCAGCAAACTCATTGGTTTCAATTTTCTCCAGGTATATAATTGAAAGGAAAAAGAACATAGTACTTATAAAGATTGACACAAATACTTTAAATTTCCAACGGTTTGGCACCATAAATATCCCTGTTATAATTACCATGACACCAAAGGACTGTATGAGAAAATTGGGATTTTCATATTGATAACAGATATATAAAAAAGAAATAGAAACTAGTAATTGAGCTGAAGTAAGCCAGTATGCAAAATAGTCTGGCCTTTTTAAATATTTTATCCTTACGGGCAACAGTATAACTAAAGCAAAGAATGCGGTTCTGTTTAATAAAATAATCTTAAATGTTTTAGGGTCACTAATTAAAAAATAGTCAGGAATTATAAAAAGCAGGTAAAGTAACCCTAAAGCAAATAATACTGGCCTAATATACACCAAAGCTCCGTTTACTTCATCAGAAAAGTATTCTTTTTCCAAAGTTTTGTCTTGAAACTGTCCAAGAAAGATACCTGATTTATTAGGATTTTTAATTTTTATCATAAGCCTCCGCCTTTACGCCTTACATGTTAAAGTTAGATTATTCAACAAAAGATAGACAATTCCTCTTCAATTCCAAAATGATTAAGTAAATTTTTGTGAAAACCTTTAATTATTTGGAAGGTTCTCATTATATCTTCAGGTTTTTCCTGTTGAGAGTTCACATTGAGTTCACATTAGCAGTTTATAATACAATCGGTGATATTGTTATTTAAAAAAGGTACTGCTTTTAATATATAAAATAAAGGAAGACAAACAGTTTAGTTGTAATAAAATAGTATAAAAGCTCTTCAACAGGGCGTAGAATTAATAACGTAAGTAAATGGCATTGGCATACAGAGGAAAAGCCAGACATATGGAACAAACTTAATTTTTGCAGGGGGGAACTTATGTTTTCGAAATACAGTGTTAAAAGACCGTACACAGTCCTCGTGGCTGTGGTTTTAGTAATGGTTTTGGGAATCGTCTCTTTCACCGGGATGACTACCGATCTCTTACCGGAGATGGAACTGCCTTATATAGTAGTCATTACTGCTTATCCGGGCGCCAGTCCCGAACAAGTGGAACTTATGGTGACCAGGCCGCTGGAGTCTGCTTTGGGCACTGCCGGCGGCTTAAACAATATCAGTTCGATATCTAATGAGAATTCCAGCATAATTATTCTGGAATTCTCCCAAAGTATTAATATGGACAGCGCCATGATTGAACTTTCGAATAACCTGGACATGGTATCTGCACAGCTGGACAGTGCTGTGGGAAAGTCAATGCTGATGAGAATCAACCCGGACATGATGCCTATAATGATTGCTACTGCAGATATAGAAGGGAAAGAAGTTGGAGAGGTCTCCGATTTTGTCAAAGATGTTCTCCTTCCCTCCTTCGAACGTATTAACGGTGTAGCTTCAGTTTCTGCTTCAGGTCTTCTGGAAGAAGCGATTCGAGTTTCTCTTAACCAGGAGAAGATTGATGCTCTAAATGAAAAGATTATGGAGGATCTAGACCAGACGTTGGACGAGACAAAGGCACAACTGGATGAGGCGCAGAGGGAACTGGCTGCTGCCCGGAAGCAGTTGGAGGCAGAGACAGATAACCAGAAAAATCAGCTGGCTGAAGCCAGCGCACAGGTGGATGGCGTCATTGCTAATCTTAATGCCCTGCTGGCTGAGGAGACCCTTTTGAACTCCCAGCAGTTTGCATTTGAACAGGAAAAACAGGGACTTTCTCAGCTGGTTCCCTTAAATGAATTATTCAGTCAGGCTTTTCCGGGGGGTGTTTCCGCTATCCCGCCTGAAATGTATGAGTTGGTAATAATACAGCTTTCATCAATTTTACCTGATCAGTTAACAGGACTCTCCCAAAGTGAAATGGTGGAGATGGAAAAAATGGCCGCCGCTGCCCCTGGGCGTATTGCTGCTATAGAAACAGAACTTCAGAATATCTCTGTTCGCCTCATGACTATTTCAGCTATGAAACCCCAGTTGGAGCAGGGGTTGGCGGAGGCTACGTCAGGTTATCAGCAGATTGAGTCCGGGAAGATGACTCTATCCATTGAGCTTGCTAAGGCACAGATGCAGCTGGAAAACGGTGAGAAAGAACTAAAGGAAGGCCTGCAAGAATTCCAGGATGCCCGGGATGAGCTACGAAAAAAAGTGGATTTGAACAGTTTTGTTACTGTTGAAATGGTGAGTAACATATTGAAAGCTCAGAATTTTAGCATGCCGGCCGGGTATATCCAGGGGGGAGAAGGGCACCTGGTTAAGGTAGGTGATCAGTATGATTCAAAGGATTCCCTGAAGAATACTATTCTTTTTTCCCTTGACAGTGTGGGAGATATTGGCCTGTCGGATATTGCGGAGGTTGTGGTGACTGATAATTCAGCTGAGACTTATGCTAAGGTCAACGGCAATGATAGTGTTATGATGACTTTTCAGAAACAGAGCACTGCCTCCACAGCTGATGTGGCCGGTAGAATTAATGAAACCATAGACGAGCTTTCTAAAGAATACCCAGGGCTTCGGATCTTACCTCTGATGGATCAGGGTGAATATATTAACATGAGCATTGACAGTGTGCTGCAGAACCTTCTCTTGGGCAGCCTCCTGGCAATCATCGTGCTGTTTTTCTTTCTGAAGGATATCCGCCCAACTTTGATTATCGCCTGCAGCATTCCTGTAAGCTTGTTGTTTGCTGTAACTCTAATGTATTTCAGCAATGTTACTCTTAACATCATTTCCCTATCCGGTCTTGCGCTGGGGGTGGGTATGCTGGTGGATAATAGTATCGTTGTCATTGAAAATATTTATCGGATGCGCAACGAGGGCATTTATATTTATGAAGCAGCGGTGCAGGGTGCTAAACAGGTGACGGGTGCTATCTTTGCATCTACTCTCACCACTGTCTGTGTCTTTCTGCCCATCGTCTTCACCCATGGTATCTCCCGCCAGATCTTTTCGGATATGGGTTTGACTATTGCTTATAGTTTGGTAGCCAGCCTGATTGTTGCGTTAACTTTAATTCCTACCATGGCCTCTACTTTACTAAAGACTAGACAGGAGAGAAAACAGAGATGGTTCGACATCATCGTTAATAGTTACGAAAAACTTCTCCATTTCTCCCTTAATTATAAAGCCGTGGTGCTTACTCTAGTGGTAATGCTGCTTGGCCTCAGCATCTACGGCGTCACTGTTATGGGAACCAGTTTTATGCCTGCAGTGGATTCGCCTCAAATGAGCGCCACTTTTACCATGCCGGAGGGCAGTACTACGGAAGAACTTTATGAAATGAGTGACGAAGTAATGACGCGGATTTTAGAAATTGATGCCGTGGAAAACGTCGGTGCCAGCGCCGGTTCATCCGGCGCTTTGGCCGGGTTAGGCGGTGGACTGACGGGATCTTCCTCCGAGAGTTCCTCCTTCTATATTCTTTTAAAAGATGACCGCAGCATTACCAACCTGGATGTGGAAAGGTTGATTTTTGAAAAACTGCAGGACTTGGAGGGCGAAGTATCAGTTTCTGCCTCCAACATGGATATGTCAGTTTTAGGAGGCAGTGGTGTAGAGGTTATCATCAAGGGTAATGATTTGGACGTTCTTTCCACTGCCGCAGAGGAGGTAGCAGAACTTCTAAGAGGGACAGAGGGCACAGCAGATGTTGTTTCCGGGAATGAAGATGCGGGCATTGAGACCCGTATTTCGGTGGATAAAGATGCCGCCATGAAAGAAGGGCTGACTGTAGCGCAGGTTTATCAGGAGATTGCCGCTGTGCTGTCAGGGGAGACGCAGGCTACTACTTTGACCACAGCACAACAAGAATATCAGGTCATTGTAGTCGGTGCAGAAAGCATTATTACTCGGGATAACATTAGTGATTATACCTTTACCGTAAAAGGAGAAGACGGGGAAGACAAAGTAGTACGACTGGGGGACATTGCCCGGATTACTGAAGCGGACACTCCTTCCTCCATAAGCCGCGATAGCCAGTCCCGTTACGTCACTGTTTCGGCTTCTATCCAGGAGGGCTATAATATTGGCCTTGTCAGCCGGGACTTTGAAAGAAAGCTGGTTGATTACACGCCTCCTGTGGGAGTCACCTTGGATACTGCCGGTGAGAATGAGATGATTAACAGTGCCATATCTGATTTAATATTGATGATCGCCCTGGCAGTTATCTTCATATACCTTATTATGGTAGCTCAGTTTCAAAGCCTGCTTTCCCCGTTTATTATTTTGTTTACCCTGCCGCTGGCATTTACCGGTGGCCTGCTGCTCTTGTGGGTGAGCGGTATGGAACTGTCGGTTACGGCTATGCTGGGTTTCCTGGTTTTGGCCGGTATCGTAGTAAATAACGGTATTGTGTTTGTGGATTACGTAAACCAACTTCGACTGGAGGGCAAAGAAAAACGGGAAGCGTTAATTAGTACCGGTATCATCCGGATCCGCCCCATTCTTATGACTGCTCTTACTACCATATTGGCCATGAGCGCTATGGCGTTAGGTATAGGCAGTGGTGCGGAAATGACTCAGGCCATGGCGGTGGTCACCATCGGCGGCTTAACTTATGCCACTCTTTTGACCCTGCTGGTTGTGCCTATCATGTATGATATACTTCATCAAAAACCTATGATTAAAATTGATATTCAGGATCAGCAAATTGATACCGTAAATTAGTTTTTTAGTATAACTGAGAGGCAGAGGGTGAGATGCATGTTCAAAATTTTGGTGGTAGAGGATGATAAAAACCTCCAAAAATTAATGACTGCTGTATTAAACCAAAATGGCTACTCTGTTTTAAGCGCTATGGATGGGCTGCAGGCTTTAGAAGTATTAGATGTATTACATGTAGATTTAATTATTTGTGATATTATGATGCCAAATATGGACGGTTATACATTAACCGATACCCTCAGAAAATTAAATAATAATCTGCCAATTCTGATGGTAACCGCAAAAGAAGATATTAATGATAAAAGAACCGGATTTCTTGTTGGCACCGACGACTACATGGTGAAACCGGTTGATATGGATGAGATGGTTTTACGGGTAGCTTCATTACTGCGTCGTTCTCGCATCGCCAATGAGCACCGCCTGACAATAGGTGAAGTCCAGCTTGATTACGACACATTGACTGTCAGCAGAAGTGGGAAGTCTATACTTCTTCCCAAAAAGGAATTCTATCTCTTATTCAAGCTGCTAAGTTATCCGAAACAAATATTTACAAGACAGCAGCTAATGGGTGAAATATGGGGAATGGATTCTGAAGCGGAGGAACGAACAGTAGACGTTCATATTAAGCGGTTAAGAGAAAAATTTGCTGACTTTACGGAATTTAAGATTGTGACAGTACGGGGGCTGGGATATAAAGCGGAGAGAAGCCTATGAAAAAAATAAGTGTAAAACTTGCTCTGTTTTTTATTACTATTATATGTGTTTCCTCTATATTATCATTTATTGTAACAATTTTTTTCACAAGTGGTTTAAAAGAGGAAATTAAATTCAACCAGGAAACAATAGCGATTGCTATATTAGATTTACGTCAAAAAACAGATTTAAGACTGGAGGAAATAATAAGTATCATATCGTCTTCTATGTATGAAGTTCGCACAATTGAAAACATTGAGGAAATCCAGTTGACGGCTGAGGAGCTAAAAAAACTTCAGAACCATGAAATTATTTTTTTATCTCGTTTAAAATTTCAAGGGCACGCAACGCTGCTAATGGTAGATGATTCTTATATTCAAATTAATCTTTACCCTCATAATACTGTTTTTAAAATTGTTGGCTCCCGGGTATGGTTTACTCTGCTATCCTTTGTTTTTATTGCCGCGATGTTAATTATTTTGTTAGTAAAAAGAATAGTAAGGCCAGTAGTAAACCTGACCTGGGCTACCCAGGAAGTGGCAAAGGGTAATTTTAATGTACAGCTTGAACATAAAAGTGAAGATGAGATTGGCCAGCTTATGGAAAATTTCAACAAGATGACAAAAGAGCTAAATAATATAGAACTTCTTCGGAAGGATTTTATCACAAATGTATCTCATGAATTTAAAACGCCTATTGCATCAATCCAGGGATTTGCCAAGCTCTTGCAGCAGGGTAACCTGTCCGATGATGAGAAACAGGAGTACACCAATATTATTGTTGAAGAAACAGCGAGATTATCTAATCTTTCTTCCAACATCCTGAAACTTTCGAAGATTGAAAATCAAGAGATTGTAGAGAAAATGACTCTTTTTTCACTGGACGAACAAATCAGAAAAAGTATTTTACTACTTGAGCATGCATGGAGTAAAAAGAATATTGAACTTGATATTAATCTTGAAAAAGTTAATTATGTTGGTGATGAGGGGCTGCTTGAACAGATTTGGTTAAATCTTTTAAGTAATGCGATTAAGTTTTCAGATGTAAACGGTATTATCGGTATAAGGTTAAGTAAAACTATTTCCGCTGTAAAAGTAATAATCAAAGATAATGGTATTGGCATGCGGGAAGAAAACATGATGCGTATTTTTGAAAAATTTTATCAGGGAGACAAAACTCATTCTCACGAAGGTAATGGGTTAGGATTACCTCTCGTAAAGCGTATTCTAGATTTATTAGGTGGTAAAATCTATGTAGAAAGTAAGCTGCAGGAAGGATCTACTTTCACCGTGGAGCTGCCATTATAAGGGGAGGGACATCGGACAGAATGCTCTGTATATGTTAAAATGTATATTTAAAGGGAATTATGTATTATTGATGTATTCTTTGAAAGGATGGTTAGTTTTGAATAAAATAGTGGTTTTGGCTGAAAAGCCTTCTGTGGGAAGGGATTTAGCCAGGGTGTTAGATTGCAAAAAAAAAGGAAACGGTTATTTTGAAGGCAGCCGATATATTGTTACCTGGGCTTTGGGTCATTTGGTTACATTGGCAGATCCGGAAGCCTATGATGAGAAATACAAAGAATGGAGCATAGAAACACTGCCCATGCTTCCGCCCAAGTTAAAATTGGTGGTTATTAAGCAGAGCGGAAAGCAGTTTAATGTTGTTAAAAGCCTGATGAATAAAAAAGAAGTTAATCAGATTGTTATTGCCACGGATGCCGGTAGGGAAGGGGAACTGGTAGCCCGGTGGATTATTGAGAAAGCTAATGTTAATAAGCCCATAAAACGCCTGTGGATTTCTTCGGTTACCGATAAGGCTATTAAGGATGGGTTTAATAATTTAAAAAATGGTAAGGAGTATGATAATCTTTACGCTTCTGCCGCTGCCCGTTCCGAAGCCGACTGGTTGGTAGGGATTAATGCTACCCGGGCATTAACCTGTAAATATAATGCTCAGCTTTCCTGTGGGAGAGTTCAAACCCCCACTGTGGCGATCATTTTAAAAAGGGAAGAGGAGATTAATAGTTTTAAACCCAGAGTTTTTTACGGCATAACGGCGCATGCCAATAGTTTAAAACTGGTCTGGCAGGACAGTCTTACCAGTAATCTTAGAACCTTCGATAAAAATAAGTGTGATAAAGTGCTGAGGAAAATAGAAAGTGAAAAAAATGCTGAGGTTATAGATGTAAATAAGGCGTACAAGAAAAAAATGCCCCCCTTATTATATGACTTAACGGAACTTCAAAGGGATGCCAATAGGTTATTTGATTTTTCAGCCAAGGAAACTACTTCCATTATGCAGAGATTATATGAAAGTCACAAGGCCTTAACATATCCCAGAACTGATTCCAGGTATATAACTACAGATGTGGTGGACACCTTACGGGACAGAATTAAAGCTTTATATGGGCCTTATGCTGCTATGGCTAAAAAAATCGCCAATAAGCCCATAAAACCAAATAAGTCCTTTGTGGATAACAGCAAGGTATCGGATCACCATGCCATTATACCTACGGAACAGCCGGTTTCTTTAAGTGAATTAAGTGATAGTGAGAGAAAAATATATGATCTGGTGGTCAAGCGCTTTTTAGCAGTTCTGTACCCCCCTTTTGAATATGAGCAGACCACCATAAAGGCAAAAATTGGAGAGGAACTTTTTATCGCTAAGGGGAAAACGGTGATTTCGCAGGGTTGGAAGGAAGTCTATGAGAATAGGTTTGAGGAGGAAGAGGAAGAAGAGGAGCTGTCTGAACAGATACTCCCTAAGGTTAGTAAAAAGGATATCTTGAAAATATCCAGAGTGGTTCAAACAGAGGGTGAGACAAGGCCCCCGGCCCCCTTTAATGAGGGGAGTTTACTTTCAGCTATGGAAAATCCGGCAAAATATATGGCTGATGAAAGTAAGCAGCTGCTTAAAACCATTGGGGAGGCGGGAGGGCTGGGCACTGTGGCCACCAGGGCCGATATTATTGAAAAGCTCTTCAACAGTTTTTTGATTGAAAAACAGGGCAAGAATATCTTCGTTACTTCCAAGGGCAGGCAGCTTTTAGAACTGGTTCCTGAGGATTTAAAATCCCCGGCGTTAACTGCCCAGTGGGAACAAAAACTCAGTGCTATTGCCAAGGGTTCCCTCAATAAGGATAAGTTTGTAGATGAAATGAAGTCTTATGCCAAAACGGTGGTAAGTGAGATTAAAGCCAGCGTTAAGACCTTTAAACATGATAATCTTACCGGTAATAGATGTCCTCAGTGTGGCAAACATATGTTGGACGTTAAGGGTAAGAAAGGTAAAATGCTTGTCTGTCAGGATCGGGAGTGCGGCTATAGAAAAGGGGTTTCAAGAACTACCAACGCCCGGTGCCCCAACTGTCATAAAAAGTTAGAAATGCGGGGCGAGGGGGAAGGTCAAATTTTTATATGCAGGTGCGGTCACAGGGAAAAGCTTTCTGCTTTTAATAAAAGAAAAAAAACGGAAGGCAGCAAAGTTTCCAAGAAAGAGACCTCCCAATATTTAAAACAGCAAAAAAAAGCAGAGCAACCGTTAAATTCTGCTTTTGCCGATGCGCTATCCCAACTTAAGAAGAAGAAATAAGTACTACCTAATTATTATGCACCCCAAATGTTAGATAATAATCTAATGTTTGGAGGTGTTTTTTTTGCATGAAAAACAGCAGTATTATATATTAATTTTTCAACCCAAGAGTGTAAAGACAAGAATTATAAAAAAAACCGTTTATCATTCTTTAGGGTGATAGACTGGTAATTGGCAAAATAGTTAGTTTTATAAGTTTTTCGCAAAAATCATAATAAAGGGTGATATCCTAAAAGGGTTAAAGCAAACTATAATGAACAGGAGAAAGGAAAATGTTGTAATTTTTTTTCTGCTTTAAAATATGTTTGTTTAAAAAATAAACTTAGGAGGAAAAAATGTGGACGGACAGACAAAAAAAATATTAATTGTAACAGTAACACTTATTATGGGAGTAATTGTTTCTGTTTATTTTCTGGGCAAATAATTTTTATATGCTGGTGAAAATATTAATTTTGAGGCATAATAAAATAGGCGTAGAAATTATTATTGAAAGGTATGTGAAAATTTAGAAATGGAAAAGCAGAGGGAAACGGCAACGTTGGCCGGGGGTTGTTTTTGGTGCCTGGAACCGGTTTTTGATCAAATAAAAGGCGTAATACAGGTAGTGCCTGGTTATACGGGGGGCGAGATTGACGATCCTACCTATGATAAGATATGTACCGGGACTACAGGACATGCTGAAGCAGTACAAATAGTCTTTGATCCTAATGAGATTTCCTTTGAAAGACTGCTGGAAATTTTTTTTTCTGTCCATGATCCTACTACGTTGAACCGTCAAGGGGCTGATGTGGGCACTCAATATCGTTCAGCCATTTTTTTTCATAACCAGGAGCAGTGGAGAGTTGCTGAAGATTTTATTCAAAAATTAAATGGACAGGATCAATGGAATAATCCTGTGGTAACGCAGGTTAAACCCTTTACTGTTTTTTATCCGGCTGAAGATTACCACCATGGTTACTATCGAAATAATCCTGAAAAGGGATACTGTCGTATTGTTATTGAGCCAAAGCTAACAAGTTTTACCCGTAAACATTTTTCCAGTCTTAAGGGAAAGTGAATTAGGCCATAATTTCATTAAAATAGTTGATGTAAGAAGTAGAAATCATTTAATGGCTGGTGATGGAAGTTAAATAGTAAACAGGCAAATTTATTATAGCACATGATAAAAACACATATGTTATAATGATATAATATGTAAATCTTAATAGGCGGGGGGGGGAGAGGAGTGAAAGCAAAAAGCTTAACTATGTGGTCTCTGGCTGTTTTTTTTGGTTGGCTGCTTTCTTTTCCCTTTAATGGACCTGTGTTTCAAGCTGTTATTTTTAATAGGGCTTTGGATGGGGCTCTGGGCCTGTATTTTACTTTTTTCCATGCTCTGGGACTTTTTGCTGCGGCTTTTTTGTTCCGAGGGAGAAAATTGGTAAAAGGATTAATGGTCTTAAGCGGGGCCCTATGTCTTATACTGACTGTAATCCTGTGGTTTTCTTCGGTAGGATGGTGGCCCTTTTGGTTGTCTTTCCTTGGCGCCGCATCCTCTTTTTATATTATAGGATGGGGCTATCGTTTTACATACCTGGTTACGAATGAAGAGCGTCTGAAATTTATGGCTGTAGTCATTATCTTGTCTAATCTGTTTTATGTGATTATTAATATAGTTTCTGCTCAGGCTCCAGCATATTTAGTTTACATATTGTCTATGACGCTTTTGACGGCCTCCCTTTGCTTTGCTGCAGCGTTGGAGCGGGAAGATATTGAAAGCTGTAAGGACATAAAATTGGATGGTCAAGGTGAGAAGCAGTGTCTTAAAGTTATGGATCAATTAAAAGAATTTCCTAATGCATTAATGATTATTTTAACCCTTTTTATTTTTGGACTATATATTAACGGCGGTTTTATGTACAGTGTTATTTACCCAACCTTTGCGGAGTTCAGCAGGTATACCCATTTCTTTCGAGTGGTCCCTTATCTGGCTGTACTTCTGGTCATGTGGAAATTTGGCGGCAAGGTACACCGTAAATTACCTGTTTACCTGGGTGCTTCTATGTTAGGGCTGGCGTTTATTTCTTTTGCTTTGCTCAGTGATTCTCTGTCGGGTTATATAATTACGGAGATTTTAATAGAGTCTGCCTTTGGGCTGTTGGATTTATTTATTTGGACATTTTTAGGAGTAATATCTCTGCTTTATGGTACTCCCTATAGAATGTTTGGATATGGTCTCTCTGCCAATGTTTTTGCTATATTCTTGGGAGAGGTTATGGGAGTTCGGCTTATGCTGGTAGGAGAGCAGTATCCTATGATTACGGCAATTTTTGCTGCTTCCACCATATTTTTAACTTTTATTATTGTTCCCTGGTTAAATGATCAGATGGACAGGGAACTGTTGGAAAATACAAAAGATGTAGGGAAGAAGGTATATGAAAAAAAGGTAGATGCTTTTAATATGGATAGATTTTTGGAGGAAAAACAGCTAACCCCTCGGGAAAGGGAAATTTTAACTCTGCTGTTTAAAGGAGAAACCAATAAGGTTTTGGCAGAACAGCTGTTTATTAGTGAGAACACTCTTAAAACCCATTTAAAGAACATTTATAAAAAACTTGGGGTATCCAATAAAAGAGAACTTCTGTCTATGGTTATTAGAGGAGAAGATAAGGAGCTCCAGATAAAATTGTAAACTTTATAAAAAAAGCTCTTTTCCGTTTTGCTGGAAAAGAGCTTTAAAATGGGGTTGGTTATTTTAAATTTTTACATTTTATTTTTGATTTTTTTCATATATTCAGTCAGTTTTTTCTCATACTGTTCTTTTGCTTCCGGGGGCAGTTTATCAAGAGAGTTTTTAAAATTGTCTTCGCCGGCGGGCATATCATCTTCAAGGGATGGACTACCATCTCCAAAACTTCGTGGTAAGCAGGGGTTTACTTTTTTAGGTAGTTTAACCACAGGGCCGCCGAAGAAATCCCCTCTCACAATAACATTACGCTCCTGGAACAGTTTTAACCGAAGATTAAAGAAGAGGTTGACGAAAATAAAGGTAGCGCAGTCAGCGGGGAAAGCATTGCAGAAACAGTCGATGAAATCTACCTCCAGGCAGACTCCTTCTGCCTGTTGAAATTCCTCCAATGAAATGGGAAATCCTTTAGGAAAACTATTGAATTTGAAGAAAGGAATAGTTCTTCGGAAACAGGCCGGGAAGGTTTGACAGTAAGGGTTCCCGGTCAGAGGGAAAAACTTGAGGCAGATAATGAATTCGATACATATAATTACACTGTCACAGGTAAAGGTAACTGTTCGGTTGGTGATTTCTACATTTTCACATTCACAACGGCAGATTGGTGCAGGTATCTCAATAAATTTAAAGACTGAAAAAAAGTCTTTAATAAATCTGGCATAAGCTACTTGAACGCAGAGGTCGATGGGTTTAGCTTTATCAAAGGGTGGAAATGGTAGTTTGCCTAACCCCAGGGCTTCATTTTTTTCCTTTTGAATCATTTCTTTTTCTTCAGACATCTAAATACCTCCTTTTTTTGGCATATTAAAACATGGATTGACCATATTCTATTTAATATATAATATGATATATGTTTTAATATGACACTGAATTATAGATTATTATATTTTCTATGAGGTTCCTTGCTGACGAATTGGATTTTAAAGAACTAATGTCCCATTAAAGTCTTCTATATGGTAAAATGGGAAGGTGAATTTACATTTACCCGAAAGGGGAAATTCCCCCATAACTTTTAGGAAGAGGAGAATCATTAATTGGCTGCTTTGGTGTTTGTAGTAGTTGCTGTTATCCTTTATATACTGTCCTACCGTTTTTATGCCAAATTCTTATCGGAAAAAATCTGGATGTTAGATCCTAAGCGTAAAACACCTGCCTTTAAGTACGAAGATGGTTTTGAGTTTGTGCCTACCCGAACCGATGTAGTTGCCGGCCATCATTTTACTTCTATTGCCGGAGCTGCTCCTATAGTTGGACCTGTTGTTGCGGCTATCTGGGGCTGGCTGCCCGGCCTGTTATGGATTATTATTGGAACCATTTTTTTTGGCGCGGTACATGACCTGGGGGCTCTGGCCACATCCTTAAGGCATGAAGGTAGAGGTATTGCAGACTTTTTACAGGATTTATTGGGGAAAAGGGCAATGCAGCTGATGTATATTCTCATATTCTTTTTGTTAATCCTGGTTAGTGCTGTTTTTGTTCATATAACAGCTGTTATGGCTCAGGCTTTCCCGGCAGCCGTATATTCCATTTGGGTGGAGATACCCCTGGCAATTATTATCGGCCTCATGATTCGCTACAAAGTTAAATTCAATATATATTTTGCATCCATAATTTCCGTTGCCATCATGTATGGGGTAATAGCTCTTGGCCTTTCCTACCCCTTACAGTTAAGTTACTATACCTGGGTTGTTATCCTGCTGGTTTATATGTTTATATCTGCTCGACTTCCCGTCTGGCTCCTGGTTCAGCCCCGGGACTTTATAAACGGTCTACAACTAATTATTGCCCTTGTCGTAACCACGGCTGGCGTTATTATTTTAGCTGCCAGCGGAGGTGGACAATTAGCTGCTCCTGCGATTAGATTAGCACCGGAGGGAGCGCCTCCTATCTGGCCTTTTATAATGGTTACCATAGCCTGTGGTGCTATCTCCGGCTGGCATTCCATAGTAGGAAGTGGAACTACTCCCAAGCAGTTAAGAAGGGAAACAGATGCGAAGGTAGTAGGTTATGGTTCTATGCTGGCGGAAGGTTACCTGGCTGTAATCGCACTATTAACAGCTGTAGTAGGTTTAGGCGTTGCCGGTTATTCGGAAGTTTATTCTGCATGGGAGCAGGCCTCCTGGCCGGCAGTTTGGGCTGAAGGAGGTTCAACTTTTGTGGCGGCTCTAGGGATTCCAACAGCAGCGGCAGCAGCTTTTATGGCTGTAGTTGCAAAAAGTTTTGCCATGACTACTCTGGACTCCTCCATGCGGTTTACTCGTATTGCATTTGCTGAAAGTGTAATTACCTTTGGCCTGCCTAAAGCTCTGGCCAATAAAACCTTTTCTATTTTACCAGGCTGGGTGGCAATAGTTATCTTAGCTTTTTCCGGTTATGGTATGAGATTGTGGCCCCTCTTTGGTGCAAGTAATCAAATTCTAGCGTCACTGGCTCTCCTGGCTGCAGCAGTATTCCTCTTAAGTATGGGGAGGTCTACAGTATACTATATCGTACCTTTTGTGGTCATGATTGTTACCTCAATGCTGTCCATGGCTTACAGTATCTTGTTTGACTTTATTCCTAATGGAGATTGGCTCCTGGTTTTTATCGGTGCCGTTGTTTTTATCTGCGGCACAGGGGTTGTAATTATAGCCCTGCAAACCTGGTCAGCCAAAAAAGAGCAGGCCGTTAAGGTAAAAGATGCCTGATGGTCAATGTTTATTAAGAGCCCCACCTCTAAGCGTTAGCGCAGGTGGGGCTCTTAATCAGGTGGAGTAGAGTCTCCACCTGATTCCCCGATGTTTCAGCTTGCTGAAACGAGTTCACTTTTCCCAGGGAGAAATAAAATCAAGTCATCTATTTCATTATAATAAAAGAGGTTTTTTATCTTTACCGACAGTCGGGGCATACTTTGAACCAATCTTCTAGGGCGGCATCTCCGGTCCTGTTAAGGTAGAAGTCTACCTGGGCTGTTGGGATATAAGCATTGCTGCATTTTGTGCAGGTTTTCATGTTTAATACTCTGTTCCATCGTTTAAGTTTTCTCTTCCTGCCCAGGTCCTCCATAGTTATGCAGCCGGTGGGACATACATGGACACAGGTGCCGCACCCGATGCATTTCTCGGATTCCTCTTCAAAGGGGGGAACTATTTTCCGTTCCGAACCTTTGGAGGAAAAGGTGATGGAGTTGGCACCCACCAGCTCTTCACAGGCTCTAACACAGAGGCCGCATTTGATGCAGCCGTCTGCTTTTTTACTGCTGGGGGAGGGGAGGCATTCTGCTCCCAGTTCCCTGGCCAGGGCCTGAATTTTCGGGGAGTTTAAAGCCATGGGCAAAATCAGCTCCATCATGAGACGGCGGGCTTTTCTGACCTTTGGTGTGTTCGTCTCTACCTGAATTCCCTGGTCTGCAGGATAGGTGCAGGAGGTGGTCAGCTCAACTTTTCCTCCCTTGGTCACCTCCACCAGGCAGAGGCGGCAGCCTCCATAGGAGGAAAGGTTTTCGTGGTAGCAGAGGTGGGGGATTTCGATCCCGTTGTCCAGGGCCGCCTGCAGCAGGTTTTGGCCTTTTGGGGCTGTATACTGCTTTCCGTTAATGGTTAAATTGATCATTTTCAACCCTCACAAGTCTAATATTTTTTAACTATTCTACGGACACCGCCTTGAATCGGCAGGCCTCCTGGCATATACCGCAGCGGATGCAGAACTCTTTATTAATAGACATGGGGGAACCTTTTTCCCCTTCTACTGCGTTGACAGAGCATACTTTCTGACAGCGTCCGCAGCCGTTGCACCGGTCCGGGTCGATGGTATAGCTAATCAGTGATTTACAGACACCGGCTGGACATCGTTTATCCTGGATATGGGCGTCATATTCCTCCCGGAAATATTTCAGAGTGCTGAGCACCGGGTTGGAAGCGGTGCGGCCCAGGGCACAGAGGGAAGCATGGTCCGTAATCCAGGCCAGGTTTTCCAGCTGTTCCAGGTCTCTTTCACAGCCTTCCCCCAGAGTTATTTTTTCCAAAATATCATACATTTTACTGATACCCTCTCGGCAGCTGATGCATTTGCCGCAGGATTCTTCTTTTAAGAACTGCATGAAATACTTGGCAACATCCACCATACAGCTGTCTTCGTCCATGACAATCATTCCGCCGGAACCCATCATGGAGCCCATTTGGCTTAAGCAGTCAAAATCTACGGGAATATCCAGATGCTGTTCCGGAATGCAGCCACCGGAGGGACCTCCAGTCTGGACTGCTTTAAATCTCTTACCTTCTTTAATGCCTCCGCCGATATTATAAATAATAGTTCTTAAGGGGGTTCCCATGGGAACTTCAATTAGTCCGGTATTGTTAACCTTCCCCACCAATGAGAATATTTTGGTCCCTGAGTTCTTTTCGCTGCCAATGGAGCTGTACCACTGGGCTCCCTTGTTCATAATCAGTGGGACGTTAGCCCAGGTTTCCACGTTGTTCAGGCTGGTGGGTTTCCCAAAAAGCCCACTGACAGCAGCGTTGACGTGTTTGGGTCGAGGTTCCCCTGCCCTGCCTTCAATGGCAGAAATCAGGGCACTGGATTCTCCTGAGACAAAAGCCCCCGCTCCCCGCTTCACTTTGACATCAAAATCAAAACCTGTTCCCAGGATATTTTTTCCCAACAGTCCGTAATCTCTGGCCTGCTGGACGGCTGCATTTATATTTTCCAAGGCCAGGGGATACTCCTGACGCACAAATACATATCCCTCCCGGGCACCTATGGCATAGGCTCCGATGGCCAGCCCCTCTAAGACCAGGTGGGGGTTTCCCTCCAGTAGGCTTCGGTCCATGTATGCTCCGGGGTCGCCCTCATCGGCATTTACCACCACATATTTTGTTTCTCCTGGGGCCTTTTGAGTAGTTTCCCATTTAATGCCGGTGGGGAAACCGGCACCACCTCGGCCTCTTAAATTAGCTTTCTTTACCTCCAGCATTACCTTCTCCGGGTTCATTCGGGTCAGGGCATGGGCCAGGGCACTGTAGCCCTCCAGGGTGATATAGTCTTCAATATTTTTGGGGTCCACCAGACGGTTTTTGCCGAAGATGGCCCTCCTTTGGTATTTGTAAAAGGGAATCTCCTGTTCATGGGCATATTTTTCCCCGCTGACGGGGTCAGTAAAGATCAGTCGATCCACTGTTTTTTTCTTCACCACGGTAGTTTCCACGATTTCTGCAATGTCTTCCGGTTTTACCCGGCAGTAACAAATTTCTTCCGGAAGGATGACCACGATGGGCCCCTGTTCACAAAAGCCGTGGCAGCCGGTGGATTTTAAACTAACCTTTTGCGTGAGGCCCCGGGAAGCCAGTTCTTTTTCAAAGGCCTTATGAATTTTTCCACTGGCATAGGCTTTACAGCCGGTGCCCTGGCAGACCGTTATGGTAGGTTTCTCCGGACTGTTTTGGGAAACCAGTTCTCTTTGAAGCCTTTCCAGGTCTGTTACGGAAGTCAACCTGTTCAAAAGGATTCACCTCTTTCTCTTGTTGAGGGAAATATTTTAAGCCTGTTTTTTTTCTTTATCTTTTTGTTCTTTTGAATATTCCTTCACCAGTTTACCTACTTTTAAGGCGGACATATTCCCATAGTGTTCTCCGTTTACCACCACCACTGGGCCCAGGGCGCAGGCTCCCACACAGTTCACCGTCTTCAAGCCGAAGCTCTGATCTTCAGTGACTTCGCCAGGGTCAATTCCCAGTTGGTGTTCCAGTTCATCCAGGATTCGGGAGGCTCCCCTTACGTGGCAGGCGGTTCCAGTGCACACGTGGACCTGGCATTCACCCATGGGCTTTAGGCTGAGGGCCTCGTAAAACTTAGCGATTCGGTAAAGCCTGGTCACCGGGATATCCAGTTTTTCAGCTACGTAGTTCAAAGCCTCTTTGGGGAGATATCTTTTTTCTCCCTGGATATCTAGAAGAATTTCCAGGACTTCTCGGGAATCACCCTGATATTTTTCTATTACCTTGTCAACAAGGGTTTTATTATCCATAGGAACTCATCCTTTGCTTTTTAATCAAAACAGCCAAACAAAAATTGATTACCAGCTTTCCATTGTTGTCTTATTTTGTAATCAAGACGGTTTATGATAATTATTGTTTAAATGAACAGATCGGTTACGCTGTTGCTCCCGCTTTAATCCTGAATATTTTTCCTGCCTCCATTTCTCCTTCGGATTCTGGGAGAACTGTTTCTGCATCATTATTTGGTTTGATGCAGCTTTTGTCTTGAGAATTACTTTTAAGTTCCTGCCATTGTTTACAAACCCGCTGCTGAATCATTTCCACCATTTCCGAACTGAGGCGTTTAAACCTTCCCTGTTTTTTCAAATACTGCTCCACAGGTACCAGGGTTTCAACCTCCACAGTTATTTTGTGTCTCCCTTTTTCAATCTCAAACAGGGGGAATATTCCTGTTTCAATAGCCAGCCGGGCCAGCTGTATGCTGTCCTCGGCAGAAATTCCCCATCCCGGGGGGCAGGGGCTCAGGACATGAATGTATGCAGGGCCTTTTGTTTCCATACCCTTTTTAATCTTCTCCACCAGATCCAGAGGATGGCTGGGGGAGGCGGTAGCGGCATAGGGGATATCGTGGGCGGCAGTGATGCGCATCATGTTTTTCTTCCAGGTCAGCTGTCCGCTGTTGACACTGCCGGCGGGAGAGGTGGTAGTGGCAGCGCCAAAGGGTGTGGCAGAAGATCTCTGCACACCGGTGTTCATATAGGCTTCATTGTCGTAGCAGACATAGAGGAAGTCATGCCCCCGCTCCAGGGCCCCGGATAGGGCCTGCAGGCCGATGTCAGCCGTCCCGCCGTCCCCGGCCATGGCTGCTACAGTGATTTTTCTCCCGTCAATTTTACCTTTGCGTCTCTGGGCTTTTAGTCCTGCTTCAATACCGCTGGCCACAGCGGCGGCATTTTCAAAAGCCACGTGGATCCAGGGTATTTCCCAAGAACTCTGGGGGAAAGGAGAGGAAACTACTTCCATGCATCCCGTAGCGCTGGCCATAATTACATTGCGGCCTAAGGCTTTCTGGACCATGCGCACGGCCACGGCCTGCCCGCATCCGGAGCAGGCCCGATGTCCTGGAGCAAAGTATTCTTTTGAAGTCAGTGTTTTTACTGCATATACATTTGCATCGCTCATGGCATTAACCCTTTCCTTACTTGACTTTTGTAATAAGACAAGGGGATTGGTCCTGTTGTCTTATTTTTATATTTCTGGTGCCGCCGATGCCTAACCGGCGGCATGGAGCCACATTACATCATGTTTATCCCCTGGCTCCGAAGATTTCATAATTTGAACCTGAACCCGGGTATATTCCCGGAATACAATCTGTCTTTTTCCCTTTAATCATTTGGACATAGTCCTCTATGGTGACGTTTCTGCCTCCCAGGCCGATGATATAGCTGTCTACCTGGGGAGGGTTTTTTATGCCGTATAGGGCGGAACGGATTTCTGATGCCACTGGACCTCCGGGCCCTCCAGAGGAAACGGCCCGGTCCATGACTACCAGTTTTTTCGCTCCGGCAGCTGCCCGGGAAAACTCTTCAAAGGGGAACGGGCGCCACATCCTGAGTTCTAAAAGTCCAACTTTTTGTCCCTGCTTACGCATTAATTTAACAGCCTCCGCAGCAGTTTCGCTGAGGCTTCCCATGCTGACTAATATCGTATCCGCATCCTGACAGTAGAGTTCTTCCACCGGATGGTAATGGCGTCCGGTGAGTCGTGTCCAGGCCTCCCAGGCCTCCACAATAGCAGGTTGGGAAGCTTTTAAAACCTCATCATGAGCTTTTTTAGCCTCCGTATACAATGCCGGGGTGGCATAAGCCCCCATGGTTAAGGGTTTGTCGGGATGGAGGGTAGCTGCAGGTACATAGGGAGGGATATACCCTTTTAGTTCATGGTCCTCCATCAATTCCACGGATTCAAAGGTATGGGAAAGAATGAACCCGTCCATATTGATGATTACCGGCAGCAGGACATTATGCTTTTCTGCAATCCGGTAGGCGATAAATACGTGGTCATAAACCTCCTGGCCGTTTTTAACAAACAGTTGAATGCACCCGCTGTCCCTGATGGACATTACGTCGCTGTGGTCGTTCCAGATAGAGAGGGGCCCGGAGAGGGAACGGTTGACCAAAAGCATGACCATGGGCAGTCTTAGTGCAGAAGCTATGGGAACCAGTTCGCTCATCAGAGCCAGTCCTTGAGAGCTGGTTGAGGTAAAGGTTCGGGCTCCTGAGGCCTGGCTACCTATGGCTACGCTCATGGCGGAATGTTCCGATTCAACGGTGACATATTCTGCATCCAACTGGCCGTTGGCTACGAATTCTGATAATTTTTCTACAATATGCGTCTGAGGTGTAATGGGATAAGCTGCGACTACATCCACATCAGCCTGCTTTACCGCTTCTGCCGCGGCAATGGATACTTCCATTCCAACGCGTTTTGCCATTACAGTTCAAGCTCCTTTTCCATATGAATTGCACCTGTGGGACATTCTTTGGCGCAAATGCCACAACCTTTACAATAGTCTAAGTCTACAAAGAAATAACCCTCAGAGTCTTGTTTCTGTGCAGCATCGGGGCAGAAGGCCCAGCAGAGTCCGCACTGAATACATCGTTCTTTCATCATCACCGGAAGAGAGGACCTCCAGTCGCCGGTAAGGTTATTTTTAGAACTGCCGGGAGGGACTACAAGGCCTGGGGCCAATTCAGTCCACAGGTAATCGAGATCCTCTTTAGAGGTTTTTCCCTGGCATGGTGCAGTTTGTTCAAAGCTTTCTCTGTCACTGCCGGATATAATTTGAGTTTCTTCGTAAGCCCGTTCCAGGGCTTGTACGTTCAAAATGGCAACTTTTCCGCTAAATCGGTTTTGTACAGCGGAAATAAGAGATTCAATCTTTACTACAGGCAGCATCCTTAACAGAGCCCCCAGAAGTACCGTATTGGTGATGGGCCGATTCAGAATCTCCTGGGCAATCTGAGTCGCATTTACAGAGGCCAGCTGTTTTAAACCCTTAAACATAAACTGCTGCGGCTCTTTTTTGGTGTTTATTACTAGATATCCGTCTTCTTGTAAGCCCCGGGTTACGTCTACGGCACTGAAAAGAGAGGGATCTAGAACAATCACCACATTAGGATTGTCAATGCTGGTCCGCAGGGTTACGGGCTTGTCATCGATTCGGCAAAAGGCAGATACTGGTGCACCCCGGCGTTCCGGTCCAAAACTGGGAAAAGCCCGGGCAAATTTCCCTTCTTCAATGGCTGCCTGAGCCAACAGCTCTGCGGAAGTAACAGCTCCTTGTCCACCCCTACCGTGAAATCTTATTTCTAACAATGTGTCACACCCCCTTCTGTGTTTAAGTGGGAGAGTAAATGCCAAACTTAGTTTTTTTACCCTGCTCTGTTCATTCTTTGATGTTCTGCTTTAGTTTTGAAGATAGTTCTTATATTTGGTGAAATTGCTACATGATTCACTGTAAAAACCTAGAAAAACAAAAATATGACTTAAATATTCCAGATATCTCTAAAAATCATTGCATTGCTTATTATTACACCATCCAAATTGTACATCAGGCACTGTATTATGTCAAGTGGTGAAAAAGGTTTTCAAAAATAGCAAACGTAAAATTAAAGTCCATAACTGGTATTTATTTATTGCGATAATTTGAAACATTTTATCACATAATAGTAATGAAGTTTTAAAGGCGCCCGTAGCTCAGTGGAAAGAGCACCGGTATCTTAGCCGGATGACGCAGGTTTGATTCCTGACCGGGCGCACCATTTTTTTAACATGTCTTTTTTAACTTGCCTAAGGAGGGCTAAAAAAGTTGCTCCTTAAAAATATCTGGAGACGGCTGCCACAATGTTTTAAAAAACCGGCCTACTGGATTAAAGGCTGGCGGGAACAAGGGCGGATTGTGTACAAGAAAGAAAGTAGTTACAGTTATATACAGGTGATCGATAAGAAAGGGTATCGGTATCTTGTTTTTAAAGATCCCTCCTGTCCTCTTCATCTTCAACGGCCGGAGGACATTTATCAGAGCCGTATGTCTCTTGATGACACTCTTGATACTGGGGTTCCTTATGCAGATTATTTTCATTTAGCCTGGATTTTTAATCCTCAGATTAAAGATATTATTATGATTGGGTTGGGGGGGGCAGCAGTTCCCAAGGTTTTTTTAAAAGACTATCCGGAAATATTTTTTAGAACCGTGGAAATAGATCCAGAAGTGGTGAATATAGCTTATAAGTATTTTTTTCTTTCCCAAGATGACCGGCATAAAATAATCATTGGAGATGGTAGGGAGTACATAAAAAATACTGTGGACCCTGCAGATTTGGTTCTGCTGGATGCATTTTATTCCCGTACAATACCTCACCATCTGTTTACGGTAGAATTTTTTCAAGAAATTAAAAACAAACTGAATGAAGAGGGACTTCTTGCTATCAATTTTAATGGTTCCCTGGCCGGTACAAACAGTTTTCTTTTTTCTTCGGTTTTGAAAAGTTTAAGGACTATTTTTCAACAGATATATGTTTTTGCCAGCCGTAAAAATTCCCCAAACAGTATGCAGAATATTATCATTTTTGCATGTAAGAATTTACAAAACCTTGGGAGGCCTGAAATTATTGATTTGGCAAGAGGTTTAGCTGAAGAAAAAGTAACCGTGTCAGGTTTTATTTTTAAAGCCAGGCAGCTTTATGAAGGTCCTGTTGAACTGGAAGAAGCGGAATTGATTCGAGATGCTTTAAGCCCTCCGGGAGGGATGATAAATTTGTATAATAGTAGAATCGGAAAATTAATACCTGAAACGGGAGAAGGATGAAAAATGACCTTACCTTTGGAAACTAAGCTGCTGCACGATAAAGAGCATTATTGGATGCGGCAAGTAACCGCTGATGAAAAGATGGATTTTCAACGATTTTTAGAAAATTCGGAGTTAGGAAATATATTCCAAACTTTTGAATGGGCTCAACTAAAGGAAATGGGGGGGTGGCAGCCCTTCCATTTCTTATTGGAAAGCAGAGGGAAAGCTTTAGGAGCGGTGTCCCTTCTGAAGCGGAGAGCTGGAGGCCTGTCATTTTTTTATTCTCCCCGGGGCCCGGTTCTAGACTATAGAAATCCTGATGTTCTTGCTCTTTTCTCTCGGGGCATTAAACCCATAGCTCAACGGGAGAAGGCTGCTTTCTGGCGGATCGACCCTGAACTTCCGGGAGATTTTGTAACAGACGCTTTTCAAAGGGCTAATTTTCAACGGGTTCCAATGACCAATAACTTTGGGGGAATACAGCCCAAATGGGTTTGGCGGATCCCGTTACAAAAAACCTCAGGGGAGCAGTGGAAACTATTAAAAAAAAGCTGCAGGCGTCAGATAAAAAAGGCTGAAAAAAATGGGGTGGAAGTAAGATGGGGGGGGAGGGAACATTTATCTGAGTTTTATGGTTTACTTCAGGCTACCGCCAGCCGAAATGGTTTTTTACTTCGGGGCCAAAAATATTATGAGAATCTTTGGAGGCTTCTGTATCCTACAGGTAATCTTTTACTCTCCATGGCATACCTGGAGGGAGAACCGGTGTCAACGGCATTGGCAGTAGTATTCCGTCGGGGGGTTTGGGACCTTTACGCAGGCAGCAGTAGGGTCGGTATGGATTCAGGTGCTTCTTACTTGATAACATGGCAGCTGATATCCTCGGCAGTTCAAAAGGGACTGGGTTTTTATGACCTGGGGGGTATTATAAACCAGGCCCAAGCAGAAGGTTCTCTTAATGGCTTAAAAATATTTAAAAGCCGTTTTGGGGGCAAGGAGATAGAATTTTTGGGAGAGTACGACCTGGTTTTTAATTCTTCAGCTTATAGATTTTGGAACTGGGGTCAAAAAGGTTACAATTTTTTGAAGCGTTGTCGAATATTTTTACAGATTTAAGTTGGGTTTTAGGTGAGACATTTAAAACAAAAGAATTCATAGATAAAAACGATTTTTAGATTTACATCATTTGAATGGAAAAGGTGATGGTTATGAGGGTAAGGGAAATTGTTAATGAAGTTAAACCGGTAAAAGTCCTTGGTTACAAGGACATTGAAGTGACTGATATAACCAACCATTCCGCCCGGGTTAAGCCGGGGGCTTTATTTATTTGCGTATCCGGATACACAGAGGATGGACATTTGTATGCAGAACAGGCGGTTAAAAAAGGTGCAGCCGCCGTAATTACGGAGAGAAAACTTAATCTTCCGGTTACTCAGCTGCTGGTTAAAGATTCCCGTTTAGCCCAGGCTTTAGCTGTGCAGAAGTATTTTCATTATCCTTCCAGCCGGTTAAATCTGGTAGGGATTACCGGCACCAACGGGAAGACTACTATTTCTTATTTAACCGAAGCTATTTTTCGCCAGGCCGGGCATAAGACTGGACTAATCGGGACCATAAATTATAAGATTCATGACCTTATACTTCCAGCAGTAAACACTACTCCCGATTCTATTGACCTGGGAAGGCTTTTCTGTCAGATGTTGGAGCAGAAAATAGATACTGCTGTTTTAGAGGTTTCATCTCATGCACTGGAAATGCACAGGGTAACCGGTTGTGATTTTAATGTTTCGGTATTCTCAAATCTTACTCGGGATCATTTTGATTTACATCAAAATCTCAGCAATTATGTTAATGCGAAGAAAAAACTTTTTCAGTATCAGTCAAGATGGGGGCATGACTCCACAGAACAGCGTTATGCGGTAATTAACATTGATGATCCTCACAGTTCTTCTATGCTGGCGGCGGTTCCCCAAAAAGTCAAAGTTATTACCTATGGGTTTAATCCCTGGGCCCGGATACGGGTAGAGGGCTTCTTTTTAAATGACATTGGGTCAGTTTTCAAGGTAAGCCTGGGGGGCAAAATATTTACTGTTGAGCTTAAGCTTCCCGGACTGTTTAATATCTATAATGCTCTGGCCTCCTTATCTGTAGGTTTGTGCTATGATTTTGATTTTGAAATTATGATTAAAGCCCTCTCAGAGGTACAGGGCATCCCAGGCCGTTTCCAGTCAATAGAGTGTGGGCAGGATTTTCGGGTAATTGTGGATTTTGCTCACAATCCTGATGCTCTTTTAAAGTTATTAACTTTTGATGGAGGTAATAACCTTACCAAAAAAATATTAGTATTTGGGTGTGAAGGTGGCAAAGATCAGGGAAAACGAAAATTAATGGGTGTTATTGCTGCCCGGAATGCAGATTACTGCATAATTACCTGTGACAATGTGAACCACGAAGATCCTATAAAAATAGCAGGGGAAATTGAGGAAGGTATTTTGGAGGGGGGGATGAACTCAACTTGTTATCGAATCATTTTAGATCGCCAAAAAGCTATAGAATATGCTTTAGAGTTGGCTTGTTCCGGGGATATCGTTATTATAGCAGGAAAAGGCCACGAGACTAAACAGGTAATTGCCGGTCAGGAGATTCCTTTTTGTGATCAGGAGGTGGTTAAAGATTTGTTAACTACTACTCATTGGGTTTAAGAAAACTAGCAGTAATCTCTGGAGCTTATCTTAGAGATATCAATAAAATAAAAGATTAGAGGATGCTGTGAGATTACAGCATTTTTTTTGTTAAATAAAAGGATTTATTGTAGGAATGTTGAAGCTAATAAGGTAAAAATTTTTATAAATGTGGTGGATCTTTATATATTATTACTTTGGAAGGAGGATTGATTAATTTAAGCTAATTAATTCTAAAAGGCCCGAATATTATTGGTTGTTGTAGAAAAAGTTTATGTGTGGTATATAATGCCGGCACCTAATAAGCCGGGTGAATAAAATATGTGGGGGTATGTTTTTTGCGGAAGAATATAATATGGCGCATCAGTATGCTTTTGATTATTGTTTTATTAGTTTCGGTTGTGGGCTGTTCTGCTGATGATTCACAGCCTCAGGTAGTTGAAGATGGGGATCGAATAGATCTTACTTTAAATCTGGCTCACTTTTTCCCTGCCACTCATCCGGCAGAGACAGAGTTAGTACAGGGTTGGGCCGCTGCCATTGAGGAGGCCACCGACGGGCAAATAAAGGTTATCAGCTATCCGCAGGGAACCCTTTTGGCTGCAGAAGCCATTTATGACGGGGTAGTTAGTGAAATTGCACATATCGGGGTCTCTTGCTTTTCTTATACAAGAGGTCGTTTTCCCCTGCTGGAGGCCTTTGAACTTCCGGTAATCGTGTATAACAATTCAAGAGTTGCCAGCAAAGTGGCCTGGGAGGGAATTCAGGAACTAAACCCCGACGAAGTACAGGATACTAAGCTGATGATGGTACTGGCCACCGGACCGGGAGATTTGTTTACCAAGACGCCGGTTCGTACATTAGAGGATCTTCAGGGAATGGAGATTCGGGCTACCGGTTTAAGTGCTAAGACGTTAGAGGTTTTGGGGGCTACTCCCGTAGCCATGTCCCAGGCTGAAGCTTATGAGTCATTGCAAAGAGGTGTGGTGCAGGGAAATCTTTCACCCCTGGAAGTGCTGCAGGGATGGAAACATGCAGAGGTTACCGATTATTTGACACTGACTCCATTTTTGTACAACACTCTGTTCTTCATGACCATGAATCAGGATACATGGGATTCTATACCTCCCCATCTGCAGGAGGCTATTGAAGAAGTCAACGAAAAGTTCTTTGAAGAGGTAGCCATGAGCCTTTGGGATGTACAGAATGAATCTGGCCTAAAATATGCTGTGGAAGAGGAAGGGCTGGAGGTCATTACTCTTTCTGATGAGGAGACTGCCCGTTGGAAACAGAAGGCGGAACCTGTGCTGGAGGACTTTCTAAAGGAGATGGAGGAAAAGGGCCTGTCAGGCAGCGAGGCACTGGAGATTGTGAAGAGGCTGGCGGATCAATATAACGAAGTTTATAAGTAGATTTTTTTAAAAAAGGCAGCAGGAAAAATATTGGTTGTTTACCGGGCCGGTCTATGACCGGCCCGTATCCTGTGCCCTTTATATAACGAAGAAAGGATTTTACCAAATGGAGCATTTCAGCGGTTTTGTGACAAAGCTCAGCAGTTTTTTGGATAAGATTGCCGGGTTGGTACTGGTTTCAGTTATGTTTCTGGTGGTAGCTAATGTAATTCTAAGAGAATTATTCAAAAGTCCTATATTGGGCACCTATGAGTATGTGGGTTTTTTCACGGCTTCTTTAATTGGACTGGCTATAGCTTACTGTGCTTTGAAGGATTTTCACATTTCTGTAGGATTTATGTTGGAAAAATTATCACCAGGCATTCAACAGTTAGTGGAAGTATTTATAGGATTTATTTCTTTTATTTTTTTATTATTTTCCTCCTGGCACATCATGGATTACGCTGGAAGCATGATTGCCAGTGGAGAAGTGTCCCCTACTACCAGAACTCCTTTTTATCCCTTTATTTACGTGGTGGCCGTTGGTTTTGTGGCCTTGTGTCTGGTGGTCCTTCTAAAATTGACAGAATCTATAAGAAAGGTAGTTAAGGAATGGAACCAATAACTATAGGATTAATTGGAATATTGGCTTTTTTTGTACTTTTGATATTAAAGATGCCCATTTCTTATGCTATGTCCCTGGTAGGATTTGTGGGGTTGGGATATCTGGTCTCTCCTTCGGCAGCATTTCGAGTGGTGGCCAAAGATATCTATTCCACCTTTGCTTCTTATTCTCTGAGTGTTATACCTATGTTTGTTTTTATGGGTTTTCTGGCTTTTCACTCAGGTATTGGGTCCAGGCTTTATGCATTCGCTTATAAAATGGTAGGACACCTGTCCGGGGGATTGGCCATAGCTACCCAGGCAACCTGTGCTCTTTTTGGTGCGGTGTGTGGTTCCAATACGGCAACTGCCGCTACCATTGGGGCAATAGCCTTACCAGAAATGAAAAAATATAATTATGATCCTTCTCTGTCCACTGCCAGCGTGGCCGCTGGTGGGGCCCTGGGGGTATTAATTCCTCCCAGCGTAATCTTTATTATCTATGGAATATCTACGGAACAGTCCATCGGTCAGCTTTTTATTGCTGGTATCATCCCCGGTCTTATGCTGATGTGTTTGTATATGCTGACCATTTTCCTGCTGGCCCTTCGAAATCCCCAGCTGGCCCCTGTCGGTCCTCGGTTTAGCTGGAGTGAAAGGTTTGGTGCTCTTAAGGGGGGCTTGTGGGAGGTTATGGTAATATTTTTAATTTCTTTGGGGGGCCTCTTTAAAGGATGGTTTACTCCCACGGAAGCGGGGGCGGTAGGAGCTTTTGGTGTATTGGCCCTTACTGTTCTGAGCAGAAAATTAAAGCTCGAGGGCTTTCAAAAAGCATTGGCTGATTCTACCCGCACCACTGCTATGATTATGCTGCTGGTGGCTGGAGCTGTTATTTTTGGTCGTTTTATGGCCATGAGCAGGATCCCCTTTGAACTGGCCAGTTGGGCCGGAGCATTACCTCTGCCCCCTTCATTGGTAATGGCTATCATTTTACTGATATACCTGGTGTTGGGATTTTTTATTGATGCTCTGGCTTTGATATTGTTGACTATCCCCATCTTCTATCCGGTAGCGGTAACCACCCTGGGGTATGACCCACTGTGGTTTGGGGTGATTATTGTAATGGTAGTGGCCATGGGTGTTATTACTCCGCCGGTGGGGATGAATGTTTATATAATCAAGGGGGTTGCCAAGGATGTTCCCCTGGAGGTTATTTTTAAGGGGATTTGGCCTTTCCTTTTGGCTTTAATTATATGTATTGCCCTATTGATTATCTTTCCATCTCTAGCCACCTTTCTTCCTGGTTTTATATAAAGAATGTCAAGGGCTGGGGCCGTTTAAAACCGCAGGTTTTTTGCGGCCCCTTTTTTTTTTACTAAACCTTTAAATCTTGATGGAAGTGTTTGAAGTAGATGGTATGGGAAAAAACTATAAAAATAGCAAAGCTTATGATATACTGTTTATAGTCCGGATGTCCGGATTTTTTATGAATCAAAACCCTATTAATATCATAGGAATAGTTAAGTATATATTTTTACTGCAATAGTAAAAAAATTTCCAATCCGGAGTCCGGCTGTCCGCCCCTGGGTGTCCTTATCACCCTTTGAAGGGCTCCGGGTTGGATTATAATAATTTTATATTTTTTATTGTAATGGAGACAGTGGGATATTCCAATGACCAGGGTTTGGGTATTTTCCCTGAATTAAAGGATGTTGAGGTAATACATTATGAACATTATGGTAATTGTGTGGGACGGTATACAAAGGCGAAAAATTCGTTCTGCTTTATCTATTTTGGGTATAGCCATAGCTGCAGCAGCTCTATTTAGCATGTTGTCTCTACGGGAAAATTATGAATTGGGGATGAGATCGGAACTGGATTTCATGGGTTCTCAGGTAGTGGCGGTAGCCAAAGGTTGTCCTTACGAAGCAGTAGCGGTAATTATGAGCGGCAGTCAGGTTTCAGCTACCCTACCGGAAGAAGTGGTAGAACAGATACGCAGTCTTCCTAATATTAAAGTTGTATCTCCCGGCCTTCATGGTACTTACCGGTATGAGGATTCTTCTCTCCCTCTATTGGGAGTTACTTCAGAGGAACTGGAGTTAAAACCCGGGTGGATTATAGAGGGACGATTTCCTGAACAATTTGGAGAAGCAGTTTTGGGCAGCGGGATGGTGGATTTTTATGCCCGTAGAGGGGAGGAAAATGATTTTTGGAGATGGTGGTCCCCCTGCTGTTTTGGTTTATCTCCTGAATGGGATGTTGAATCTCCTGGAAAGGAAATGGCCTTAGGGGAAACCCTGCAGGTTTCGGTGGCAGGAGAACCGTTGACACTAACGGTAGTAGGTATTTTAGAAAAAACCGGATCTAAAGACGATTTTTCTACATTCACTACCATGGAGACAGTCCAAAAGCTTTTACATTTAGAGGATCGTGTGGCTATGGTAAATATCCAGGTGGAGGATACAGGTTTGATTCCTGAGACCATTGAGAATGTGCAGGCTATTCCTGATGTGCAGGCGGTAACCTCCGCACAGGTAATGGGAACCCTTCAGAATCTGATTGAAACAGGACAGAACATGTTTTTTATGGTGATGCTGGTAGCCCTATTTGTGGGGGGCCTGGGCACTATGAATATTATGCTGATGTCGGTGTTTGAACGTACCCGGGAAATAGGGATGATGAAGGCGGTAGGAGCTTCTGGAAGTAAGATTTTTCAAATGTTTATTTTAGAGGGAGTTTTGATATGTCTGGCCGGCGGAATATTGGGAGCAGCAGCAGGATGGGTAATATCACTTATGGGCAATTTTATATTGGATCAATTTGTGTCTGTTGTGCCCTCCCATTGGACAGCGCAAGTATCATGGTATATTTTGGGAGTATCCATAGGTTTTCCCCTTTTGGTAGGAGTGCTAGCTGCATTATACCCGGCAATTCGGGCCTCGTCCTTAGACCCTATGGAAGCACTGAGAAGCCAGTGAGGTGAGAGATATACTCGCTAACTTTATCTCTTTTTTTTAGGGTATAAGACCCTCACCTCTAAGCGTTAGCGTAGGTGGGGCTTATAATCAGGTGGAGTAGAGTCTCCACCTGATTCCCCGATGTTTCAGCTTGCTGAAACGAGTTCACTTGTCAAGCAAAAGTTTGTTAAGATTATTATTTTTGAAGGGTGGAAATTTATGAAACTGTCGACCAAGGGAAGGTATGGACTTCGAGCCATGTTGGAGATAGCTGCTCACATGGGGTACGGTCCGTTAGCCATGCATATCATAGCTGAGAAACAAGGGATTTCTGAGCGTTACCTGGAACAGCTTTTGATTCCTCTGAAAAGGACGGGGATGATTAAGAGTGTCAGGGGTTCTCAAGGGGGATATATATTAAAGAGAGCTCCGGAAGATATTACTGTAGGGGATATTATCCGGGTATTGGAGGGGCCCATTGCTCCTGTGGATTGTGTAAGTGAGTTGGACCCGGAGGCATGCAGTCGATGGGAACTCTGTGTGACTCGTAAAATTTGGACCGAGGTAAGGGATTCTGTTTCCAGTGTTTTAGATTCTTATACTCTGGCGGATCTGGTTCAGGAGTCCCGGAAGTTATAAGAAGGTTGTCAATAATATTTATGCTTCAAAAACTATCTGGAAAGGGGTGTTACTATGCCCATCAAAGTACCCGATAATCTTCCTGCTGTGGAAATACTGCAAAAGGAAAACATTTTCGTAATGACGGAAAAACGGGCTTTCAACCAGGATATTAGAGAGCTTCATATTATAATCTTAAACTTGATGCCTGTGAAAATGGTTACTGAGACACAAATCTTGCGTCTATTGGGAAACTCCCCGCTGCAGATGGATATTTATTTTCTCATGATAGAGGGGCATATTTCTAAAAATACTCCTCAGGAGCATCTTTTTAGGTTCTATAAAACCTTTGACCAGCTGAAGGGACAAAAGTTTGACGGTATGGTGATTACCGGGGCTCCTGTGGAACATCTAAAATATGAGGAGATTGACTACTGGAGAGAACTTCAGGAAATAATGGATTGGACTTTAACCAATGTATATTCCACTTTACATATCTGTATGGGGGCCCAGGCAGGATTGTATCATCATTATGGCATTCCTAAGTATCCTCTGGATGCCAAGATGTTTGGGGTTTTTCCCCACTCTGCCTGTCGGGAAAAGGTGCCTCTACTTCGGGGCTTCGACGACGTGTTTTATGCCCCCCACTCTCGATATACCGAGGTGAGGAGACAGGACATCGAAAATGTGCCGAAGCTTGAAATATTGGCAGAATCCCCAGAGGCTGGAGTATATATTGTGGCCGCGGGGGATGGGCGTCAGGTTTTTGTTACAGGACACTCGGAATATGACCCAATGACGTTGAAGGATGAGTACATAAGGGATTGCAGTAAAGGATTAAAAATTGATATACCAAAAAACTATTTTCCCGGGGATAATCCTCAAAAAACTCCGGTGGTGTACTGGAGAAGCCATGCTAATCTCTTGTTTGCAAACTGGTTGAACTATCATGTTTATCAGGAAACCCCTTATAATCTAGACCAACTGCATAAAATCCATATTAAATAAAAAATACTTCCTAAAAAATAGAAAAAATAACTTAAATATGCTATAATAGGAACATACATTTGTCGAGGTTGAAAAGACAGTAGTTGAAACGGTTTATAGATAACACGGTGGGATTCCTGAAGGCCTTTTGAAATCCCAGGTATAACTTAAAAAATTGCCAGGGGGGTGTTATTATGGTCGTTGACAAAGAGGTGGAAAGGCTGAGTAGTGGTCTAGTACATAAGTTTAACCCGGCTAAAATTTTGCTTTTCGGTTCCCGAGCGTTGGGCGCTGCCACGGAGGATAGCGACATTGATATCTGTGTGGTGTTGGATGTTCACAATAGTAAAGATGAGATTGAAGACAGCATTTACTCCTATATATATGACGAAGAAGGCCTGGACTTTTCCTGTTCTGTAGATGTTATCGTTTATACTCACCTGGAATGGGAGGAGAGTATCAAGGATTCAGGGACTTTCGCCAGCTTGATCCTTCGGAAAGGGTTGGTTATACATGGGTGATAGCAGAAAATATTGCGATTGGCTGGAACAGTCTCGACAGGATCTGGAAGCGGCGAAAATATTAGTAAAGCATCGGGGCCCCTGTAACCTGGCGTCCTTTCATGCTCAGCAAACGGTGGAAAAAGCTTATAAAGCCTTTATACTTTTTAAGAGCGGCCGTCTCAAGGAGGGACATTCCCTGGTATATCTAAACAAGGTGTGCTCTCAGTTGGACAGGGATTTTTCGGCCTTCAGGGCAGATAGTATTACTTTGAATAAATACTACATGAAAACACGGTACCCGGCAGATTTTCCACTTCAGGTCAGTGAGGATCAGGCCAAGGAATTTGTATTCATAGCTGAGCAAATACTGCAAAAGGTAGAAGAAAAAATACAGAAGAATACAAAGAAAAATTAGTATTCGACTTTTTATAAGACAGGTAAACCTTCCGTTTTTATCTCTTTTTTTTAGGGTATAAGGCCCCCACCTCTAAGCGTTAGCGTAGGTGGGGTTTTTAATCAGGTGGAGTAGAGTCTCCAACTGATTCACCGATGTTTTTAGCTTGCTGAAACGAGTTCACTTAAGATTTAAGGGAAGGCTCACCAGATTTTCTTCTGAACCGTCTTTGGCACTTTCCGAAAAAAGCTCTATAGTGAAATCAGAACCGTTTATTATGGATGACGGAACGTCTATGGGAATCTCAAAGAAATACCAGTCTCCCATACCGGCGGTGGTAAAGTTATTATAAGCAGCATCACCTTTGGCAGTTTTTATTCGGTACTGCACTGTTCCTTCAAAAACGTTGGCCACACCCTGAACCAAAAAGGTACTCTCTACCTGTTCTTGAGGAGCCGGTGTAAATACTTTGATGCCGGGGGAGGAAGCTGCAATTCTTCGCAATTCATTAATTCCCACCAGGGACATGATATGCTCCTCATCGCCGGTGGGGACAAATACCAGAGGAAGGTTTGTGGGTTTGGTATAGACGATGTCGAAAGGATAATTGATGTTGTCGGTAATTTCCTGTCCAGGTTTGGGATGGGTGAATTCTACAACGGCTTCAATTATGTCACGGTTTACTCCCACTTCTTTGAATTTCACCTCATACCCCTCTTGTTTCATCCCATAGGTGATTAGGATGTATCGATTTCCTTCTTGTTCCTTTTCCTGGCCGGTCAGGTTCATTTCCTTAGAGTTTTCCACCCATTCCTGCAGGTTTTTCGGAAGGACCTCAAAACTTACCCGCACGAAAGAATTTTCATCCACTGCAGCCGACCTATCATTTTGATAGGGGTCATTCACTGGATCTGGAGGAGTGGTCCGGGGAGGGGTGTCTGAATCTCGGCCAAAGGCATAAAATAATGAAATAATCAGGGCGAGTATCACAAAGATTGTTACTGTAAAATATTTCTTGGGGATTTTATTCACACCCTTTTTCGTAAGATTATTAAATAAACCAGATGACTTGCCTTTTTTATAACATTTACTATTAGAAAAAAAATATCCCTTTGACCTAATGTTCGTTTTTAACTGTTTAGTTTCTAAAGGATTTTTTTATAATCTTTTTTTCCGTGTTATAATAACTTTAGAAAGAAAAAGTAGAAAAAAGGTGTATTCTATAAATATTTTTTAGATAAAGGAGCATTAAAAGATGACTGACAAAAAAGCGGTGGTGCTGCTCTCCGGAGGGCTAGACAGTACTACCTGTATGAGCGTAGCCCAACAGGAGGGTTTTACAATTTATGCCCTATCCTATGATTATGGCCAGAGACATCGGCGGGAGTTGGAGTTTGCTTCTCAGATTGCCAGTTATTATCATGCCGCTGAGCACCGGGTTATACAGTTGGCTTCTGTGGGAGGCAGTGCTTTGACGGATCTGAACATAGAGGTGCCGGACTTTCAAGAGAACTTAGAAATTCCTGTTACTTATGTTCCCGCCCGGAACATTCTTTTTTTGAGTTATGCACTGGGTTATGGTGAGGTGGTGGAAGCACAATCTATTTTTATCGGAGTGAACGCTGTTGACTACAGCGGTTATCCCGATTGCCGTCCAGAATTTATTCAAGCTTTTCAAAAAGTAGTCCAGGTGGGCACCAAATCCGGTGTGGAGGGCAGTCCTATAAAGATATTAACTCCGTTAATTAATTTGACCAAAGGGGATATCGTCAAACTGGCGTTTGAAAATGGGGCCCCACTGCATCTAACTAACAGCTGTTATAAGGGAGAGGACAAGGCCTGTGGGCGTTGTGACAGCTGCAGGCTGCGGCTAAGGGGTTTTGCCCAAGCGGGAATTGATGATCCTATTTTTTATCAACAGAGGGATTAGTGTTCACTCTTTACAGTTTATTATTACTTTGGGAGGGCGAATTTGGCAGGCGCAAAATTTATATTGATGCCAGCTGCTAAGCCTAAGTAAAAAGCACAACCTCAGCAGCTGTGCTTTTACAAAAAAATTATAAACCCTTTAGTTTTGTCAATTCTAATCATAATAGTTTTAAAAAAGTTTTGTTTTTGTCAGGAACCAATTAAAGTTCATTAGTTATTATGTATAAATTATGCACTGGCTTCAACTTTTGCTTTAATAGTTTCGTATTCCTGTTCAGATATTTTTTTTGCCCCGTCAATTAATTTTGCTAAAAGTTTATTAGAAAATTCTTTTTCAGCAGATTCAAAGTCGTACATATCGGTGGGATATGTTTCTGATAAAATTCTTCGAATTTTTTCTTTTTTAAAATTTGTGACTTTAACATTGGTGTGGACAAGAATGGTCTTGGGGTTGTTTTGATCTTCTTCATAAACAAATGCAGAGTTAATGGAGTTAATCTTGAAAGCTAAAGCCCGGTCCTCATCGAAATAATACTCACACATATTAAGCCCTCCTTTATAATGTTAGAATACGATATATGATAGATTTTTGACAAACATTTTTATTTAATCACCTTACTTATTTTCTACATTAACAGTATATTTCCCTTTACGGGAAAGCGAATATTTTATGGTTTTCTTTATTATCATTGTGCCCAGTTCTAAAGGCTTTTAGTTATTTTCTTAAAAAAATACATAAAAAATTTTCCATGATTGCATTTTTTATGGTATGATTTCGTATAAGGTCTAAAGAAATTAGTTATAAAAAATGTATAGAAGGCCGGCAGGTTGATTAATAACTTTGCCCGGCTTTTGCTTTTTTAAATAATTTGAGGAGGGAATAAAATGGATATACAACTCTTTGCCGTAACCCTTCTGGTGTTATCAGTCAGCCTGGTTATTGGAAAATATTTACGATTAAAAATTGTTCTGCTGCAAAAGCTATTTTTGCCTAGTTCCGTTATTGGGGGATTATTTCTTCTTTTTATCGGTCCCTATGCCCTATCATTACCAGTACTGCGGGATTTAACAGGTATGTGGGCTCTTCTTTCCGTTTTGCCTGCATATTTGATAAATATTATTTTTGCCTCTCTATTTATTGGAAAGGATCTTCCCCCCCTTAAGGAAATCTGGAGGCTGTCTGGGCCTCAGGTTTGTTTTGGGCAGACACTGGCTTGGGGACAGTATTTATTCGGAATTCTTGCCGGTATTTTTGTGTTAACTCCTTTACTGGGGCTTCCCCCTATTGCTGGGGCTTTAATTGAAATTGGTTTTGAAGGGGGGCATGGCACTGCTGCCGGCCTTGGACCTACCTTTGAAGCACTGGGATGGCCACAGGGGCAGGATTTAGCTTTGGGCCTGGCTACTGTGGGTATAATGGTTGGGGTTTTGGCGGGAATTGTGCTGGTCAATTGGGCTTCTAGAAAAAATATAATAAAAGAGAGAGAGACGGTAGAAATTCTCCGGAGGGAGGATACCTGCACAGAATTTGAAGATAGGGAAGAGGTAAATGAGGAAAAGGGTTTTCTTCCTGAGTCCATAGAACCCCTTTCTCTGCACCTGGCCCTGGTGGGGGCGGCGGTGGGTATAGGGTATCTTATGCTGGAACTGTTGATTTATCTGGAAGGCCTGCTTTTTTCTCCTTTTGGATGGGAGGGAATAATGGAATTTGTTCCACTTTTCCCTCTAGCTATGATTGGAGGTATATTGGTACAAATATTATATCACCGTCTTTTTGAAAATACCCTGGAAATTGATCGACAGCAAATTAATCGGCTGCAGGGGCTTTCTTTAGATTTTTTAATCGTTGCTTCTCTGGGGAGTTTGAGCCTGGGGGTTTTGGTAGATTACTGGGAAGCCATGGTTTTACTCTCGCTTATCGGAATTACATGGAATCTCACAGCTTTTCTGTTTCTAGCTCCCCGGCTGATTAAACATCATTGGTTTGAGCGAGGGATTGGGGACCTGGGGCAGTCCATGGGGATGACAGCCACAGGTTTGCTTCTCATTCGCCTGGCTGATCCCGATAACCGGAGCAATGCCCTGGAGGCATTCGGCTATAAACAACTGTTATTTGAACCTATTGTGGGTGGAGGTCTTTTTACTGCGGCTTCCATGCCCTTGATTGCCAGGTTAGGGGCTCATACTATGCTGTTTTTTGTAGCCGTTATTTTTCTTTTTTGGCTTGTGGTTGGTTTTATGCTGCGAAAACGAATATAGTCCTTACTTTACTTTAAATCCTGGGACTTTTCAAAGCATCAATTATTGATACCGTTTTAGAATATTGCTGTTTACAGAAGGAGATATTAAAGAATTGTGGTATGATGAAAGCAGCGAGTTGGTATTATTTACAGATTTACCAAAATATTTTTTGACAAATTGCGGTTAAAATAATATAATGTAAAATGTAAGTTGTTTTTGGTTCTTTAAAGTTTTATCTTTGCCAAACACAGCTGTTGTTAAGGAGGGGGTGCCCAGGGGAAAAATGACATACAAAACCTACCTGGTTTAAGCAAAGACAATATAATCTATAGCCGTAAACTGGGGGGATAATGTACTTAATTTGTTAGCAACGAGGGGTTTAAATTCTGATTAATTGTAGCTTAGAAGTGGTTCCAAGAAATATTTTAAAATCAAAACAAGTAGTAAAATGTATTACTTTGTTAAGTGGTACAGAACAATATATGCAGAAACCCAATTAGGAATTTATACATAAATGGGCTGCTGCTACAGAAATAGGAGGAGTTTATAATGAAGAAAAAGCTTTTGGTTCTCGGTTTAGTTTTAATGCTGGCTTTCGCATGTCTATTTGTTGGTTGTGGTGGGAACGTGGAAGACGATGTAGAAGAGGACGTCGAAGAACAAGTTAATGACATTGAAGAAGTAGAGGATGAAGTAGAAGAGGTTGACGAAGAGGAAGAGGAAGTAGAAGAGGAAGAAGAAGAGGAAGAAGAAGTAGAAGAGGAAGAAGAGGCTGACGAAGAAGAAGAGGAAGAAGAATAAATCTAAAATTTGTCTATAAAAACAGGTTTTTAATAACCTGTTTTTTTTTTGGGAGTAATTAAAGCCCGGGAAAATATCACGGGCTTTTTTTTTGTAACAGTTTTTCCAGACGGAGTTCAAATTTTTCGTCATTTATATCTGCTCGTTTTTTAGGGCCTTTGGTCCTACCGCCTCCCCGCCGGTATTTAGCTTTTAGCGCTCTTTCTTCCAAAAGAAAATCAATATTTTCCTTAAGAAATTCCTGCCCAGAAGGGCTGAGGCATCTGACGTATTTTCCCAGCAGCATGGCCGCCAGTCCCCAGTCTTGAGTTATGGCTATGTCGCCGGGCTGAGATATGTTCATCAATTTGACATCAGTTTCCTCGGGGGCATTACCTACCAAGATATGATTTTCAAAGTTTATGTTATGGTTGAAACTGGCCACAGTCCAAACCGGTATTGAGTATTTTTTCCCCAGCCTAATACAGATTTCCAAAACCTTTTTTGGGCAGGCATCAGCATCAACCAGAATTTTCATAGCAATCCTCCAGAAAATATTTTTTTTATAGTTATTTTTGTTCGTTATTTTTATTATATTTAAATTAAGATTATAATTATTATATCGAATCCTTTGGGGCCGGCAAAGTATTATTTTGGCTAAAGTATTGAACACTCCGGGATGTCTGTAAAATATTTTTTTCTTTTGGTGGTTAAATTATAAAAAAAGGCGGGGATAAATTGAGGGGGAAAATACCTTTGAATGCAGTGTACATCTGGATTTTACTTGGGGCGGGGGCTCTTATGGTTTTAGGAGCAGTACAGGTGGGGCTTATGATTGGGGTCAGGCCTGACGCAGAGACGCTGCACTATTTTAGTCCTGATTTTTTGCAGAGAGCCCTGGAATATGAAAGGGTAAGCTTGACCTGTTACCTGGCTGGTCAGGTATTGAATGCTGCCGTTTTTGGTGCAGCTTCTTTATTATTTTTGCGTTACTTAGGTGCTGACTATCGGCCCTCCTTGAAGGAAGCTGCCGGTTATATTCTCCTTTTCTTATTATTTTTAAACTTGATTACTCTACCCCTGGATTTCTACCGGGGTTTCGTGGTGGAACATCGCTTTTTACTTTCTAACCAGACCGTGGGGTCCTGGTTTGGAGACTACATAAAGTCCATGATAATTTCCTTATCCATTAACACCGTTGGGTTGACCGCCTTATATCTTATTTTTACTCACTGGCCCCAGCGCTGGTGGGTTTTGGCGGGGATAGGTTTTTCTTTATTTCTTCTGCTGGGGACCTATTTATACCCGGTAATTGTTGATCCCCTTTTCCATAATTTTACTCCCCTGAAAGATGAAGCAATGTCTGTGGAAATAGTGGATATGGCAGATCGGGCAGGAATTGAGGTGGATGAAATCCTGGTGGCAGATGCCAGCCGCCGCACCCATAAAGCCAACGCCTATTTTACGGGGCTGGGAAGGACCAAGAGAATTGTTTTGTACGATACTCTCGTCAAAAGTTTTACTCCTGAGGAGGTAATGGTGGTTATTGCCCATGAAATGGGTCACTGGCGTTATAACCATATTGTTAAAAATATTTTAATGAGTATCATTGGAACATTCCTTTCCCTCTATCTGCTGAAGGTGCTGCTGGATTTGATGGGGGTAACCGGTGGGTTGAGTATAATTCCCCTGGCACTTTTGTTTTTTCTGCTGTTGTCAATGATATCCATGCCCTTTCAAAATGGTATAAGCCGGGTATTTGAGCGTCAGGCGGATCAGGAGGCCTTATCTTTAACCCATGATTCGGCATCTTTTGTTACCCTGAAACAGAAGTTGGCGGAGGCTAATATATCTACTGTAAAACCTCATCCTTTGGTTAAGTTAGTGTTGTACTCTCATCCTCCAGTAATTGAAAGAATTCAAGCTGCGAAACAATAGTTTTTATATTAAATTATTTTGGAAATAATAATTAGTATAATTAATATGAATCACATACAAGCTCTATTTGAAGAAAGGAACAATGTAAATGACTAAACTGGTAGTAATGGTGCAGGATGGGTTGGATGAAGTAGGCAGGAGATTAAAACAGGAAGGTTATAAAGTGGTGGATGTTGACGATACGGGGGATAAAATAGATGCCATCGTGTTTTCTCCCTCTCAAGCCCATGAGGCTGGCTCTCTTCACAGTGATGTGATGCTTCCCGGTGGGAATAACGGTTTCGTCGTTATGATTAATGCTGATGAGAAATCGGACAATGATATATTATCCATGCTGGAAAATATTAAGTGATTTAAAAAATTGTCCCAAGGGCTATTGAACAGGATAATTAGGTTGTCAAGGCTCCCGCAAAAAAGCGGGTGCTTTTTTTCTTGCGGTGCCATGAGAACGTTTCCAGCGTCACCGGAGCAAGAGCGAAGGGCCGAAGTCTTGGACGATGGAACCGTATCCATGGCTTAGCGGTGTAGTTCAAAATAAGCAACCTTTCGCTGTAGTGATAATAAGGAATATGTAAAATAATCATTAACGTAAAATAATATTTATGTTAAAATAGAAACAATAATCATACAATAAAGAAATATTTGCACTGGGGGAGCTTCTGTAAGAAGCTGAGAAAGCAGGTGTGACCTGCTGACCCTTTGAACCTGAGAATGCCGTCTGAGTCAGGGCTGTACTGGGTAATTCCAGCGAAGGGAAGGTGATGTGGATTAAGAAAAGCTGCATTCTCCTGATGGATGCGGTTTTATTTTTTGCCATCTGAGGTATCATACATAATATTTAATTACAAGGAAGGTAATATATAGGGGGTGCCTGTCGGAAAAAGGCAGCACTTAACTAAGCCACCCAATTTAAGGAGGAACGAAAATGTTGAATATGTATAAAACTATTGCTGATTTATTGGAACAAGTAAGAAACCAGGTTCCGCTGGTACACCACATTACCAACCAGGTGGTTATGAATGATTGTGCTAATATCTCTCTTCACATAGGAGGTTCTCCGGTGATGGCCCATGCTATTCAGGAGGTGGAGGAGATGGTTTCCATGGCAGATTGTTTGATCCTGAATGTGGGTACCCTGACCAAAGACCTGGTGGAATCTATGGTAAAAGCCGGGCGAAGGGCTAACCAAGAAGGTATTCCAGTGCTTTTTGACCCGGTAGGTGCAGGAGCAACAGTTATGAGGACTCAAGCCTCACAACGGCTTTTAAATGAACTGAAAATAGATATCATTAAAGGTAACCCGGGGGAGATATCTGTTTTGGCGGGCTTGAAGGCTCAAGTGCGGGGGGTAGATTCTGTTGATGTGGGTGGTGAGCCCCGGCAAGTTGTTAAAATGCTGGCTGACCAGACAGGAAGCTGTGTGGTAATGACCGGTGCAGTAGATTGGGTTTCTGATGGGAAAAGAACCTTTTGCGTTAAAAACGGACACATACTGCTTTCTAAGCTCACCGGAACAGGTTGTATTTTGGGTTCAATAATTGGAGCTTTTGCCAGTGTAGTTAATGATTCTCTATTGGCTTCTCTTTCGGGGCTGGTGTGTTTGGGTATCGCAGCGGAGGTGGCGGCGGAAAAAGAAAACTTACCTGCTTCATTTAAGAGGACGCTTTTTGATGAGGTTTACGCTATGGATCGGGAAAAGATTATTAAATATGCCACAGTTGAAGAAGTATAAAAGGCCGGGGTTTTAGTTAAAAGCCCCGGCCTCTTACTTTGTTAATTAAGTGTAATGCTTTCTATATTATATTGGTTTTTTTTGGAGTGTAACAATTTAATCAAATTTCTCCTTATCATTTTGCTCTGATCTTTCTGCCCCTATGGAATTAGAGTTCCCTTGGTTATCTTCATTCTCAATAAATTCAATGTTTTCCAACCGGGTATTTTCTTCGGTTTCTGGTTCCGGCAGTTTTTTGTTAAGGTTTGTTGGGCTTACTGGAAATTCACCGTCGTTGTTAAGATTTTCGGTTCCAAAACGGGTAGACAGTGCAGCGCCCACCGCCAGGATGAATACACCAATTCCAACCAGGCCCCCCAGTACAGGGATGAACCCAATGATACCCAGAAGCAGCACACCCAGGGCTAATTCTCCTAAGGGATTGGCTCCAACGGTGGAGGAGGATTTCAGAACCCGGCCGCCTAACCAAAGTGCGACACCGGTGTAGCCCATGAGCCAGGCTATGGCTAACAGTAGGAACTCTACCAGGATTAAGGGTATACCAATAATGGTTATGGCCAGCAGTATGACTAAAGGTATGGCCAAAATAACCGTCAGCACTCCCCAGAGGATTGCAGGGCCGGTCTTTTGGTTCACCGCCTGCACAATGTTTTTAGTGTTCCTGGGGAACAGGGTGTGTACCAGGGCGGCCAGGGCAAAAATGACCACCATACCCAAAATTCGAGATGCTGCCCGTCCGGTCCATCCGGTAAAGGGGGTATAGAAGGGAAAGAATCGGTGGTGTCCGGGACGGAGGTTAAAATTAAAATTCCGGAAAAATTCACCGTCGGTAAAGGGAAGTATATTAATGAAGTCGTCTATGCCTCTGAAGTTATAACCTCCGGAGAACATATTATCTACTTCTCTTCGGCTCAATTCTTCATTTACTATGATGGAACCCACTTGAGCCCCGGCATCGGTTTGAACTAAGCCTTGTTCAACTAAAACACGGCCGCCTACTACTGCATTTGGTCCCAGTTCTACAATACCCTGGGGCATAGTAACGTCGCCGTCTACCTGCCCAGTAATACGGATTATTTTTCCTTGACTGTTTACATTTCCCAGAACATGGCCTATTATTTGCAAATCTCCCAACTCCAGGTCTACGTCACCGGCTATAGTTCCCCTGATTTTTATGGAGCCCAGGCCTGCTTTTAGATTTCCTCCCACGTCTCCATCCACCGAAACGGAACCCATTTTGGCATCGACGTTTCCGGAAACTCTGCCAGGGATAACTACCTCACCCATATTAGCCGTTACACTACCGTTAATGTCCCCGAATACAGAAACCTTTCCCATATTGTTGATTACATCCCCGTTGACTATGCCGTCAATTTCTATTTCTCCCATGTTTACAGTGACATCTCCATTGACGGTAGTATTTCTAGGGATTTCCAGGCTTCCAGTGGTCTTGTTTATGTCCTCATTAATCACCGTTCCTTGCCCGGCGGCAGTTCCAGTTAGAAGCAGTACCGCCAGCAGCACTAAACATACCCACTTACCGTAACTTTTCCTCATTTAAATCACTCCTCTATTGTTTGTAATTTAATTAATAAAAATATTTCCATCACGGCCATAACAGCGGCCAGCATCAACCACCAGGTGGGATTAATTCTTTGTACTGCTTTTATTACTTCCAGCAAAATATCGATAAGAAGTCCGCAGTAGGCGGTAACGCCCACCGTAATCCACCAGGAAAATATCCCCGTATCCAACATAATCACTGATATGGTGAGTAGAATGAAGAGGGCGCCGGCCAAGAGTCCTGCGGGAAATGGTTTAGTCTTTGCAATCATACGTTGAGGAAAATCTTTTGGCATAGTGATATCGGTGGATAGTGCCATGGCCAGATCTATGGATTCTTGGATCTCTAGATACATCTTTTGGCACTGAGAACAGTGTTCCAGGTGTTGAAAATATTCTATTCCACTCTCCTCACCGTCTAATATTGACTGCCAGGTAATTTGGTCGGGACATTTCTTCATTTAACCCGTCTCCTTTCTAGATTCATATGATTTTTTCAGCATTATTCTACCCCGGTAGAGCCGGTTTTTTACAAGGCTCAGTTCCCAGCCCAGCACCTCACAGATTTCCCCGTAACTCAATTCACTAACATGTTTTAATAGAAGGGGCAGCCGGTACATTTCCGGCAGAAGACGTAAGGCCTGCAACAGTTCCTGTTCCCCTTCTTTTTCCAGATACTGCAGTTCCGGCCCTGGTTCTTTGGAGGATTCCCTGATTTCCGCCACCGGCGTTTCCCTCCGGCTGCGGAACTGGCTGCGGCATAGATTTACGGTGATGGTAAAGAGCCAGGGACCTGCTGGTTTATCTCGACGGTAACTTTCCAGATGAGTGAAAGCTCTCAGGAAGGTTTCCTGGGCGATGTCCTCTGCTTGAAAGTAGTCCCCGGTATATCTCAGTGCCAGGCGAAAGATCCTGTCACCATATTCTTGTATCATCTGCTGCAGCAAACTATGGGAATCCTGAGCCATATTTTTCACCCTCTACCTTCTCATATAGTAATACCCGTAAGGTTATAAAAAGTCTGATAAAATTAGAAAAATCTTTCACTGCAAGCCTTAGTTTAACACAGGAGTTGAAAAAATGGGCAATATTAGTTAATAATTTGTTAATAACTTTATAAGTGGTATGTAAGGATTGGATTTTATAATAGATCGTAGAAAGTTAAGGAGCAATATTAAATATAGGAGGCGATACAGTATGAAGAATGACGTAGTTTTAAGAATTGAAAATCTTCACAAATCGTACGGAGAGAAAAAAATTATTGATGGGGTGGAATTATCTGTTAGGAAAGGGGATATTTACGGTTTCCTGGGGCCAAACGGTTCCGGCAAAACAACCACCATACGGATGATTCTGGGTTTAATCAGCCTGGACCAGGGCAGCATTACTTTAAACGGGTATGACATTAATAAGGATTTTAAAAAGGCCATTCGCAAGGTGGGCGCAGTGGTGGAAACACCTAAGTTTTTCCAAAACTATAGTGGTTATAAGAACTTAAAATTGATGGCCGGGCTTTATTCCGACTTACCTCCGGGAAAAGTGGATGAAGTGTTGGAAATGGTAGGTCTGAAAAACCGGAGCAGGGATAAGGTGAGCAGGTATTCCCTGGGGATGAAGCAGAGGCTTGGAATTGCCATGGCACTGTTGAATCAACCGGAGGTGGTAATCTTAGATGAGCCAACCAATGGGCTGGATCCCCAGGGGATGAAAGAAATTCGAGAGATGATTGTCCAGCTTTCCCTGGAACAGGACATCACCTTTTTCATATCTTCTCACCTGCTGCATGAGGTGGAACAGATATGCAACAAGGTGGGGATTTTAAAAGAGGGGAGAAAACTGGCTGAAGGGACAGTGCAGGAACTATTGAAGAAAGATTATGAAGCGGTGGAAGTGCTGACCTCCTCCAGAGAGAAAGCGGTTAAAGTGCTGGAAAATACGGGTTTTGCCAGAGATTTCAGCAGCACAGAGCGAGGAATTCGAATGAAAGTAGACAAGGGATATTCTGAAGAATTAATTCGAAGGTTGGTGCATGGAGGCGTTCCAGTTCAGTATGTTATACCGGAAAACCAAAGCCTGGAGAAGTATTTCATTAAATTGACTCAAGGAGGGGAACAAATTGCTTAGAACAATCAAATTCGAATTATACAAATTGTTTACAAGCAGGAAAGTGTTAGTGACATTTCTGGTGCTCATGGGAATCAGCGTTATGCTGGCGGTGGGAGTCAATGTCATGAATGGCATGGAGGAGGCCCACAAGCTGCACATGGATGGTCAAATTTTCCCGGTTTTTTTATTAACTAACCTCACAGACACTATCCTTCCCATTATGCTGGTAGTGCTCCTGGTTGGGTTGATCGCCGATGAGTACAGAGACGGGACATTGAAACTGCCCCTTTTAAGGCCCATCAGCCGGGATGAACTGCTGGTAGGGAAAATGGCAGCAGCAGTGGTGATGGTGGTAGTCCTGATGGCCGTTACCCTGGTGGGGGGATATGCCGCAGGGACACTGATCTTCGGTTGGGAGCAGGAGGTTATTATTGGGGAGCAGATGTTTGTGGTGGAAAGTGTAACCCAAGTCTTGGGATTTTATTTTCTGACCATGATCCCTTTCATTGCTTATGCTTTTATCATCCTGTTTTTTTCCATGATGTTTGCCAACAGCGGGGTGGCTATAGGAGCCGCTATAGGAATCCATTTTATGCTTTTGTTCACCGGTGGTTTTTTTGAGAAACTGCAGCCGTTCATATTAAATACTTATTACTATATGGGCGGACTGGCCTTAACGGCTGTGCTGGACACTCAAGAATTGGTAGGGAATTTAGTAGTAATCGGGGTCTACATCCTGGTGTTTACAGTGATAAACTATTTAACCTTTAAGAAAAAAGATATATTGTATTAAATTGTCAGGTTGCAAAAAATTAGTATATCTGGCAGGGATTTATATTCGTTAATATAATAAACTAGAGTATTCAATAGATAGCTAAAGGAAAGGCTGTCTACTGAAAAATAAATGAGTGAAAGGATGAAAGAAGATGGAATTTGTTGGACTACTGGCACCCATAGCTTTTGTTTTTGCAATGGCGGCATTAGCGCAGGCAGGAGCACTGAAAAAAGAAGTAGACGTGCTGAAGGAGAAAGTGAACAGGTTGATGGAAGAAAACTAAAGGAGTAAACTAAAGCAATCATATTATGAAAAACTTATAAGCTTTGAGATTTCAAATGATTAAATTGAACTACTCCTGTGTTAAAATATAAGTGTAATTACTATTAGGTCAGCACTGGTGAGGCATGGGACGGTTAAATTGCGGCCTTTCGTTTATCAAAGAAAACAAGGTAAGCCAATAGACACCGTTCCTTTGTCTTTTATGGCTTTCACAAATAATCATTTTATTCTTTCATTGAGCAGTTACGATCACAAGTTAAAAAAAGTAAAGCAGGTGAATAGGTTTGACACAGGAAAAAATATTAGTAGTGGATGATGAAAAGGAAATTGCACAGCTGATTCGAGACTATCTTCGGGCAGAAGGTTTTGAAGTATTTTTGGCTTTTGATGGCGAAGAGGCGGTGAACTGTTTCAGGGAGCAAAATCCCCATCTGGTGGTGTTAGATATTATGCTCCCTAAAATGGATGGTACGGAAGTGTGCCGTATTATACGGGAGGAGTCCAACATTCCCATCCTGATGGTCAGCGCTAAAAAGAGTGATGTGGATAAGATTCTGGCCTTGGGTTTGGGAGCGGACGACTATATGACCAAACCCTTCAGCCCTGGTGAGATGGTAGCTCGAGTAAAGGCTCAACTGCGTCGATTTACCACTTTGTCAGCCAATTCTAAGCAAATAGAAAAGCTTTTTTTTGGTGACCTGGAAATCGATTTAAAGGGTTATGGGGTGACTTTAGCTGGGAAGAGTATTTTCTTGTCGGCCAAAGAATTTGAGCTGCTGGGCTACTTGGCTCAGAACCCCAACCAGGTGTTGACCCGGGAGCAAATTTTTGATAAGGTGTGGAGCTTTAATGATTACGGGGATATCAATACCGTTACGGTTCATATCCGGAGAATCCGGGAAAAAATGGAGCCGGATCCGTCAAATCCTGTTTTCATTAAAACGGTGTGGGGAGTAGGCTATAAATTTACTGGAGGGAAATGATGAAATTGGGGATACGTTCAAAATTAATAACGTCATTTATTTTGGTGTTTTTAATTCCTCTGGTGATTACCGGCACCCTAATTTTTATTTTTTTAAACATTATGGTGGTGAGAAACCCGGAAATGCAGAAAATTGCCTTGATGGAGGACAACCAGACCCTGGTGATGAACGCAGTTAGGGAAAACTTTCGTGATATAGGTAATTATGATCGTTTCGGCGGGGCTGTTGGTCCTCTGCTGGAGGATTATGAGCGGCTGCAGGTGCTGGACCATGAAGGTAAAATCTTGTTTGATTCTCAAAGCCTGGAAAATTCTCTCAGTCATAAGCAGTTAAATCTGGCCAGGTTGGTTGGCCTTGAGGAGGACTCCACCCGGGAAGCCAACATAGAGAGGTCCAGCTATCCTATAGTGGTAGAAGGCCAGGTGCTGGCTACCGCGGTGATGAGCTTTGACTTGAATGAAGTGTTATCTCAGAAGGTAGTAACCAGAATATTGTCCTCTATTGTATTTGGACTGCTGGTTGGTCTGGCACTTCTGGTGCTTTTGATTTATTACTTTTCAAGAATTATTTCTGGAGGCATATTAGAGCCATTAAAGGAGTTGGGGGATGCTACCGATAGTATTTCCCGGGGAAATCTGGATTTTGAAATTAACTACTGCAAAGAAGATGAGCTGGGCCGTCTCTGTCAGGCCTTTGATATCATGAGAAAGGACCTTAAAAAATCCTTGGAAAAGCAGGAAGCTTATGACCGTTCCCGAAAAGAACTGGTGGCAGTTATTTCCCACGACCTTCGGACCCCCATCGCCTCCATTAAAGGCTATGTAGAGGGACTGCAGGACGGCATTGTTAAAGACCCGGAAATGTTTCAGCGCTACCTGACGGTAATCCGGGATAAAACCAGTAAATTGGATCATTTAATTGATGACCTTTTCCAGTATTCTCAGTTGGAGTTGGGTAAACTGACCATGGAAATGAAAGAGCTGGACAGTAGGTTAATGCTGGAAAATATACTGGAAGTGTCGGAGTTTGATTTTGCTGGACACCCGGTGGACCTGATGGTGAATAGGCCCCTGCCCCGAGTGAAATTATTGGCCGATGAACACAGAATATCTCAGGTATTAGATAATATACTGCAAAACGCCCGAAGATATGTGGTTGGAGAGGGTGGAAGGGTAGAAGTGGATGCAGTGATAAAGGATAATTTTATAAAAATTACCATCAGGGACAATGGACCCGGAATCCCCCAGGATGATTTGTCTAATCTATTTGACCAGTTCTACCGGCGGGAGAAATCCCGATCTATGGATTATGGAGGAATCGGCCTGGGATTGGCCATCTGTAAGCACATTGTGGAGGAACATGGAGGGGAGATTTGGGTGGAAAGCAGGTTGGGAGAGGGAGCAGCTTTCATATTCACCCTACCTTTTGTGATGGATATTAAACAATGATTTTTTTTGAAATGCTAAAATGATAATAATGCTTATTTACGCTTAAATATTATACTGCTTTTTCGATAAAATTTTTGAAAAAGTTTGAAAAAGTCCTTAAGGGAATTTTTATTTTAAAGACTATGAGGTGTTGTGAAAATGGAATATCCAGGCATGAGAGAAATGAATTTTACAATGCTTGCTGATTTTTATGAATTTACTATGGCAAATGGATATCATGAACAGGGTTTAAACAGCCAAACAGGATATTTTGACATGTTTTTTCGGAAAAATCCCGATAATGGGGCTTTTGCCATATTTGCAGGGACAGAACAGCTAATTGATTATTTGAAAAACCTTTCTTTTTCTTCCCAAGACATTGAATATTTAAGGGGAAAAAATTTTTCAGAAAGTTTTTTAAACTATTTAAAGGACTTTAAATTTTCTTGTGATGTGTGGGCAGTTCCAGAAGGTACTCCTGTTTTTCCTAATGAACCGTTGGTAATGGTAAGCGGACCCATTATTCAAGCGCAGCTCATTGAAACCATGCTTCTTCTTACTGTTAACCACCAGTCATTAATTGCTACTAAAGCGAATCGAATAACTAGAGCTGCACAGGGGATACCCGTTATTGAATTTGGTTCAAGAAGAGCGCAGGGTTATGCTGGAGCAGTTTTGGGAGCAAGAGCCTCTTATATAGGGGGTTGTATAGGGACGGCATGTACTCTTGTGGAAAAAGAATATGATATTCCTGTCTATGGAACTATGGCACACAGTTGGGTTCAGCTGTTTACTAATGAACTTGACGCTTTTAGAGCTTATGCCAGGACTTATCCGGCTAATTGTGTATTTCTTGTAGATACTTATAATGTTTTAAAGTCCGGGGTTCCAAATGCAATAAGGGTTTTTAAAGAAGAAGTTGTTCCAAAGGGATTCAGGCCAAAAGGAATTAGAATTGATAGTGGAGATATTGCTTATCTTTCTAAAGAGGCACGTACTATGCTTGATGAGGCAGGCTTTCAAGACTGTGCTATTATGGCTTCAAATTCTCTGGATGAAGAGGTTATTGGTGATCTCATATCCCGGGGAGCCAGGCTGGATATATTGGGTGTAGGAGAAAATTTGATTACAGCAAAGTCGGATCCCGTATTTGGTGGTGTTTATAAATTAGTTGCGGTTGAAGACAAAAAGGGGAATATTGTTCCAAAAATTAAATTAAGTGAAAATCAGGGAAAGATTATTACTCCTTGCCCTAAGCAGGTGTACAGGTTGTTTGATCGAAAAACAAATAAAGCGATTTTCGATGTAATAATTCTCAATACAGAAACAATAGATAACTCCAAATCATATCAATATTTTTCTACTAAAGACAATTGTATGAAAAAGATTTCTTCTGATTTCTATGTCAAGAAATTAGCCGTTAAAATATTAGAACAAGGAAAATGTATTTATAAAAGTCCCCATATCAATTCTATCAGGGATTACTGCCTGCAGCAGGTAGACAACCTCAGGGAAGAGCTTCTGGAACTGGAAAACCCTCAAAGTTACCATGTAAACCTGTCTCCCAGACTTTGGGCTGTAAAAAATGAACTAATCAAATATTATTCTTTATAGTCGCACTGCCAAGGGGACTTAGGTATTAGAAGGATTGAAAGCAAAGGCGTGCCAGAAAGCTGTTTCCTCGGCACCCTTGTATAATTATAAGTAATATGTGAGGGGGTTTTTAGATTGATAGAAATTAGTCAACTTTCAAAGAGTTATAACAGGGGTAAAATCAAAGCAGTAGATGATCTAAATATAAAGGTTAATGCCGGAGAAATTTTTGGTTTTCTAGGTCCCAACGGGGCGGGGAAAACCACCACCATCAAGATGATGGTGGGATTACTAAAACCTGATAAGGGCACGATTAAAGTCAACGGATTTGATCTGGAAAGTGATCCACTGAAGGTGAAGGAGTCTATAAGCTTTGTCCCGGATAACCCAGAGGTGTATGAAAAGATAACAGGGGTGGAGTATCTGAACTTTTTAGGGGATATATACCGGGTGCCGGGGGTGAAGAGAAAGGAAAGGGTTTCACATTTACTGGAGCTTTTTGGGTTGACCGGTGTGGTTAATGATTTAATCGGCAGTTACTCCCATGGAATGCGGCAGAAAATTGTGCTGATCGGGGCGCTGCTGCATGAGCCCCAGGTCTTCATTTTGGATGAGCCAATGGTGGGACTGGATCCAAAATCTTCCAACAACTTAAAAGTGCATATGAGGGAACACTGCAGCCGGGGGAATACTGTTTTCTTCTCTACTCATGTGCTGGAGGTGGCTGAGAAGTTGTGTCACCGTATAGGAATAATACATCAGGGCAGGCTTATCGCCTGTGGGACTTTAGAGGAACTAAAGCAGCAGTCACAAAGCAGGGAATCACTGGAGAAAATCTTTTTGGAGTTGACAAGCGATGAACATGTTTAAATTGATTAATATACAGTTAAAGGTTAACTTCGGTTTATCGGCCATGAACTGGTATCGGCAGAAGGGTAAAAAGAAATTTTGGGGGGGCTTAGGAATAATATTTGTGGTAATCCTGGGTATAGCGCCGCTTTTTTATCTGTATTTAAATGCTCTCCAAATGATGTATGAGGTTGCGGTACCGTTGGGTCAGACCCAGGTGGTGCTGACTTCAGGTCTGGTGGCTTCTAGTATATTGGTTTTATTTATGGGAATTTTTTATGTAATGTCTGCTTTTTATTTTTCCCGAGATCTTTCTTTTCTTATCCCGCTGCCTATTTTACCCCGGGATATATTGGCGGCAAAATTTTCTGTGGTGATGATTAATAACTATCTGACCATACTCCCGTTTCTGGGTCCGGCACTGTGGATTTACGGTGTTAATCAGAGATTGGGCCCTCTATATTGGCTGCTGGGGGTGCTGGTTTTTCTCCTGGTGCCGGTAATACCTTTGACCCTGGCGTCTTCTTTTATTTTGTTTTTAATGCGTGTTACCAACCTGGGCAGCAAGAAAGATTTACTGCGCGTGTTGGGGATGTTTGTTTTTATTTTTATTATCCTGATTTTCAATTACATGGTTAACCGCATTCCCGAAGGACAGGAGATGGAATATATTCAGCAATTATTCAGCGATCCTCAAGGGTTGGTAAACCAGACGGGGAGAATTTTCCCTCCAGCTATTTGGGCAACTTTAGCTTTGTCAGCCGGTGGTTCCCAGGCTCTGCTTAACCTGCTGGCTTTTATAGGGGTCAGTATTTTAGGCATAATCATCATGCTGTTTTTGGGTGATCGTTTATTTTACCGGGGATTGATTGGAGGAGATGAAGTCCAGGGACGCAAAGAGATATCTGCTTCAGCCCTGGAGAAAAAAATATCCCGGGTCGGGTCCCCGATAATGGCTATTGCCTGGAGGGAGATTAAAATACTGTTTCGGACACCTATTTATATGTTTAACAGTGTGGCGATGCTGTTTATTTTACCGGTAATTATGCTGATTCCGGCATTCAGCGGAGGGTATTTCGAAGAATATTTAGAGATGATCCGAACTCTGGATATTCGGCTTTATTTAAATTTGGCGGCTGCAGCCTTTATAGGTACCATGGCTTTATTTGCACCGGCATCCTCTAGTTCTTTTTCCCGGGAGGGCAGGCTCTTCTGGATTTCTCAGGTAATACCTATGGATCCCTTAGAACAGATTAAAGGAAAAGTGGTATATTCTTTGATGATTGCGCTCCTGGCGGCTCCGATTATCATTTTCGCTTCTATTGCATTCATTCAGTGGAGTATACTGGAATTGTTTGTGATTATAGGATTGGGGCTGGCGTTAAGCCTTCCAGCCATTACCATAAGCCTGCTCATCGACCTGTTAAGGCCTTACCTGGATTGGGATAATCCCCAGAAGGCCATTAAACAAAACATGAATGTGGTGCTTTCTATGGTAGCGGGAGCAGCAATATATCTTGGGATTTACCAGGTGGTTTATCTCAGCTTGAAGGCCGGAGTGCCGGATTATGGTATTTATTTAATCGTATTGGTGGTTTCCTTGATACTTGGTGTTGTTCCATATGGGATAATGGCTAAAATTGCCACAACCCGGTACCGGGATATAAGTGTTTAATTAATTAATGCCAAGAGATAGGGGACGGTTCTTGTGACAATGTGTCCTCGGGTTGTCAAAGTATTTAATGGTTTTTGTTTTGAAAATAAAATTATGAATAGAAAAAAATGAAAAAAAGGGATAAAATATATAAGTATACTCCGGTATTTCTGTCATATTAGCGTGCGGTTAGAAGCTTGCCATTTTAATGGGGAGTAGTTCATGAATGAAATTATTATCTTTTGTATTATTAATAATTATTATATAAGGAGAGGTTCAAAAAAATGTCTCAATTGAAAGAAAATCCCAAGGGAAACCGTATAATTGTCAGCATCATGGGCCCGGACCGTGTGGGAATCATCAGCGGTGTAACCGGAGTGCTGTCTGATAACAGTATTAATATTCTAGATATCAGCCAAACCACGCTGCAGGAATTTCTGGTTATGGTCCTGGTAGCCGATATGGAAAAGAGCAAGGTGGACCTGGCCACTTTAAAGGAGCTTCTAAATGCTAAAGCCAAAGTGATTGGAGTCCGCATTGATGCTCAGCATGAAGATGTGTTTAACTTTATGCATCGGATTTAACCTGCAGCTGCCGGCTGTTTACTTTGATAAGCTCGTATTATTAGGGAAACTCGATGAAATTTTCAAGGGTTCATAGAACTATTTAAGCTTTTTACAGCGGTTTTATGATATTACTGGGAAGTTTGCTATTTATACAGAATTGTACTTAAATAGAGGAGTGGAGACAATATGCTTACTATACAGGAAATAATGGAAACCATAAAAATGGTGCAGGAGGAAAACCTGGATATCAGGACCGTTACCATGGGGATCAGCCTTAGAGACTGCAGCCATCCTAATTCCAAAACTGCCTGTACAAAAATTTATGATAAAATCACCCGCCTGGCGGAAAACCTGGTAAAAACCGGGGAGGATATAGCCCGGGAATTTGGGATTCCCATTGTCAATAAACGGATTTCCGTAACCCCCATATCTATGGTGGCGGAATCCAGCAGAGTCTCCAGCTACCTTCCCTTTGCAGAGGCCATGGACCGGGCTGCCCGGAACGTGGGGGTAAATTATATTGGAGGTTTTTCTGCTTTGGTTCACAAAGGATTCACCAATGGTGACCGGGTTTTAATTGACTCTATTGCCCAGGCCCTTTCCAGCACCGAAACTGTCTGTTCTTCGGTGAATGTGGCCACTACCAAGGCCGGAATTAACATGGATGCCGTATACACCATGGGTAAGGTGATTAAGGAGACGGCCCGGCTCACCGAAGAGCGGGATGGATTGGGCTGTGCCAAGCTGGTGGTCTTTGCCAATGTTCCTGAGGACAACCCTTTCATGGCCGGGGCCTTTCACGGGGTGGGGGAACCGGAGTGTGTAATTAACGTGGGGGTAAGCGGCCCCGGGGTGGTCAAGAGCGCCGTGGAACGGGTAAAGGGTGCAGAATTCGGCATTCTGGCGGAAACCATCAAAAAGACGGCTTTTAAAGTGACCCGCATGGGGGAACTGGTGGGGCGCACCGCTGCGGAGCGGTTGGGGGTACCCTTTGGAATCGTGGACCTATCCCTGGCGCCCACCCCGGCGGTGGGGGACAGCGTGGCGGATATTCTGGAGGCCATGGGTTTGGAGCGCTGCGGTACCCACGGTACCATCGCCGCTCTGGCCTTGTTAAACGATGCAGTGAAGAAGGGCGGAGCCATGGCTTCCTCCTACGTAGGGGGCCTTTCCGGGGCTTTTATCCCGGTCAGCGAGGACTCCGGTATGATCCGGGCGGTGGTAGATGGCGCTCTGACCATGGATAAACTGGAGGCCATGACCTGCGTATGTTCCGTGGGCCTGGACATGATTGCTGTCCCCGGGGATACTTCTGCGGAGACAATAGCAGCTATCATTGCTGATGAAATGGCCATTGGAGTTATCAACCAAAAAACTACGGCGGTGCGCATCATCCCGGCGCCGGGCAAAGAGGTAGGGGATTTTGTGGAGTACGGGGGCCTTCTGGGAAGAGCACCGGTCATGGCGGTAACCCCCTTTCCTTCTGATGAATTTGTGAAACGGGGGGGAAGGATACCGGCACCAATTCATAGTTTAAGCAATTAATAAATGGAGTAAGCTAATATCTGTTAGCACATAAAGGCAAAGAAGAATAAAAACCTTATAACACATTTGAGAAAACGTCCGATAACTCGGGCGTTTATTTGTTTTGGTTTGCTCCGTTGGACCCGGCTTGGCGTTAAAAGAAATAGTACATTTCGAAAGAAAGTTTAGAATAGCTTTTCTTAGTTTAGTTATACTAGTATAATAAGTAAATTTTTATATGATTTCATTTAACCTTCATATTTAAAAATATCAGTATTTGTTGTCAGGAGGAAGCAGAGAGCGTGAAATTTATTAAGCAGCTGAGCCGTTTGTTTCCCCGAAAAAAACAGGATAGTTCAAAAAAGAGTAAAGATAGGAAAACAGACAAGGGCTCACGCATGGACAGGTTGGACATCTCTCAGCTCAGGGACCTGACTGTAAAAGAGAAATTAAAAACAAAGCTTCAGGATAACCTTTCCCTGGTGCAGCAGTATCAAGGTAACAGTTTGGGCCTTAAAATAAGGGAAATCAGAATCGGCCCTGATAATATTAAGGCGGCAGTCATATTTATTGACGGCATGGTGGACAGTGTATCGGTAGACGAGTTATTGAGTTCAGTTTTTATCAGCAGCATGAAGTCAAAGGAACTGCCGCCCCTTGGAGACCCGTTCTTGAAGTACCTGCAGGAGAAGGTCATACCTTCTACCATGGTGGAAGAAGTTACTGAACTGAATGAATTCTTTGACAGGGTTTTAATCGGGGATACCGCCCTGGTCATTGACGGCCTGGACACGGCCCTGGTGGCAGAGACCAAGGGCTGGAAAACCCGGGCTATTGACGAGTCCGATGCGGAGATAAGCATCCGTGGCCCCCGGGAAGCCTTTGTTGAGAGCATCAATGACAATCTTTCACTGCTTCGCCGGCGCATCCGGGTGCCCCAGCTGTGGGTAGAAAAATTCACCGTAGGCAGCCTGACCCGGACCCAGGTAGCCTTGGTGTACATAAAGGGGCTGGCAGGGGAAGAGATTTTAAAAGAATTGCGCAGCCGTATAGAAAAGGTTGACACCGACTCAATTTTGGACAGCGGCCAGTTGGAAGAATTCATAGAGGATACTCCCTTTACATTGTTTCCCCTTACTCTCCGTACCGAGCGGCCGGACCGGATTTCAGCGGCGCTGCTGGAGGGGCAAGCAGCCATAATTGTCGACGGCACTCCCTTTGCGCTGACAGTACCTATTACATTGTTTACCCACCTGCAGGCCCCCGAAGACCATTTTGAAAGGGTTCCCGTGGGTTCTTTTATCCGGGTGCTCCGTTTTGCCGCCATAGTACTTGCCCTTTTCCTTCCGGGAGTTTATGTTGCCGTGGTAAATTTTCACCATGAACTGATTCCCACGGACCTTTTTTTGAGAATCGCCTCTAACCGGGAGGGGATTCCCTTTCCCATAGTGGTGGAAATGCTTATCATGGAGACTGTTTTCGAACTTCTCCGGGAATCAGGGGTAAGGCTGCCGGCGGCCATCGGTCCCGCCGTCAGCATCGTGGGAGCCTTGGTTTTGGGGGATGCCGCCATCCGGGCCGGTATCGTTTCCCCCCCGGTGGTAGTTGTGGTGGCCCTGACGGCTATTGCCTCCTTTGCGGTGCCCAACTTTGCCCTGGGGCTTGCCATAAGAATCCTCCGCTTCGGTTTCATTTTAATTGGAAGCGTTTTTGGCTTATTCGGGATCCAGTTTGGTTTTTTACTGTTAATTGTCCACCTGTGCTCCCTTCGCTCCTTCGGCATCCCTTACATGAGTCCCTTAGCGCCTCTGATTCCCAGGGACCTGAAAGATTTCATGTTTCGAATTTGGCAGTGGGGCTTTGTTTACCGGCCCAAGCTGACGGGTTTTAGAGAGCCTATCAGGAAGAGCCCCAGGCAGGCCCGCAGTTTTTTTAAGTTATTTCCCCATAGAGAGGAAGGTCAGGATGAGGATTGAAAAAATATCCAACCGGCAGTTCATGTTTATAGTATTTATGATGCGGGCTACGGTGGTAATTGCTACCCTGCCGGTCCTTACCTCATCCGATGCCGGGCAGGACGCCTGGGCATCGGCCCTGCTGGTATTGGTGGGCACTTCACTCCTGGTAATGTTGATTGCGGGCCTGGGGGTCCGCTTTCCGCACTTAAGCGTGGTGGAAATCAGCCAGACCCTGCTGGGGCGTTCCCTGGGGGCCCTGGTATCCCTGGTGCCCCTCTGGGCTTTTCTGCACCTGGCTGCTATTGAAGTGCGGGTTTATTCGGAAATGATTATAGTAAATTTCCTTCCGGATACCCCCATCGTTTTTTTGACGGCGGTCATGATTTTGGTGGCGGTGGCGGCAGCATTTTCAGGGGTAGAAGTGATAGGGCGCATGGCGGATTTTGTATTTCCCATATTCGTTATAATGCTGACCTTGAGCGTGACTACACTGTTTTTCGCGGCAGAATTTACAAATTTACAGCCGGTACTGAGCCGGGGCTTTGCCCCGGTTCTTATCGGGAGTATCGTCCCTACTGCCGTGGCGTCTGAACTGCTGGTCATTGGAATGCTTATCCCCCACTTGAACAGCCCTGAAAAAGCGGTGTCCAGCGCTTTATGGGGAGTGTTGGGAGCCTCCCTGGTTTTAATCGTGATTTCAAGTATGGTGGTAGCTACACTGGGCCCCGACCAGAGCATGCGGGCGGTCTTTCCTTTAATTAAAGCCATAAGGTCGGTGCGTATCAGTGAGTTTTTGGAAAGGGCGGAGATTCTGGTGGTTTTCAGCTGGGGATTTGGAATTTTTGTAGCTTTGTCCACCTTTGTTTACTCCGGGGCCCGGGGTTTGTCCACCCTTTTTAAAATCAGTGATTACCGGCATATCCTTCTGCCCATGAGTGTTTTTTGGATAGTGCTTTCCATTCACGACTTTGAGAATGTCTTCCAAATTCGCTCCCTGTTTGCCCCAGAAATTATGGGCCCCTATGGTCTTCTTATGATACTTATCCCATATTCACTGCTCTGGTCGGGATATTTAATTCATAAAATCGCCGGTAAAAATCCGCAGGATGCCCGGGAGGGAGAGCGATGAAAAGAAAATATGCCGTTATAATTCTGATTCTTAGTATGCTTTTTAACTCCGGATGCTGGAACCGGGTGGAACCGGAGGAGATTGCTTTAATCATGATGGTTGGCTTTGAGCAGGATGAAGAGGGAGACGGTTTAAAAATATTTGTACAGTCAGCCAATCCCCCGAAGGTGGGGTCGTCAGAGGAAGGGGGTAGTGGTTCACAGGGTGAGTCCACCTGGACAGCATCTGCCACCGGCCGCACTGTCTCTGAAGCCTTAAATAACCTGGCTAAGAAATCCACCCGCTTAATAGACCTTTCTCACATGGGGATAGTGCTGTTTTCTGAGGATCTGGCCCGGGAGGGGATAGCGCCTTTGATGGATTTTTTTGACCGGGAAAGGCAGAGCCGTTTGATTACACAGCCCATGGTGGTGCAGGGAGACCTGCAAAGGGTCATGGAAGCCGATTTTGTTACGGAAGAGACCGCAGCTTCGGCTTTGACCCGCCTGCATGTTGTGGCCAGGGAAGAACTGGCGGTTTCACTGGAGATTCCCTTCAGGGTGATTTTAAGCCGGTTAAGTCAGCCGGGATGGGAGATAGTGGTGCCCAGGCTCAGAGAGGTGGAGCCGCAGGATGGGGAACCGCCTCCGGAAACACCCATGGAAATTGACGGACTGGCAGTTTTCAAAAAAGACCGTATGATGGGGTGGTTAAACAGTGCGGAAACCCGGGGGTATAACTGGATTGTAGGTAGAATAACCAGGCCCATATATGTTTTTGAAAGCCCCACCGGGCAGGGGGAGGAGATTTCGGTGCAGATTCACCAATCTTCTACCCGGCTGGAAGCGGTGACCCGGGGAGAGGAAATGGCAGTTGTAGTAAATGCTGTGGTGGAGGGACGCATTGAGGAAACCACTTCTGATAAGGAATTTTTATCTGCCCAATCAGAACTGATTGATTCCATGAACCGCCGCCTGGCCCAGGCGGTGCGCAACGATATCCAGGCAGCCCTGAAAAAGTCCCAGAAGGAATTTGAATCGGATATTTTCGGTTTCGGCAACCTCATCTACCGTACCCGCTTTCAAGAGTGGGAGAAGCTGGAGGATCGCTGGGATGAGATTTTCCCTGATCTCCAGGTGGAGGTATATGTAGAGGCAGATGTGCGCCGCTCGGGCCTGGTGAAGGACCCGTTGATTATACGGTAGAAGGGGGTAAGGAGGGTTCGTTTGAATAAAATAAAATACTGTGAATCAGGAGTATTTTAAGAAAAATTAAGATTTAGTGGGAGGAAATTTAAATGACAATAGCAGCCGTAATTATTGCCGTCATTATACTGCTGATGTTACAGGCTCCATCTCTGTACATATATAAAAAATGGAAGGAACTGGCTGTATTTCTTTTTCTCTGGGCCTTAAGCACTGTTTATACCCTGCTGGTAGTTACCCCTGTACCGCTGCCCGCCCCTTCCAGTTTAATTACTGCCGCCATGACTTATCTAACAGGTTTCCTATTTTGAAATTATATTCTTTTAAGGGGTGTCAGTGGGACTAAAAATCTATATATTGCATAATGCATGGACACCTAATTTAGCAATGGATAAATTGAGCTTTACTAAATATTCGTTCCTTGAAAGGAAAAGAGCGGTTTTTTAACGAAATAATATATTATATTATTGTATTAAATTTTACAGGAGGTTTTAATAATGGACAGTAAAGATAAAGATATGAGGAAAGAAGTGGAAAAGATGTACAGCAAAATTGCCAAAGAGGAAGCGGAGTCATGCTTTCCTACTTCCTCCTGCTGCGAGAAGGACTTTTCCTCTGCGGAGTATGCGGAAAAGCTGGGATATTCTGCAGAAGATATCTTATCACTGCCCCAGGGAGCCAATATGGGCCTGGGCTGTGGTAATCCCCAGGCTATAGCCTCATTAAAGCCCGGGGAGGTTGTCCTGGACCTGGGAAGCGGAGGAGGGTTGGACTGTTTTTTGGCCTCGGGAAAGGTTGGAGAAGAGGGAAGAATCATTGGAGTAGACATGACTTCGGAGATGTTGGAAAAGGCTCGTAAAAATGCAAAACAGGGTAATTACCAAAACGTGGAGTTTCGGCTGGGAGAGATTGAGAACCTGCCGGCAGCTGACAATATGGTGGATGTGATTATATCCAACTGTGTGGTGAACCTTTCCACCAATAAGCCCAGAGTATTTGAGGAAATGTTCAGGGTCTTAAAGCCGGGGGGACGGGTGGCAATGACGGATATGGTGGCAACCTCTCCTATTCCCGATATTTTTTTGGATGACCCAAATCTTTATTCCTCCTGTATCACCGGTGCCAGCCTGATCAAGGATTTGGAGCAGATGTTAAGGGGAGTGGGTTTTCAGGAGATTAAGATAACACCTAAGGAAGAGTCCCGGGACTTTATTAAAGACTGGACCCAAAGTTTGAAAGCTGAGGATTACGTGGTGTCTGCTACCATTGAAGCAAGAAAGCCCCTTTAAGATATGGTATAATATTTGGGAAAGATTTCTTTTGTATAACCATTACGAATCTTCTCTTTCCTGATTATGTCTCAATTTCCCTAACTTTTACTCAGGAGCAAATAAAAAAACTGTCTCCTTTGTGTTTTGGAATATAAATTATATAAGCATTTTTATTATTTTAAAAAGGGGATTGAATATCTGTGAAGAAAGCCTTTTCTTTTCTGGCCAAGTTTGTGGTGGTACCTGCAGTCTTATTGTTAATTTGCGTGATAGTTATTTTTTCGCTGTACACGGGATACCAAAGGTATCAGAATGTACAAGCCTTTGGTATTGATACACCGGAGGGAATTCAGTCTTTAGAACAGGTCACCCTGGGGGAGGTGGAACAGTGGATCTCCATTCGTGGGCATGACCAAAATAATCCGGTGCTGCTCTTTCTACATGGGGGCCCCGGCTCTTCGGTAATTCCCATAGTAAGACATTTCAATTCTGGCTTGGAAGAATATTTTGTGGTGGTAAACTGGGACCAGCGGGGTGCGGGGAAATCTTATAACCCGGACATTCCTGTGGATTCCATGAACATAGAGCAGTTTGTTTCCGATACCCTGGAACTGACCCATTTGCTTCAGGAGCGCTTTGAGCAGGAAAAAATCTATCTTATGGGGCATTCCTGGGGCACCATCATTGGTACCCCGGCAGTTCAGCAGCAGCCGGAGCTTTATCATGCTTTTATCGGTGTAGGACAGGCTGTAAATTTTAAAGAGGGAGAGAAGATCTCTTATAATTACACCCTGGATGCGGCCTATCGCTTAGGGGATGAAAAGGCTATTCAACAGCTGGAAGATATTGGTCCTCCGCCATACCTGGGAGATGATTTCCATAACAGGATAGTGGTTCAGAGGACTTGGCTGCAAAAGTTCGGCGGGCTTGATTATACGGAAAGAAATCCAACTCGGTCCGATATAAATTATGTTTGGCTTTTCTTAACAGCTCCCGAGTACAGCCTGGGAGACACTGTAAACATGCTCAAGGGAGGTCAGTTTTCCTTCAGGGCTTTATGGGAGCAGCTTCACCAGTTTAATTATATTGAAGAGATCCCCCGATTGGAGGTCCCTGTATATTTCCTCATGGGCAGGCATGATTATGTAACGGTTTTTGAGCTGGTGGAAGAGTATTATGATAAGTTGGAGGCCCCCCATAAGGAGCTTATCTGGTTTGACAATTCTGCCCACAGTCCTAACTTTGAAGAGCCGGAGCGTTTTGTGGAAGTGGTGACTCAAAAGATTTTACAGGATAACCAAGGTGGGTGACCCCGGTAACGGCTATTAAAGAATTTTCCCCGGGTGGGGAAAAAAGAGATAAATATGGGTTCTTTAAAAAGGCGGGGCTTTCCTTTAGAAATAGAGGAAGCCCCGCACTTTGTTTACTCTCCCATCACCTTAATGACCAGGCGCTTGGGACGGCGGCCGTCGAATTCCGCATAATAGACCTGCTGCCAGGGGCCAAAATCCAGCCTGCCTTCCGTTACCGGGATAATCACCTGGTGGCCCACCAGGATGTTTTTAAGGTGGGCATCTCCGTTGTCTTCCCCGGTGCGGTGGTGTCGGTAGTCCGGACCATAGGGAGCAAGGCGTTCCAGCATATCGTCGATGTCCTGGATAATACCGTCTTCAGCGTCGTTGATGTATACCCCCGCCGTGATGTGCATGGCTGCTACCAGCACCATGCCCTCCTGAATTCCGCTTTTGGCCAGTGCCGATTCTACCTTGTGGGTAATATTTATGTATTCTTTTCTTTTGGTGGTGTTAAAGGTTACGTATTCCGTATGAGCTTTCAAAGATTCACCTCTTTTTACAGTGTGCCTTCCCTCTTTTTTTTCTCCAGGAGAAGTTCTCCTCCTACTCCTACATTTTCCGGGCCTATTTCGTGAATATAAACTACGAAGGCGACCTCAGGGATATTGGTAACCCTGCTGGCTGTTTTGGTGAACTCTGCTACTATTTCGGCTTTTTGTTCCCTGGTCATTTTAGGGGCATTGAAGCTTATGGTCGGCATATTTTTTCACCTCCAATTTGATGGGTCTTTACTATTTTCTATAAAGGACAGAAAATTCCTGCCAATATTTGCAAATTGTAACCTTGCTGGCTGTTCTGCTGCCAGATAGCCGGAATCTCCTTCTTTAAAGCTCGAAGAGGTTAAGGGGGAGCAGCTAAATGGTTGACGAACTAGACAATGTGTAATATAAATGAGAAAGAAGAAAAAAACAGCTGGCGCTGTTTTTTGCAGTTGTTAACGCAAAAAGAGGATGTAACGGTACATCAGCCAGTAGTGGCAAAAACTTCCGGCCAGGACAAACAGATGAAAAATCTCGTGGAATCCAAAAAATTTTAAATTTAATTTTGGCCATTTCGTGCCGTAGATGATGGCACCAATACTGTAGAGAATTCCTCCTAACACCATCCAGGCAATTCCTCCAGTGGGGATAGCCCGCAGCAGGGGTATAAAGGCGATCACAATCAACCACCCCATGATGATATAAAACAGGGTGGACAGCCATCGGGGAGCATTGAACCACAGCACTTTCAAAATGATTCCTACAATGGCGATTCCCCAAATGCTTCCCAGGAGGCTCCATCCCCAGGCACCTCTCAGGGGAATTAGACAGATGGGGGTATAGCTTCCGGCAATCAACACATAAATCATAATGTGGTCAATGCGTCTAAGCAGGTCGGTCCCTTTTTCAGAAATGAACAAAAGATGATACAGAGTACTGAAGGTGAAGAGTAGGATAAGACTGGCTCCGTAGATAGAAAAAGACACAACGTGCCAGGGGGTTGCGGTCACTGCCGCATAGTACACCAGCACCACCAGTCCTATCAGGGACATGATAGCGCCAAAGAGGTGGGAAAAACCGCTCACCGGATCTTTTAATTTTTTCAGCATGGCGACCTTCCTTTAAAGATTTTTTTAATAAAAGCGGTACTCCTCAGAGGGGTTCTTGACCTTAGAGGAGGTTATAAAAGGCAGCATTTAACATTGGATAGGAAATAATGAATATTGTAAAAGTCATTTTTACTAAGTTGTGGTTTTTATTATACCCCGAATTGGAAAGATAAACAATCAAAAATGGGCTGGATTATTAGAATGATTAACTAAAAGCATGAAATATGATCTTGGAAAGAGGGGATTACATTTGAAAGTATATAAAGTGGGTCAAGAAAAACCGATGCAAATAACGGGCAAAGTTTTAAAAAGATTCGTAAGAGATAATTCAAAGGATATAAGAGGAGATTATAGTACAGTAGAAATTCAAATAAAGGAAGGGTTAATACACAGCATCAAGGTTCCTTCCCCGGGGGCAGGTAAGGAAATAGCTCAAGGGGCGGATAAAGTGGTTATCCCCCCGGATCACGTAATTGTGCCGGCTTTTGTAGACTGCCATGTTCATCTGGTGCTGGATGGGATTTTGGGTTTTAGAAAGTTTATCGGGCCGGTGTCCGATGATGTTTTGATACAGAGGCTTAAAATGATTCTTCATGCTGGGGTGGCGGCAGTCAGGGATGGTAGTGACCATTATAATACCGGTATGCAGGCGAAAGAGCTGTGTCAAAGTAATAATTTAAAAAATCCCAAGGGCTTTTATCCTAAAGTAGTTACTACAGGTTGGGGCCTTTACCGGGAGGGACACTATGGCTCTTTTTTGGGACAGGGGGGCATCAAGGAATTTCAGGAGGTGAAACAACGGATTGCACTGCTTAAAAAAGCAGGGGTAGATCAGTTGAAAGTTGTGCAGTCAGGACTGGTCAGCTTTACTGAATACGGGAAAACCGGGCCGGCTCAATTCACTAAATTGGAAATGAAGGAAATAGTGAAGATTGCCGGGGAATTTGATCTGCCGGTGATGGTACATGCCTCCTCGGATGAAGCGGTGAGCATTGCGGTGGAGGCGGGAGTACATACGGTGGAACATGGTTATTTTATGTCTCTCCAAACCTTGGAACTAATGGCGGAAAAGGAAGTAGCCTGGGTGCCCACCGTAGCCCCGGTGGCAGCAGCCTTGAAAGAGGTTCAAATCTTGGGCTTGGAAGGTTCTAATGGTAAAGTCAAGCCGGAGGTGCTGGAGAAAACTATAGAAAATCATTTGGAAAAAATTAAACTGGCCCAAGAGATAGGAGTAACCCTGGGTATTGGAACTGATGCCGGTTCTCCAGGGGTGAGTTGGCAGCAGGGCTTTTGGCAGGAAATGCAGTATTATGCCAGGGCAGGCCTTTCCGCGGAAATAATACTGGAAATAGCTTCTAAAAATGGCTCCCATCTGTTGGGATTGTCTGGGGAAATGGGAAGCATAGAGGTAGGCAAAAAGCCTTATTTTGTTAGTATTAGTGAGGAGTCTTTAAAAGATATGAAAAACTTCCAGGGACCGTCTTCCATAATAGTCCCTGATGGGTGTTAAAAATCCATATAAATATAATAATAAGGCGGCTTTTAGAAGATTAAAAGGTATTGTTAAGAAGATTACACAATTATTACCCTTGCATAAAATCTGTCAGTTTGATATTCTTTATTAAGTAACTATATTTCTCCGGAAAATGTTAGCAACAGGACCAAAATTCCTCCCCGGAGAGAGGGAGAATTGAAAATGGAGGTGTATAAAAATGACAGAATTACTGCAGATTTATAAATGTAAGGTGTGTACTAATATTGTAGAAGTTATACATGCCGGACAAGGTACTCTAGTTTGCTGCGGAGAAAATATGGAACTTTTAACAGAGAACACGGTAGATGCTTCTTACGAAAAACATGTTCCTGTGATTGAAGTGAGTAACGGTGAAGTAAAAGTTAAGGTGGGAAGTGTACCTCATCCCATGGAGGAAAAACACTTTATTGAATGGGTTGAGTTAATGGTAAAGGGAAAAGTATACCGGCAGTTTCTAAAACCCGGTGATGTTCCCGAAGCAGTATTTCAGGTAAACGCCGATAAAGCCCAGCTTACAGCTCGGGAATACTGTAATATTCACGGACTGTGGAAAGCAAAAGCATAATTTTTTGAAGCTTATAAATGTCAGCAGCACTATTGGTAAATATTTGTTAAGTCTATATAATTAATCCTCCTAAATATGGGAGGATTTTTTTGTTTTCAGTGTCAGTGAATGATTAAGAATTCTACATAAAGGAAGGAAAATGTTGTTTTAATGAGGAATATAAAGAATATTAGGAATATATAACTTTTTTTAATGCTGAGTTGATTATATAAGTTTTTTTATCATGTCATGTTATGTATTTTTTGAAAATAAGCATGATTAAAGGATTTAATTCAAAAAGAGTGAAAGGGCCATGAAATATGAAAAGGAGGAGACCGTTATGTTGTGGTGGTTACCTTTAACGGCAGTGATGGTACCTGTTTTAGGGGCTTTCATTATTGGTTTTATCCAGGAGGATAAGCAAGCACCTCGAAGTAAGGTGGCAATTATTACTGTGTTAATTAGTTTTGTGGTGGTTCTTTTTAATTTTAAAAATATTGCTGCCGGCGGCGCTATGGAAATGGTTTTTTTCAGCCTGGCTGGAGCGGAGTTTGTTTTACGGGCAGATGCTTTTTCCGCCGTGTTTGCCCTGGTCTGTAATTCTTTATGGATTTTAAGCATTATCTATGCTACCGGATATATGGAAGAGCACCTGAATCACCGGCGTTTTTTTACTTTTTATGTTCTGAACCTGGGAGTTGCCTGCGGCATTGCCTTTTCGGGAAATTTGTTTACTTTGTTTATTTTTTATAAATTGCTGACACTTACAACCTTTCCATTGGTAGCCCACAGCCAGACAGCGGAAGCTCGAAAGGCCACCATGAATTATGTTTATTATTCTGTGGCCAGTGGAGCCATGATTTTATATACTGTGATTATTTTACAGAACTTTTTAAACCAGGGTCTTCTTTCAGAGCTGACCTTTACCCCCGGTGGGGTTCTGGGGACATTATCCGTTGATTTGGGCTATACTATGCTTCTAGCCTTTGTAGTAGGATTTTTGGGTTTTGCCGTTAAAGCTGCTATGATCCCCTTCCATCCATGGCTTCCCGGCGCCATGGTGGCTGTGGCTCCAGTCAGTGCCCTGTTTCACGCTGTTGCTGTAGTAAACACCGGGGTTTTTGGCATTGTGCGGCTGGTATATTATATCTACGGGCCCGACTGGGTGGCTGCCTCGGGATTGTATCTTGCGTTAGTGTTTTTTGCTGTTATTACCATGATTGTGGGTTCCTGCAGGGCCTTAGTCGAGGATCAATTAAAACTTCGATTGGCCTATTCAACCATCAGCCAGATGGGCTACCTTACTTTGGGTGCTGTACTCCTGATGCCTGCCGCTTTAACTGGAACCATGCTTCACTTTTTCAATCATGCCTTTTTAAAAATTACCTTGTTTTTCTGTGCGGGAATTATTATCAGTATGACCGGTAGGACCAAGATCAGCCAGCTGGGGGGGATAGGGAAAAGATATCCCCGGACCATGTTTACCTTTTCCATTGCTGCATTAGGATTGGTGGGGGTTCCTCCAATTTGCGGCTATTTAATAAAATTGTACTTACTTAGGGCAAGTATAGAAATAGGGGGAGGATTTGAAACTGTTCTGATTATTTCCTTAGTAATAATGAGTGCCATACTAAATGCCATTTATTATCTGCCCATAGTGTTTAAAGCCTTTTGGGGAGATAGCGATTTTGGGGAAGAGGAAAAACTTCCCAAAGAAAAACCGCTGCTTCTTTATCCAGCCATGTTTTTGGCCTTCTGCTGCATACTCTTAGGATTATTTCCTGCCTTTATTACGATTCCCCTGGCAGAACTTGTGGTTAATAGTGTTTTCTAACATCTATTAATATTGAGACTTTTAAAATTAATAAGTTGAATATTTAGACTGTAGATTAGTTCCTTTATTTCCTTAGAGCAAAGCACCTCCAGTTCTTTTTGGCGGGGATCCTGGTATGAGCTTTCTGCAGTAAAATCATTAATAAAGCCCGGGTGGCACATAACTTCAACAGCGCTTCCGGGGCTTTCTGTGTTTAACTCAGTAAGAATGGAAACAAGATTATCCACAGTTGCATCTTCCCCAAAAAAGCTGGAAACAAAGAAGTCTGGAGTTGGGATGTGCATCCTTTGGAAATAAGAACAGGTATTTTTATCCACATGCCTCAGGGGAAGCCTGTATTTTCCGGCCAGTTCTACCATGACCTCCAGTACTACCGGATGAAAATGCAGATGATGATGTGCATCCATATGAGTAGGAGAAATGCCCAGATTCATTAACTTATCTAGCTGTGCGGCAATTTCTTTTTGAACCTCACTCTTTTCAACTTTTTGCTGGTAAAAACTATCAGGTTCCCAGAATATCCCTGCTTCGCTCAAGAGTCCTGGAATATTCTCCGCAGAGGAAACCGGCCTGCCCCGGGTTAAATTTACATGGAGTCCTACCCCCAGTTCCGGTTCCTGTGCTGCCAACTTAGCAGCTTCTTCACAGTATGGTTGATTTACCATTATGGTAGTGCTGGTAACAATTCCTTTTCGGAAGGCATGAATAACACCTTTATTGATTCCTGGGTCGTAACCAAAGTCGTCAGCGTTTACTATTAATTTCATGTAGATTCCTCCATCTAAAGATATATTATTCCAGTAAAGAGCATTAAAAATGTAGTAAGTAAATGTAATATCACTCCAGACAAATTAAAAGGTAAGTATTTATAATAGTGAACTCGTTTCAACAAGCTAAAAACACCGGGGAATCTGGTGAAGACTCTACTCCACCAGTTTTTAAGCCCCACCTACGCTAACCCTTAGAGGTAGGGGTCTTATACTTAATAAAAAGAGATAAAAAAGCCGCCGGGATGTAATAACTCGGCGGCTTTTTTAAAAAAATATTCTCTGTTACGGTTAATCGATGCTCTCTTCTTTGTTAACCCATGAAGTTAGGATGCCAAGTTATCGGGCTTTGACAGCTTTACCAGTCTTAGCGGGTATTGGTGCATCTTCATGAATCTCCTTGGGAGCTTTCATAGTTACAGCCAGAATGATACCGACAATACTGAGTACAGCAGAAATTGTATAACTTAAGCCATAAGCACCGGTCATGTCCCGAACGATTCCTCCTACCAGCGGGCCGAAGACGCCGCCGCCGCCCCAGGCGGTGAAAACCAATCCGTAGTTAACACCCAGGTTTTTAATGCCAAAGTAGTTAGCTGTAATGGCCGGGAATATGGTGAGCATTCCACCGAAAGCAAAGGCAACCAAAGCGGTACCAATAAACAAGGGGACTGCGGTGGTAAAGGTTCCAAATACGACAAAAACAATAACTTGCAGGATAAACATTGCTACTAAAGAGTTTTTGGCCCCCAGTTTATCGGCAATAATGCCGCAGCCGATTCGTCCGCCCCAATTAAATAGGGCATACATAGAAATAAGCCAAAAAGCCAGGTTCTCAGACAGGTTTGCCTGCTCTACTCCAATAGAACGCAGCTGGCCGATAATAAGAAGACCGGCAAAGGTGCCGATACAAAACATGGCCCATAATCCAAAAAATTGAGGAGTTTTGACCATTTGTTTCCATTCCCAATCCACAACCACACCCTTGGCCTTAGCTGCATACTTATGGGCAATGCTTTTGGGAGGAGGTTCTGGAACAAAGCCTACGGGGGGGTTAGATATAAACTGAGCCAGTACCACAATGACGATACCATAAGCAACACCTAAAATGACAAAGGTTTGTGATAGGCCGTATTGTGCCAGGAGGAACCTGACCAGGGGAGCTACATAGATACCAGCCAGCCCGAATCCACTGACCACAATACCAGACATGAGGCCTCTTTTATGAGGGCCAAACCACTTTACGGCTGCAGGAGTCGGGGCAGCGTAGCCAAAGCCCATGGCCAGACCGAAAATGATACCAAAAGAGATTGACAATCCCACAGGGGTAATTAAATATCCGGATAAGACCATACCTATCAGGGCCAGTACACCGGCTGAGACAATAACTGTCCTGGGGCCAATCTTGTCTTGAAGACTGCCACCTGGAACCATAGACACTGCAAAAATAAAACAAGCGATCATATAAGGGATTTGGGATTGGGTTGCTGTCCAGCTGTAAGGATCGTTAACTAGAACTCCCTGGAAAGCACCCCAAGAATAAAGTACCCCCAGGGCCAGGTTTACACCCATCCCTGCCATAGCGACAATCCATCCCCTGTTACCTACATCTTGAGTTTTAGACATATTTTCACTCCTTCTTTTTAGGTAAGTAAATAAGTAATACTTTTCCTGCAGCAATGCTTTAAGTATGGCTTATCACTCTGCAGTAAAATTATACATAAACGATTTTAAAATATCTTATAAAGTAAGGTTATAAGGACCCTGATAACGCCAAAAAGTGTGACTGCAGCGAGCCTGTGTAATTTGCTGAATTATCATTAAAAACCGTAATTTTCCAAGGGCACCTCCTTTTTTAGTTAAAATAATACAATATTTGCAATATTAATATTATTAATAAAACTTTTTTACAATTTACATGAATAATAACTCCTAAATGTAACCTGAAAAATCCCTAATTAATCACCCCCTGGATTTATATTTTAAAACTTACAATGTTGATTTAAAAAAAGAAAGCGGATATAGAGGTTTTAGATATTTAGCGGATAGTAAGATACCTGGAAAATATTCAGAAAATTACAAAAACTAATCATTTATTCTCTAATGTTAGAATGGATTTGAAACACAAATCTATGAAAAGCTTTTGGTATATTTTATTTTCGATTTCAACATGTAAAAAACCTTTTTTGTTATAAACTTCGCAAAAATATAAATATTCTAAATATTTTAAATATCTGAAAATTAAAAAAATTCTTCTGTTTCAGGTTTTAAGAAATTAAAATATAAAACACTATTTTCGCACATAATTATTTGTCGAAATAAAATACTAAGAAAAAGAACTTTATATAGGAGGAAATAAAATGGATCATTTAGACATAAATAAGGAAAAGGAAAAAATGAACTTACCGGGCATGAAACCCAATCATTCCATGGTAAAAAGGCAGGAACCACAGACCGTAAAGGGTTCTGGGATAAGTCTTACTCATGATATAAGGTTAGAAATGGCTCAGAAACTAGATGAGCACAACTGTGCTCTACATGTAGCCCTTCATCAGTATAATAAACACCACTGGCTTACCGAGGGCCCCGAATCTTTTCTTTCCCTGCACCACTTGTTGGATGAACATGTCGAAAAAACAGTAGAGCATATAGACAAAATTGGTGAGAGAATTGCTCGCCTGGGTGGAATTTCCACCGCTCATCCGGTAACACAGCATGAGATGTCTTACATCAAGCATGAAGCCGAAGGTCGTTATACCATGAGAGATATGCTGAGAAACGACCTGGAACATGAAATGAAATTACAGCAAAAAATGAGGGAACAAATTCAACGGGCTCATGATCTGCAGGATTTTGGAACTGTTGAAGCCCTGGAGGAGGTTCTACTGAATCGAGAAGACCTGGCGTACCATCTATACAGCGTTCTGGAGGATGATACCCTGGTTCGAGGAATTGAACATGTTTTTGACCAGGATAAGATTGGTAATCGTAAAGCTACGGAAAAAACACCTCTTCAGTAATGTTTAAATATTTTTTACAGCAAATTTTTTATTTCAACACAATTCCCTGAGAAATCAAACTTTTAAAGCTTCCAGGTTTCTAAAAGTTTTTAAAAAGGTCTTTTAAGGAGCTATTTTCTTAAAAAGGCCTTTTACTATTTATCTCTTTTTTTTAGGGTATAAGACCCCCACCTCTAAGCGTTAGCGTAGGTGAGGCTTTTAATCAGGTGAGAATACGGAGAATACGAGAGAATACGGGGACACCATACTGAATTATTTGTCCCCTTATTTACCATTTACCTTATTTGCCTTTATTTCAATAATTCAGTATGGTGTCCCCGTATTTCCCCGTATTTCCCCCGAAACGAGTTCACTGAAGAGGTTAAATTGGTAAAAAAATCCCTTAGATGACAAACCAAATAACGAATGATTTTGATTTTAAAATTACAAGTTGCATAACCTTTGTAAATTTGGTAAAGTTTTCTTAGCATATTTTTTTCTACCAATTAATATTTGAAATCTGTAACGGGGGTTTGTTTTTATGTTAATGGCAGGAGGGGATTCCTTGGTCAAGGGAATTGGAATCGATATTGTGGAAATAGATAGGATAAAGCGTGTTTATGAAAAATACCCAACAAGATTTAAAAATCGTATCATAACCTCTAAGGAACAGGAATATATTCTCTCAAAACGAAACCCCTGGCCAAATCTGGCAGGAAGGTTTGCTGCTAAAGAAGCGGTTATGAAATCTTTGGGCGCCGGTTGGGGTAAGATAGGCTTTTCGGAGATAGAGGTGGTCAACAATGAAACAGGAAAGCCGCTGGTTTTTCTTAGTGGCCGTGCTGCATTATCGGCCGTACAAATGGGGGTTTCTGAGATTTTAATATCTATATCACATGATGGCAAATATGCCCTGGCTCAGGCTTATGCCCAGTGATTTTAGGGTTGTCAAGGGTTGTCAAGGGGTCGGTTCTTCTGACAACCTAATCTGAGGGGATCTGTGGGCTGAAGTAAATTGATGAGAACCGTCTCAAGTGTTTCAGGGCAGGGAAAAAATATTATTTATGATATTGACATCTAAAAATGTTTTTGATAGTCTAATTAATATCAGAGTAGATTACTCGGATATTTTTTTTGTCAGCAATTCTGAGAGAAATGCTAAGAATTTTAATTATCAAGGGAGGGTTGTCGGAAGAATCGTCCCCTTGACAATACCTTGACAATAAAAAGAGGTGTGTTTAGTGAAACTGACAACTAAAGGAGAATATGGTGTACGGGCTATGGTGGTCCTGGCATTAAACTATCGAGATGGCCCAACTCCGATTAAAGAAATTGGCCGCAGGGAAGGGATATCTCCTCAGTATCTGGAGCAGATATTTCTTGACTTGAGAAGAGCTGACCTGGTTAACAGTATCAGGGGTGCGAAGGGTGGCTATACATTGGCCAGGCATCCTTCTGAGATCAGCATTGGCGATGTAGTCAGAGTTTTAGAAGGGCCTATAGCCCCCATGGAATGCGTTGCAGAGGGTTCAGATAGTGATTGCTGCGAGCGCACCGAGGGATGTTTAACTCGGGGAGTTTGGGAAAAGCTAAGGGACAGAATGAATGAAGTTTTAGATGATATTTCTTTAGAGGATATGATAAGCAGTAAGAATATTAAGTCATAGAGATTTGTTTAACAGAGAATGCTTAGAGGAGGTTATTGGTCTTGGATAGAATTTATCTGGATCATGCAGCAACTACCCCTTTGGATGGGCAAGTCTTGGAGGCCATGATGCCCTTTTTAAAAGAAAGTTTCGGAAACCCCTCCAGTGTCCACTCTTTTGGTAGAGAGGTAAAGAAAGCTGTGGAGGAGGCCAGGGAAAAAATGGCTTCTCTTATAGGGGCCGGCTGTGAAGAAATATATTTTACCTCCGGGGGGACAGAATCAGATAACCTGGCTATTGTAGGGGCGGCCAGGGCGCTGCGGGATAGGGGGAATCATGTGATTACTACCTCGGTGGAACACCATGCAGTCCTGGACACCTGTCTATCTCTAAAAGAAGAAGGTTTTGAGGTTACGGTGCTTCCGGTGGATAAATATGGTATGGTTGATCCTGAATCATTAAGGAAGGCCTTGAGGGAAAAGACTATCTTAATTTCAGTGATGCATGCCAACAATGAAGTGGGAACCATTCAACCCGTGGAGGAAATAGGAAGTATTGCCAGAGAAAATGATATTTTATTCCATATAGATGGGGTTCAGGCGGTAGGAAACATACCGGTAAATGTGGAAAAACTAAATGTTGATTTAATGTCCCTGTCGGCTCATAAATTTTACGGCCCCAAGGGCGTAGGCCTTTTGTATATTCGGGAGGGAACAGAGGTCAAGCGCCTGGCGCAGGGCGGAGGACAGGAAAAAGGAACCCGGGCGGGAACGGAAAATATTCCGGGAATAATCGGTATGGCAAAAGCAATGGAAATAGCCTGTGAAGAACTGGAGGAGAATACCCAAAGGATAAAAGCTCTCCGGGATCGGTTAATTCAGGGCTGTTTGGAGATGGAAGCGGTAACTCTCAACGGCCATCCCACCCGCAGGCTGCCGGGCAATGTAAATTTAAGTTTTGAGTATATCGAGGGTGAGGCGCTGCTTTTAAGCCTGGACTTTAATGGGATAGCCGCTTCCAGCGGGTCTGCCTGTAGTTCAGGTTCCATGAATGCTTCTCATGTGCTCCTGGCCACGGGAATGTCGGAACAGACAGCCCGGGGAGCCATTCGGTTTTCTTTAGGCAGGCATAATACCGGCCAGGAAATAGAAACAGTTTTGCAGGTGATACGGCAATCGGTGGAAAAACTAAGAAGTATGTCATCTATTTATTAAGGAAAAGGGGAGAGGTAAATGTACAGCGAAAAGGTAATGGAGCACTTCAACAACCCGAGAAATGCAGGGGATATGGATAATCCCGACGGGTCAGGGGAAATTGGCAATGTGCGCTGTGGGGATGTTACCAAAGTATTTATAAAGGTAAACCAACAGGGGATTATTGAAGATATAACTTTCAGAACCTTCGGTTGTGGTGCAGCCATAGCCTCCAGTTCCATGCTGACGGAAATGGTTAAGGGCAAGCATATAGATGAAGCGTTGAAGATTACGGACATTGATGTAGCGGATAATTTGGGAGGGCTCCCACCACAGAAACTGCACTGCTCTAACCTGGCTGCCGATGCTCTTAAGGCCGCTATTAAGGATTATCAAAGCAAGGATAAAAAATAATTCTAACTGTTTTAGTTTGCCATAATTTAATATTATTGATAAAATGGAGATAATAGAAAATAAAGGGAGGCAATAAAATGAATGCAGTTGAAATGTCCCAGGATTTTGGGGTGGCCATAATTAATTCCGATGAGTATCAGGCTTTTCAAAAAGCTCAGGATAATTTAGATAACAACAAAGATGCCCAAGAACTTATACAGGAGTTTCAGCAAAAGCAGATGGAGGTATACCAGACCCGTCAAAGGGGAGAGGAAGTTACCGGGGAAGCAGTTGATGCTGTAAAAGGTTTACAAGATCAGATGCTTGAAAATGAAAATATTAAGGAGTATTTAGTGGCCAAGCAAAATTATGAAAAGTTTATGGCAGCCATTAACCGCAATCTTATGAAATCTGTAGGGTTGGTCTTGGGGGAAGCCGGGTCATCTGGTTCTTCCGGCGGTTGTGATTGTTCATCTTGCGGATAGAGAAAAACACCCTACAATGAGGGTGTTTTTCTTTAGGAGGTTTTAAGAATTGGAGGGTTTAAAATGAAAATAGTAACTGCTGAAAAAATGCGGGAGATGGACGCCCGGGCAATAAAGCAGTATGAAATTCCAGGAGTTGTTCTGATGGAAAATGCCGGCCTTCGGGTGGTGGAGGCTATCATGGAGATGGGAGTTGCTCCTGGAAGCAGGGTGGTGGTGGTCTCTGGAAAGGGTAACAACGGAGGAGACGGGTTTGTGATCGCCAGGCACCTGGTCAACCTGGGTTTTGAGGTGCCAGTATTTTCTTTTTCTTCGGAGGAAGAATACCGGGGAGATGCCCGGACAAATTTTATGGTTTTAAAGAATATGGGAGTTAACACAATACATATAATAGAACAGGAGGACCTACTTTTCCTGGAAAGGGAACTGCTTCATGCCAAGCTGGTGGTAGATGCTTTATTGGGAACAGGTGCTGTCAGCCAGGTAAGAGGGCTTATGAGGGAAGCTATTGAATGCTTGAACCAGTCCGGCAGAAAAGTTATCTCTGTGGATATCCCCTCAGGCATTCATGCGGATACGGGAGAAGTTTTAGGTAGGGCCGTAAAGGCCCAAAAAACAGTTACCTTTGCTCTGCCTAAACAGGGTTTGTTCCTTTATCCCGGGGCTGAATATGCAGGAGAAGTTATAGTAGGGGCTATCAGCATTCCTGAGGAATTGATGGATGATAGGGAAGTTAAAGTAAATCTGATTACACAAAAGATGGTGCAGCAGCTTTTGCCCAAGCGAAAACCCAATTCTCACAAGGGTACCTACGGGAGAGTGATGATTCTGGGAGGTTCCCCGGGATTTACCGGTGCGGTGGCTATGGCGGGTGAAACGGCTCTGCGCAGTGGATCAGGATTAATTACGGTGGGAGTTCCTGTGGGGCTAAATCCTGTTTTAGAGGCAAAGCTGACGGAGGTGATGACTTACCCCTTACCGGAAACTTTAGACCAAGGTCTTTCTTCTAAGGCTCTAGATCCAGTGCTTACTTTTCTAGAAAGCTGTGATGCTGCAGGAATTGGCCCCGGTATTTACCCCGATGGAGAAGCTTTTTCATTGTTGGCGGGCATCCTTCAGGGCACTCCCGTTCCTTTAGTATTGGATGCCGGGGCGCTTACTCTCCTGGCCAGGGATAAATACCTGCTGAAAGAGTGTAAACAGCCTCTGGTGCTTACTCCGCATCCAGGAGAAATGGCCACGCTTTTGAACCGGACTGTGGAGGATGTAGAAAAAGGCCGGCTTCAGGCAGCAGGACATTTTGCCCAGACCTGGGGGGTAACTATTGTTTTAAAGGGGGCCAGGACTGTTGTGGCCCTTCCCACCGGGGAGTTATTTATAAACATTACCGGTAATTCCGGGATGGCCAGTGGGGGCACAGGAGATGTGCTCACAGGATTGATAACCAGTCTTATTGGCCAGGGGCTTACCCCCGGTGATGCTGCCGTGGTGGGGGTTTACCTGCATGGATTGGCCGGGGACCGCAGGGCCCGGGTGACTGGTGAGGCGGGCCTGACGGCGGGAGACCTGATTAATGAACTTCCCAACACTCTAAATGCCCTGTTAAATCTGCCGGAAGAAATAGTAGATAAACTTTTTTACTTTAACCGTGATTTGAGGTAAAATATTGCTTATAATATATTAAAAATTTTAGAATGAATAAAAGCGGAGGTGTAAGCACTTGAAGGCAGAAGATATTATGAAAAAAAAGGTGATTACGGTTAAAGAGCATGATACAGTGCAGGAGGTGGCCAATGTTCTATTGGAAAACGGCATAGGGGGAGTGCCGGTGGTCAGTGATGACAACAGGGTTCTTGGAATCATTACCGAGGGAGATTTGATTTATCAGGGCAAAAAATTTCAAATTCCCGCATTTGTTGAAATTTTGGGGGGAGTATTTTATTTTAACAACCCTACGAAATTTGAGAAGGATTTAAAAAAGATGGTGGCCATCAAGGCGGCTGATATTATGAGCACTAAAATTATTTCTGTGCAGGAGGATACTCCTCTAGATGATATTGCTACCCTAATGGTGGAAAAGGAAATTAACCGGGTCCCGGTGGTAAGTTCACACCGAAAACTGGTGGGAATCATCAGCAGGCAGGATATTATTAAGGCCATCCATCAGAAGCAGGAATAAAAAACTGTGAAGAAGGAGGTTTCTTATAATAAAAAAGAGGCAGCTATTAATCTTTAGGCTGTTTATTGTTCTTCTATGTATATGTATTCTAGGTGGCTGCAGTATGTCTCCGGAAAAACTCAAGGGAAATATAGAAAAGCGGATGGAAAGGGTAAAAACGTACCATTTAAAGATGGAAATGGAGATTTTTTCTCCTGAAGCGCTCCAGGTTTACTCCATTGAACAGTGGTTTCAAAGTCCGGGAAAGTATCGTTTGGAAATGTCCGGAGGAGAAGCCCGTCAGGTTATTATTAGTTCTGGAGAGGACATCTGGATATATCATCCGGAATTAAAAGATTATTATCGGATTAGTGAGCCGCTTAAGGAGGAAAGTCATACTCCTTTCCTGCTGTCGGGTTTTTGGAACAATCTGTTGAATGCCAGGGAACTTACTATCATCGGTGAAGAAAGACACGACAACAGTAACTTTTACATATTGGAGGTTATTCCCCAGGAACAGACCTCTCACTGGTTTAAGGAAATAATATGGCTGGAAAAAAAGAAATTGGTACCCTTTCTAATTGAGGTTTATGACGACCAGGGAAGTCAGGTAAGTGAGTTCCGTTATCAGGAGATTGTTATAAATAATGATATTAGCCCTGAACTGTTTGAATCGGATTTCTCCTGGGAGGAGGCTCAAGCTCAGTGCCAGGCACTGTCCCTCACAATGGAGGAAGTAAGAGAGGCCGTGGATTTTCCACTGAAACTACCATCTTACCTGCCCTCAGGCGTGCAGTTAGACCTGATTACCATGAGTGAGGAGCCCGGCTGCCGGTCGGTGATATTTCATTACCGGGGTTTAAGTCAGTTTTCTCTGATACAAAATGGACCGGTGAATAGGGAGGGGGAACTGGTGGAGACTGCTGCCGGGGTGAATGCGGTGGGGGCCGAAAGGGTTTCCGTAGGGGATGATTACGGTTTTATACGGGAGGACCAAGGTATTAATACCCTTTTTTGGCAGTTCCAGGAACAAATATATATAATCACTGGGGAGCTGGAACCCGTACAAATGGTAAAAGTCGCCTCTTCTCTATGCGATTAAACCTTTTAAACCTTGTGCACGGAGATAATCCGTGTTTTTTATTTATTTAATTAAGAAAACAGGAAATTTTCGAAGCTATGCAGAATAATTCTAAAAAAAGAAGAGCTTTAATTTTAAAAAAATGGAGGAGCAAAAATGGTAAAAGATATTATAAATATTGGTTTGCTGGGATGCGGCACAGTAGGTTCCGGAGTCATGAACATTATTAAAAATAATGGTGCTGAAATTGAGGGAAAAATTAAAACCCGGCTGCAGATTAAAAAGGTGCTGGTGCGAAACCTGGATAAGGATAGGGCAGCAGGGCTGGAGGGAGTTCAGCTGACTTTGGATGCAGAAGATATTATCGCTGACCCCGATATTCAGATAATAGTAGAGGTAATGGGCGGGGTAGATCAGTCCAGGGACTTAATAAAGAGGGCTTTGAGAAAGGGGAAATACGTGGTTACGGCCAATAAAGACCTTCTGGCTCAGTATGGGCAGGAGCTGTTTCAACTGGCCTCTGAAAACGGAGTTAATATCTTTTATGAGGCCAGTGTGGCCGGGGGAATTCCTATAATCCGCCCATTGAAACACTGTCTGGCGGCCAATAAAATATTAAAAATTATGGGTATCATCAATGGTACCACCAACTATATTTTAACCCGAATGACCACCCTGGAGATGAGCTATGGGGATGCACTGAAAGAAGCTCAGGAAAAAGGTTTTGCTGAACAGGACCCCAGTTCTGATGTGTTGGGCAAGGATGCTGCTTACAAACTGGCTATTCTGGCCTCACTGGCTTTTAATTCCTCCATTGAGATGGACAGTATTTACACCGAGGGTATAGATAAGGTTACCTTGAGGGATATTCGTTATGCAGAGGAATTGGGTTATGCATTGAAGCTTCTGGCCATCGGTGACCGGGAGCAGGAGGGAATAGTGCTTCGGGTTCATCCTACCTTGATTCCCCAAAATCATCCTCTGGCGGCAGTCAACTATGAGTTTAATGCCATCTTTCTTGAAGGGGACGCTGTAGGAGAGATTATGTTATATGGAAGGGGCGCCGGACAGATGCCTACAGGCAGTGCGGTGGTGGCGGATATTATTGAGGCGGCCCGGTTGATCAATCACCAGGTGGATAATGATATGATGGAAGTGGAATTTGCTCCTAAGCCTGTTAAACATTTGAGCAGTCATACATCAAAGTTTTACCTTCGGTTGAAAGCCATCGACCAACCAGGGGTTTTCGCCAGCCTGTCCAGTTTATTTGGAGAGGAAAAGGTAAGTCTTGACATGATTATCCAGAAGAGAAAAGTAGAGGATACAGCGGAGGTAGTGATGGTTACCCATCACATTAAAGAGGAGTATTTTTTCAACGCTCTTCGTAAGATAGAGGCTTTGTCCTGTATTAAAGAAATCAGTCAGGTGATCCGGGTGGAAAGCGGAGCATAAGAAATGAGAATAAGAAAGTATAGAGGTTTACGTGATGAGTAAATGCAAATATATTGTGGTATTGGGTGATGGAATGCCCGATTATAAAATAGAAGCGTTGGAGAATAAGACTCCCCTGGAGGCGGCCCGGACCCCTAACATGGATTTTTTAGCCCGAAAGGGGGAGGTGGGCATGGTTGCCACCGTGCCCCAAGGTTATCCTCCGGGAAGCGATGTGGCAAACCTCTCAGTTATGGGATATGAACCTGAAATTTATTACACCGGGAGGTCACCTCTGGAAGCGGTGAGTATGGGGGTAGCTCTAGAGGAAGAGGACGTGGCTTTTCGCTGCAACCTGGTTACGCTATCTCAAGAGCAGGATTTTGCTCAAAAAGTAATGGTGGATTACAGTGCTGGGGAGATAACCACTTCAGAAGCTTCCCAACTCATAGAAGAGGTAAACCGGAATCTTCGGTGCGAGAATATAATATTTTACCCTGGAATTAGCTACCGGCACCTGATGGTATGGAAAGGAGGGGCTGAGGAAGTTAATCTTACCCCTCCTCATGATATTTCTGATAAAAAAATTGGCTCTTATCTTCCCCGGGGAGAGGAAAAGCTGATGCAGCTCATGAAGGCGGCGGATTCGTTCCTTCCTGCTCATCCGGTAAACCAGGATCGGGAAAGACGCCGCTTAAACCCCGCTAACTGCCTATGGTTTTGGGGGCAGGGGAAAAAGCCTGTACTGACACCCTTTGAAGAGAAATACGGACTTACGGGTTCAGTAATTTCTGCGGTGGATCTTATTAAAGGAATCGGAATTTGTGCGGGGCTTAAGGTGGTAGAAGTCCCCGGAGCTACGGGAAATATTCATACGGATTTTATTGGAAAGGCCCGGGCTGCACTGCAGGAGTTAAAGGATGGAAATGATTATGTTTACATTCATATAGAGGCCCCCGATGAAGCAGGTCACCAGGGAGACCTGGAGACTAAGATCAGGGCCATAGAGGAGATTGACCAAAAAGTTTTAGGGGAAATTATTAATAATCTGGAGGGCTTCGAGAACGTTAGAATCATGTTTCTTTCGGATCATCCCACCCCCCTGGCATTGAAAACACATACGGCTGAGCCGGTGCCCTTTTTATTATATGATCACAGGAAAAACCAGGAAGGGACTACTAACGGTTTTCATGAGGAAACAGCGGCAGCGGCTCAAAACATATTTTTCTCTGGAGTGCAGCTGTTGGACTATTTTCTCCAAAAAAAATAACTACTCAGGAGGCAGTTTCTATGGCTCTATTTGTACAAAAGTACGGTGGAACTTCCGTGGCTGATTTGGACAAGCTTCAAAAAATTGCCCAAAAGCTCTATAAGCTTCAGCAGGAGGGTAACCAGGTGGTAGTGGTAGTCTCAGCTATGGGAAAAACTACCGACAATTTGGTTAAAATGATTTATGATTTGTCTGAAAATCCACCGGAGAGAGAATTGGATGTACTGCTGTCCACAGGGGAGCAGGTTACTATTTCCCTTTTGAGTGCCGCCTTGGAGTCTATAGGGGCTAGAGCTGTTTCTTTGACCGGTAGGCAGGCGGGCATATTGACAGACTCTAATCACAGCCGGGCAAAGATTTTGGATATCAACCCGGAGCGCATAATGGAGGAACTTAGCCAGGGGAAAATAGTGGTTGCAGCCGGTTTTCAGGGAGCAGATCAACAAGGGGAAATTACAACCCTGGGCAGGGGCGGTTCAGACACTACCGCTGTAGCTCTGGCGGCAGTTCTGAAAGCGGAGGTCTGTGAGATTTATACTGATGTAAGTGGTATTTATACCATAGACCCCAACATGGTGAAAGATGCCCGAAAACTTCCCTATATATCCTATGATGAAATGCTGGAACTGGCCAACCTGGGAGCTAAGGTGATGCATCCCCGGGCGGTAGAGTTTGGCAAGCGCTTTGGTGTGAAAATACATGTCCGTTCCAGTTTTTCCCAGGAAGAGGGAACGATGATCAGGGAGGTAACGTCTATGGAAGAAAAGTTCGTAGTCAGCGGAATTGCTTGTGATGTAGATTTAGCAAAAATAGCTATTATCGGAGTACCCGACAAGCCCGGAATTGCGGCTAAAGTGTTTACCCGGATTGCTGGAGCGGGAATTAATGTAGATTTAATTGTGCAGAGCATCCGCAAGGAACAGGAAAATGACATTTTGTTCACTGTTAACAAGGGTGACCTTTCCAAAACTCTGTCTATTCTAAAGGAAATATCAGATCAGTTCGGTTCTAAGGAGATATATTTTGATGAAAATGTGGCCAAGATATCCATTATTGGAGCCGGAATGGCAAATTCCCCCGGGGTAGCTGCTGCTATGTTTAAAGCCCTGGCGGATAAGGATATAAATATTGAAATTATCAGCACATCAGAAATTAAGGTGTCATGCCTTATTAAAAAAGATAAGATCAATCTGGCGGCAGAGATTGTTCATGATGCTTTTATGCTGGGGGATGACAGATTGACTATGGTATAAAAAGGTATTTATTAAACTTCTTTCTCAGCAGGAATAATCAAATATGTTGTGGAATAAAATAAATAATACAGTAGATAATGGTACACGGAGCAGCAGCTATTTCCTCATATACCGTTGTTCACCGTTATTATAGGAGTGGTGTAGTGAATGCTTTTCCCTTCTTCGCTGCGGCCGACTTGGGCAGAAATAAACCTGGATCATCTGGCTTATAATTTAAATTCTTTTAGGGATGCAGTAGGAAAGTCGGTTAAGATTATGTCAGTGGTAAAAGCAGATGGATACGGCCACGGTGCTGTTGAGGTGGCCAGGGCAGCGGTGCAGAACGGCTGCGATTATTTGGGTGTAGGGTTTATTGACGAGGGAATGGAATTGAGAAGAGCCGGGATTGAAGCGCCTATATTGATTTTGGGGTATACTCATCCTCAACAGGCTGGAGAACTCTTGGATCAGCGGTTAATACCCACAATTTTTCATCTGGATCTGGCCTGGGCCCTTTCCAGGGAGGCCTTAAGAAGGAGTGAAACTGCAAAAGTTCATGTAAAAGTGGATACCGGCATGGGAAGGTTGGGGATATGCTCCAGGGAGGATTTGACTATCTTTATTGATGAATTAAACCAGATTCCTTCTGTTGAAATTGAAGGGTTTTATACTCATTTTGCTGCCGCTGACGACAGGGATAAAACATATACAATGCAGCAGATGTCCAGATTTGAAGAAATGATGCAGCTGTTTTCGGGAAAGGGAATAGAGGTGCCGGTGTGGCATGCGGCAAACAGCGCCGCGGCTATTGACCTGCCGGAGTCCCATTTTAATATGATACGCCTGGGAATCAGCCTTTACGGTTTATATCCCTCCCAGGATGTTCAAAGAGAAAAAGTACCTTTGAAACCGGTCATGTCGTTAAAAACCAGGGTAATATTTTTAAAAAAGGTGCCCCCAGGGACAGCAATTAGTTACGGAAGTATCTTTGTAACCCAAGAGGATTGTTGGATTGCTTCCCTTCCGCTGGGTTACGGTGACGGTTATTCCCGCCTGCTCTCTGGAAAAGCACAAGTGCTTATTAAAGGTAAAAGGTTTCCGGTAGTGGGAAGAATATGTATGGATCACATGATGGTGAACTTGGGGAGTGAAGACCCAAAGATACAGAAAGGTGAAGAAGTAGTCGTCCTGGGCAGGCAGGGAGAAGAAGTGATTACTGCGGAAGAAATAGCCCATTGGCTCGGAACAATTAACTATGAGGTAACCTGTGCAATAAGTAAAAGAGTTCCCCGGGTGTATTTGGAAAAGGGCCGGGTGAAGTGTACCAGGACTCTTTTGGGAAATATAGAATCGTAAAGTATTTCATTCCAGAGTGTATAAGATTATGTATATGTGCGAATAAATACTTTTAATATCTTTTTTAGGGGGTGCCTTTATTGGCAGAAACCAGGAGAATCATGATTAGTCTACCCAGCAACCTGCTGCAGGAGGTAGATGGTATTGTGGCAACTGAAAAAAGGACCCGCAGTGAATTTATCCGGGAGGCTATGAAATTGTACCTGCACGAGAGGAAAAAACGCTATATTAGAGAGAGAATGCAAAAAGGATACATGGAGATGGCCCAACTTAATTTAACTTTGGCAAATGAAGCACTGGAAGCAGAAAATGAAGCTGATGATCTGGCCGAACAAATGGTTAGCGGAGTGTGAGCATGGTGGAAAACAAGGTGGATGTTAAGAGGGGGAATATTTTCTATGCTGATTTAAGCCCGGTAGTTGGTTCTGAACAGGGCGGGGTTAGACCAGTATTGGTAATCCAAAATGATATAGGAAATAAATACAGCCCTACAGTGATTATTGCGGCTATTACTTCTCAGATCGAAAAAGCCAAACTTCCAACTCATGTGGAAATAGAATCTAAGAACAACCAGTTGGATAAGGATTCCGTAATTCTTCTGGAACAGATTCGAACGATTGATAAACAGAGGCTTCGGGAAAAAGTAACTAATTTGGATGAAAAAATTATGGTAAGAGTAAACGAGGCCCTGAGAATTAGTCTTGGACTCATTGATTTTTAATTCTTTAATTATTATTTTTTAAAAAGAGTAAATAAAAACGTGATTGTTCACGTTTTTATTTTTTTTTAAATAAACTATTTATATGATAACCATTTTTCTGTTGGGAGGGGAAAGATATAAAGAAGCCTAAAATTGGTATTACCTCTGTTCACCAGGAAGAGGGTAGGGTCAACAGCCTTTCCTTATGGTATTCTCTGGTGGTGGAAGCGGCGGGGGGTATCCCTTTGGTTATACCTACCCTGGAAAATATAGAAAACATAAAGGAGATTCTTAGTTTTTTTGATGGAATTATTTTGTCCGGCGGTGGGGATCCGGATCCATTTATTTTTGGAGAGGAACCTGTCTTTGGCCAGGGGAAAATAGAACCTCCTCGGGATTATCTGGAATTAATCCTGGCGGAAGAAGCATTGAACTTGAATCTCCCAATTTTGGGTATATGCCGGGGGATGCAGATGATTAACCTGGCTGCCGGGGGTTCTATTTATCAGGACATTGGTTTGAGGAAGAAAAAGAATATAAAACATATGCAGGATGCACCCCGCTGGTATCCCACTCATAAGGTATATATTACCCCTCACAGTCGATTAGCTTCTATTTTTGACCAGGAAAGCCATCGAGTAAACAGTTTTCATCATCAGGGGATAAACAAACTAGGTAAGGGACTTATCTCCTGTGCCTATGCCTCCGATGGTCTGGTGGAGGCCTTGGAGGGAACCGGGGAAAATCTGGTAATGGGGGTGCAGTGGCACCCGGAAACCATGTGGGTTCGGGACTCCAAAATGCTGGATCTTTTTAAATATTTCATCAAAGAGACTGAATAATAACTTGCTTATAGGTTTTACTTGTGATATATTTATTTTAGCAAAAAAGAAAAAAATAGTTGTTAAATCAACATTATTCTTTCTTTTAGGCCTTAAACATTATGAGGTAGGTTTAATATGTAAAAATGTAGTATTCATTGTACAAAAAACAATAGCTGTTGTCGAGACGGTTGCTCCTCAACCTGCCATTATCCTGCAAATCATAAGCTGTTGTTAAGGCCTCATCACACTGCAGCATGGGGTAGGGCAGTACATAGTTATTTTTGTAACAAATGTTAAAAGGGTTTTGAGGAATCCTCTCATCTGTGATTAGGGAGGTTTTTTTAATTTTTAGAAGGAAAGAATTAATTTGGAGGGGGAAAGATAAATGAAGGTTTTAGTAAGTGATCCCATTTCTGACCTGGGGGTTATGAAATTAAGGGAGAAATTTCAGGTAGATGTAAAGACAGACCATACACCTGAGGAGCTAAAGGCAGCTATTGTTGATTATGATGGACTTATCGTAAGAAGTCAGACTCAGGTTACCGCAGAAATTATTAATGCAGGTAAGAATTTAAAAGTAATAGGGCGAGCAGGGGTTGGAGTTGATAATATTGATGTTGCGGCAGCAACACAAAAAGGTATTATGGTAGTAAATGCTCCCGAGGGCAATACCATTGCTACTGCTGAACACTCTGTGGCCATGATGTTGGCTCTGGCCAGGAACGTTCCAAAGGCAAACATTTCCCTTAAAAGCAATGAATGGAAAAAGAGCCAGTTTGTAGGGGTAGAACTCTTTAAGAAGACTCTGGGGATCTTTGGCCTGGGTAGGATTGGAAGCGAAGTGGTGAAAAGAGCTAAATCTTTTGAGATGGAAGTTTTGGGGTATGACCCCCATATTTCTGAAGAGAGGGCTAAAAAGATTGGAGTTACTCTTTGTGAGCCAGATGAAATTATTAAAAGGGCAGACTTTTTAACCCTGCACACTCCCAAGACCAGCAAAACTTATCACTTTATCGGTGAAAGGGAGCTGTCTATGATGAAGGAGGGCGCCCGGATTATTAACTGTGCCCGGGGTGGACTGATTGACGAGCAGGCTCTCTATGAAGCTGTAAAAAGTGGGAAAATTGCCGGGGCAGCTTTAGACGTATTTGAAGAGGAGCCGGCAGTAAATAATATACTTTTGGAATTGGACAACGTGATTGTAACTCCGCACTTGGGGGCTTCTACTAAGGAAGCTCAGATTGGTGTAGCGGTACTGGTGGCAGAGCAGATGGTTAACGCTTTATTGGGACAGCCTGTTTCTACTGCCGTCAATGTGGCCATTATTCCGCCGGAAACTCTGCATGATGTGAAACCATTTATTCCTCTGATGGAGATTATGGGAAGTTTCTATACTCAGGTGTATAATGGACAAATTGAAACCATTGAGGTTATTTACAGTGGTGAAATTGCCAATTATCCAGTACAGCCTCTTACTACTTCTCTTCTCATCGGCTTTTTGAAGGTTATGCTGGGGGATATGAATATTAACTATGTAAATGCTGCGGCCATTGCCGAACAGAGGGGCATGAAGGTTACTGAAATTATTAGCAAGACGGTGGATAATTTTACCAACTTGATAACTATTAGAGTCAAGACTAAAGAAGAGACCAAAACCATTGCCGGAACTCTGTTTAGCAAAAACGATATTCGTATTGTACACATTGACCGGTTCAATATAGAAGTAGTTCCCTCCAAATACATGATGGTCATCACCTATGTGGATAAGCCAGGGGTTATCGGCCGAGTGGGCACTACCCTGGGAAACAATGACGTCAATATTGCCGGCATGCAGGTGGGAAGGGCTTCCATTGGTGGAGAGGCTGTGATGGTGCTTCAGGTGGACTGTCCCATAACAGATGATGTGCTGAGCAAAATATCCAAGCTGGAAGCTGTTCTCTCTACACGATTTGTTCAGCTGTAAGACGCAACTTTAATTTATAATTCGGAGGGGATTAGAGTGCCGCTTTATGAATTTAAGTGTCAGGAATGCGAAAAAAAAATTGAAAAATTTTGTAAGCTGGGAGAGGACGGTTCCAGTTTCAAGTGTCCCTCCTGTAGTGGAAAGGTAAAAAAAATGCTTTCTACCTTTAGGAGGCCGTCAACCCCAGGCGGTTCCGGTGGATGTGGTTCCTGCACTACGTCAAACTGCGGTTCCTGCGGTTAAGCTTGCAAGGTTTAATGAAGAGGTTTTCTCTCACATATGAAACACCCCTTAAAGTATTTTTGGGGTGTTTTTTTGTGTGTCATGGGCAGAGTATAATCATACCTTTCCCGGGGACAATAAAAAAAAGGAAAGACGAAAAGGAAGGGTTAAGACATGTACATATTTTCTCCCGGAATTATTGTGCTGACGCTGGTTACTGCCTTGGTTTACTTGGGTTTTCTGCACCGGGTTTTAGATAGAATGAAATTGACTAAAGAAACGGCACTGGTTATTCTTCTGCTTATGCTGGCCGGTCTCTTTATTCCTCCTATTCCCTTGGGAAACAATGTGTTTATTAATGTGGGAGGAGCACTGGTTCCTCTGGGGGTTTGCCTGTATCTTTTAGTTACCGCGGATACTGCTCAGGAAAAGGGTCGGGCTATAGCCACGGCACTCCTGGTTACAGTGATTGTTTATTTAAGTGACAAAATCCTTTCCATTCGACCTGGGGGGGGGCTTGATCTGGATCCCATATATTTTCCAGCTATAGCCGCCGGGGTTATTGCTTATCTCTGGGGGAGATCTAGAAGGGCTGCATTTATTGGTGGAGTCTTGGGAGTAATTTTATTGGATCTGGTCAGTCTTTTGGAAATACAGCTGAGAGGTTTACCCTTTACCGACCTGGAGGTCGGAGCAGGGGGAGCTTTTGGGACGGTGGTAATCGCCGGAATGCTGGCGGTGCTGTTGGCAGAAGTGGTGGGTGAAACAAGAGAAAGACTTCAAGGGGGGCCAAAACATGGCTAGTAAAAGTCACTGGACAAAAAAGTTTATAAAACTATTATTATATATCCCGCCGGCCTTTGCTATTCTTTTAGTTTTAAGTATTGGGATACTGAGTGCACAAGAGCTGGAATTGATTGTTTTAAAACCTGTGCAGGACATTACTTTTGATGAGTTGACCCCAGAGGAAATCGCCCAGGGAAAATATTTCGAGCTGTTGGATGAACAAGGAAGACAGCTTACCGTTACGGGACGCAGGTGGTCTGTGAATGATGAATTTATAGCCCAGGATAATAGACATTACAAGGTTTTTAAAGTGGAGGGTTATAAGGCCTACGGACGGTACCAGGGAAAAGTACAGTTGACTCCCCCGGCTAACCTGTCCCGAACTTTATCGGAGAATTTTGAAGAGGCAGCCGGGGGGATTAATCCCTACGGGACAGAATTTGTTCAGGAGGATGAAGGGGGGGAGCTTAAGAAGGCCATTGCCATTTATCACACCCATAATGCGGAATCCTATGTGCCCACTGATGGTACCGATAGCATTGATGGTGAAGGGGGGATTCATGAGGTAGGGAGGGCTTTTCAGCAGGCTTTAGAGGAAAAAGGGATTAAAGCCCTTTTTTCCGAAGACCTCCACACCCCCCATGACCGGGGAGCCTACCGCCGTTCCAGGGATACGGTATTGGAACTATTAGAGCAGGAACCTGATGCAATTTTCGATGTGCACCGGGATGCGGCCCCTCCTGAAGCGTATGCTACCAAGCTGGATAGTGTGCCTGCAACACAAATATTGTTCGTGGTGGGAAGACAGAATGCACACATGCAGGTAAACAAGGAATTTGCCATGGATTTAAAATCTATTTCTGATCAAATTCACCCGGGTCTTGTTAAGGGAATTATGCTGGCCCAGGGTAATTATAATCAGGATCTAACTCCTCTTTCACTGCTTTTAGAAGTTGGGGCTCATACCAATACCCGGGAGTCTGCTGAAAATGGAATCGCTTATTTTGCCGATTCTGTTGGTCATTATTTTTATGGGACAGAGGGTGAGGTAGAGGGAGAGGAAACCCCTCCAGGCGGCACGGCTGCTCAGATTCCTCCGGAAGGGGGACGGGAAATTTGGAGAGGTATAATCAGGATTGTTTCTCTGGCGGTTATTGCCGGCCTTTTGTTTTTCCTAATGAACGTGGGGACCTGGGATAACTTTAAAGAAAAATATGGCCCCCGGTTTGAATTGCATAGGAAGGAATTCTCCTGGGCTTATGAAAGAAGAAGGGATATTTTAGACCATACTATAGAAAATTTTAGGAATGAAGTGAAAAGTATTGCGGAAAAAATAAGGCGAAAAGTAAGATAAAGTAGGCTGTATTGAAAATTATTTTTACTTATAGTAAAAAAGAACGTTAAGGCTTGCCTTAACGTTCTTTTTATCATGTGTTTCCTGTGCCTATTCTTTCTTTTTTTGTGCCCCGCTGTGGGGGTCTACGTAATAGTTATTAGAATAAAGCAATTCAGAAATAGGTACAATGGTAAAACCTTCATCAGTTAATTTTTCGATGATTTCCGGAAGGGCTTCGGCGGTGTACTCCCCGTTGTTGTGAAAAAGAATGATGGCACCATTGTGAGCCATACTGGTCACCCGGTTGACGATTGATTCTTTGCCCCCCTCTTTCCAGTCCAGTGAGTCTACGCTCCATTGTATGGTTTTGTATCCGCATTCATCCAGGGTTTTAATAACTTTATTGCTGTATTCTCCAAAGGGCGGCCTAAACAGGTTGGCTTCCTGTCCGCAGATGTCTTTGATTAGCCGGTGGGTTTTTTCTATTTCTGATTTAATCTCTGCTTCAGAGAGGGTATTGAGATGGGGATGGGTGTATGTGTGGTTGCCGATTTCGTGCCCTTCTTCAGAAATTTGTTTTACCATGTCCGGATATTTTTCTAACCAAAAACCTGTTAAGAAAAATGTGGTTTTTAAATCATTTTC